>CAUUSJ010000039.1:0-15987 GCA_963547765.1 uncultured Streptococcus sp. | reverse complement strand
ATATTTTTTAAATTATGAGCTCGCGCTCCATGAATCACAATTTTATCTTGCATCTCTTCCACACTTTACCTTTAAACTTCTTCTATTATAGCAAATTTTTCTGCAAACTTTTTCCCAAAAGACTAGAATTTGTAGTATAATAAGACGGTGCTTATAAACGATTCTAGGAGGAGATATGAAGCAAGTATTTTTATCAACAACAACCGAGTTCAAGGAGATTGATACACTTGAATCGGGAACTTGGATAAATATGGTAAATCCTTCCCAAAATGAATCTTTAGAAATCGCAAACGCCTTTGGCATTGACATAGCTGACCTACGGGCACCCCTCGATGCCGAGGAAATGTCTCGGGTCACCATCGAGGATGAATACACACTGATCATCGTAGACGTACCCATCACTGAGGAGCGGAATAACCAGACTTACTATGTCACGATCCCGCTTGGTATTATCATCACAGAAGAAGCTATCATCACGACTTGTTTGGAAAAGTTGCCCCTACTGGATATCTTTATCCACCGTCGCTTGCGTAACTTTTATACTTTCATGCGGTCACGTTTTATCTTTCAGATTCTCTACCGCAATGCCGAGCTATATCTGACAGCACTGCGTTCCATTGACCGCAAAAGTGAGCAGATTGAAAGCCAGCTGCACCAATCAACTCGAAATGAAGAACTGATTGAGCTCATGGAGCTGGAAAAGACCATCGTCTATTTCAAAGCCTCCCTCAAAACCAATGAGCGCGTGATTAAAAAACTAACCAGCTCTACCAGCAATATTAAGAAATACTTGGAAGATGAGGATTTGCTGGAAGATACCTTGATTGAGACCCAGCAGGCCATCGAGATGGCTGATATTTATGGAAATATCCTCCACAGCATGACAGATACTTTTGCTTCCATTATTTCCAACAACCAGAATAATGTCATGAAGACACTGGCTTTGGTAACCGTTGTTATGTCTATCCCGACCATGCTCTTCTCAGCCTACGGGATGAACTTCAAAGATAATGAACTGCCTCTAAACGGCGAGCCCAATGCCTTCTGGATTATCATGTTTATCGCCTTTGCTCTGAGCGGCTCTCTAACCCTCTACCTCTTCCATAAAAAATTATTCTAACCACCAGAAAGGACGCTTATGTCACAAGTAGTATCAGACAAACTAACTAAGAAAAATAAGGAATTTCTCCACATCGCTACTCACCAACTCCTCAAAGATGGCAAATCCGACGAAGAAGTGAAGGCAATCTTAGAGGAAATCATTCCAAACATTTTAGAAAATCAAGCCAAGGGCATTCCTGCCCGTGCTCTCTATGGGGCACCAACTTACTGGGCTTCTTCTCTCACTGCTAAGGAGCGCTATGATGCCGAACATCCCAAACAAAATGATGATCCAAAATGGATGATGCTGGATTCCGTCCTCTTCATTTTCGGTTTCTTCACTGTTCTGACTTCCATCGTTAATTTGGCATCTTCTCGACCATCTGTTTACGGCATGACGACACTTGTCTTTGGTAGTATTGTCGGCGGTCTCGCTTTCTACGCCCTCTATCATTTCGTTTACCGTTTTTACGGACCAGATACCGACCGCAGCCAACGACCACATCTACTCAAATCAATCCTTATTATGCTAGTAGCTATTGCTCTTTGGACCCTTTCAATTGTTGGTTCTAGCCTACTGCCCGACTCTCTCAATCCACATTTGTCAAACATTGTCGTTGCCATCATCGGAGGGATCACCCTAGCACTCCGTTTCTACCTCAAGAAGCGCTTCAATATCAAGAGTGCGACTATGGGACCAGCGAAATATTAAGCAGCATAAAAAAAGAGGTTTTGCAACCTCTTTTACTTTACTCTTTTTGAAAAGTATAAGACCAAGTCATCATTATTATCGCACGAAGCATAGGGCGCGAGTGGCTGATTTTGAAACCAAACTCCTGACCCATCTGGCATATAACCGCGACCTACATACAGTCGTTGTGCTGGACCATAGCCTTTATGTAGCCCAACACCCAAGCTGACCACATCTGAATAATGCTGCGCTACTTGCTCTGCTTTGTCCAATAAAGCTGTGCCAATTCCTCGCTTTTGGAAACTTTCAAAGACATTAAAATCCGTTAACTCAGGATAAAGGCCAGCAAAAGGCCCATGCTTTGCCAAGGGAATAACTGTAATGTAACCAGCCAAAGATTCCCCAACAACCGCCACCAAAACTTGGCGCTCACCCGCCTCTTGCTCCAGAAAGTAGTTTTTTAAAATCTCTCTCCGACCAGGCCAGCCTTGCTGGATAAAAGCATTCGATAAGCCTTCAATATCCTCAAAAAGCATCTTTCTGATGGCTAGTTCTTCTGTCATGTCAAGCCTCCCATATCTTGATAGTTTCTTCTATTATAGCATTGTCCTTTTCTATCATCAAGAAAGCAAAAATCCCTGCTAGAAGCAGGGATTCATATTAGTCTTCATTTACGAAAGGCATCAAAGCCATTACGCGAGCGCGTTTGATAGCTGTTGTTACTTTACGTTGGTTTTTAGCTGAAGTTCCTGTTACACGACGAGGAAGGATTTTCCCACGTTCTGAAACGAAACGGCTAAGAAGCTCAGTATCTTTGTAATCAACATATTCAATCTTGTTTGCTGCGATGTAATCAACTTTTTTACGGCGTTTGAATCCGCCACGACGTTGTTGAGCCATGTTATTCTCCTTTATATTATAGTTCTAGTTTTGTCCATTTTTAGAATGGTAAATCATCGTCTGAAATGTCCATTGGATTTGAATTCCCAAAAGGACTTTCTTCACGAGAAAAATTCGGTACTTGGTTGAATGAGTCAGCATTACCATAGCTTGGTGCAGAATTTCCACCGAAGCCACCGCCACCAAAGCCAGCTGAAGGCTGCCCTTCACGGCTTGCACGACTTTCCAGAAGCTGGAAATTGTCTGCAACGACTTCTGTGACATAGACACGCTGACCTTGCTGATTGTCGTAATTACGAGTCTGAATGCGACCAGTAATTCCAATCAAAGCGCCTTTTTTGGCCCAATTAGCAAGATTTTCTGCCTGCTGACGCCAGATAACAACATTGATAAAGTCCGCTTCACGCTCACCACTTTGATTTTTAAAGTTGCGATTAACAGCCAGAGTAAAGGTTGCGACCGCTTGGTTTTGCGGTGTATAGCGAAGTTCAGCATCACGGGTCATACGTCCCACAAGTACAACGTTATTAATCATAATTTACCTTCTTAAGCGTCAAGTTTGACGATCATGTGACGAAGAATGTCAGCGTTGATTTTTGAAAGACGGTCAAACTCTTTAAGAGCTGCATCGTCGTTTGCTTCAACGTTAACGATGTGGTAAAGTCCTTCACGGAAATCTTGGATTTCGTATGCAAGACGACGTTTTTCCCAGTCTTTTGATTCAACAACAGTTGCACCGTTGTCAGTCAAGATAGAGTCAAAGCGTGCTACCAAAGCGTTTTTAGCTTCTTCTTCAATGTTTGGACGAATAATATAAAGAATTTCGTATTTAGCCATTGATATGTTCCTCCTTTTGGTCTAATGACCCCAAGACGTTGCAAGGGGTAAGTGAGGTTCACTCACAAATAATAATTATACTAGATTTTCCAGCAAATAGCAAGAATAAATTTCGCTTTTCTTTGAATGATCTGCCAAAGCATTTTATCAGCTAGATAAAGCATAGCATCCACTGATTATTGCACCTGTTCGGCTCCTTCTTTTAATCGACCGTAAAGCAGATAAGGGACGGATTTTAAGTCTTCAAGGTTGCGACAAGACAGGGCACACATCAATAAACGTAAGTCTTCTTTCCAGCCATTTACGATAGCAACGACCTCTTCGACTGGATATTTTTCGACCAAGGCTAACATAGTCCGAGAAAGGCCGACTGCTTTAGCACCAAGGACCAAGGCTTTGACCATGTCTAGAGGATGGCGAATGCCACCGCTAGCCAATAACTCCACCTTGTCCACCCAGTCTTGGGCTGCCAGTAAGGCCTGGGCTGTGGTCTGCCCCCAACCGTTGAGATAGTCTCGCTGACCGCTCCTCTGATTTTCAATATAGGCAAAGCTCGTTCCACCACGACCAGAAATATCAAAGGTTGAAATTCCTAGTGCCTGCGCTTCCTCAATCGTCTTTCTATCCATGCCAAAGCCTACTTCCTTGAGGACAAGGGGGACCGGAAAATCTTTTCCATAGGCTTCCAAATGCTGCTTCCAAGTTCTGAAAGTCCGCTCTCCCTCAGGCATTAGCAATTCTTGCATGACATTGACATGTAGCTGGAGAAACAAAGGTTTCAAATCCGATACCGCCTGCAAGCCTGCTGCTACTGGTTTGTCAAGTCCGATATTGCTGGCCAAGAGTAGACTAGGCTTATCCTTTGCCACAGCATAAGAATCATCATCTGGATTTTTCAGAGCGGCACTGTAAGAACCTGTCACAAAGAGGATGCCGCAGGTCTCCGCCACTTTAGCCAGTTTTTCATTGATTTCTCGCCCTTTTGGACTTCCACCTGTCATGGCATTGATATAAAAGGGAAAATCCCAGTCACGCCCAGCGAAATGAGTGGATAAGTCAATCTCGTCCAAATCATAGGCCGGCAAAGAACGATGAATCAATTCTATATCATCAAAGCTATTGTAGCCAAGGGGCTGTTCTAGGGCGTAGTTGATATGATCATCTTTACGACTTTGGCTCATGAGCACCCATCCTTTCTTGGTAAAGTAATTCCAGACCAGCTTCTTGCCAGCGTTGGATCAAGGTTTGGCTATCTTCGGTAGCAAAAGACAGGGCGAAGCCACAGTCTCCACCGCCAGCTCCACTGCTTTTAGCGACACAATCTAAGCCCTGACTCGCCTCTCTTAAGTCCTGTAATTTCTCCGTGTAAATCAGCGGACTGAGGCTATCTAATAACTGACTGGCAGTCAATAGGCTATCTTTTACAGCTATCTTATCAGCCGACAAAAGAGCTTCTTTCAGACTGTCCACCTGAAGCTGGGTTTGAGTCAAGAAGTCCTCGTTTAAGCTCGACTTAACCTGCTTGACAAGGTCACTCGAAATAGCCGGTTCTCTCGTCCAACCCACCAAGAAATCACAGGTCAAACTAGGATGGATTGGTTTGATTTCATAGCCCCAGTCGTGCTTCAAAATCTCTAACAGATTTGTGTCGACCAATCGCTGGCGGATTGCCATCCGATCAAAAGATCGGTAATAAACCAGTTGTTCATAAGCAATGCAGGCCAGATCTCCCATGGAGCCATTATCCCCCCGCTTGAGAAGCACCACTGCAGCTAGTCTAAAAAGGAGGTCAGAGCTTAGTTGCAGCTGATAAAAGGCAGCCATCGCCTTGATTGTCAGGACAACCACGCTGCCACTGGAACCCAGCCCAAACTTGCGCCCGTCTTTCTCCATTTTTCCTCTGATGGTCAAAGCAAATGGGTGCAATGGGCGTTGCAGCAAGCTGAGATAGTCGTTCATCAGCTGAATGGTCTCCTGAATCAAGGCATAATCCGCATCTGGTGCTAGACTGGCTTTATGGCTAAAAAGATCCGAATCCAGCTCATAGCTGTCCGCCGCCTCAATCTCTGCCCGCATATAGATGGAAATATTCTTAATCAAAGCCGCATGACCAGGACTCAGGACAGCATATTCCCCAGCTAGATAGAGTTTTCCACATGTCTGGACTTGCATCTTAGTTTCCATCAGGCAATTCCTTCGTTTTGGAGACAATCAGACGGTACTGATCCGCAAAGAGGGGCACCAAGTCTTCCAAGTTCTCTTCAAGGCAGAGAACCTTGACATTAGGACCAGCGTCCATGGTGAAATAACAACGACGCCCCTGGTCTCGGAGCTGGCGAACAAAATCCATCGCAGCATAGCTTTCCTCCGTCAGATAAGTAAATGGAGGCGTGGCTGTCTCTGTCGTTGCATGCATCCGCAGGGCATTCTCCTCGGTCAACTGCCCAACTTTCTCAAAATCATTGTCCTTTAAGTAGGCCAGCATATCCTGATAGTCCTGAGCTGACTGGTCAATCCAAGCCTGAAAATCTTTGGAAGTTTCAGAACAAAGTTGCATGCCAAGTCGACTAGAAATCGGCTTTTTCTCATCATGAAGCACCAACATAATCATGGCTAGCTTAAGGTCGGTTTGCACAGGATAAATCGCTCCGCTATCCTTGTCCCATGCTGCCAAAGGACCAAAAAAGGAGCGGGCTGACGAACCTGAAGCAAACTTGGCCAACTGAGCCAGTTCCTCAGTATTGTAATGAGTTTCAAAATAAGCATCACAAGCCTTGACCAAGGCAGATAAGCCGCTGGAACTAGAGGATAAACCTGCAGCTGTCGGCATATTGTTACTGGTGTCAATCCGAACCCAATCACTTGGCTCCGTCCGAAAGCGATCAATAATCCGACTGACTTTAGCATGCTCTTCTGGGCTTTGCAATTGCCCATCGATATAAAATTCATCGCCAGCAGCCTCAGCAGAAAGTGGACTTAACTGGGTTTGGGTATACATATTCTCTAAAGTCAAGGAAATACTGCTAGTGGAAGGAATCATCCGCTCAGCATCTGCCTTGCCCCAATACTTGACAATGGCAATATTGGCGTAAGACTTGACACTTACAGGCTTTCTATCCATATATTGCTGGCTCCTTTCTCTCTCAAAAGACGGGCTAGGTCTTCCGCCTCTTTCTTTTCTTTGATTAGCACAATCACGCAGCCGCCTAGGCCACCGCCGCTCATTTTGGCTCCAAGAGCCCCATTTTCAAGTGCCAGCTCGACCAAGTCATCAGATAGCTGGCAGGAAACTCCCAACTGGGCTAGTTTGCCATGCGCCTTGGTCATGGCCTGTCCCATCGTCAGCAAATCCTTGAGTTGGATCGCCTTTTCAACGATTTTTGTCAGATTTCCCAACTCCTGTAAAAGGGGCAGAGCCTCCTGACCCAAGCTTTCCACCTTTTTGATGGCTTCCCGCGTATGTCCGTGAATACCCGTATCTGCAATCAGCAGATAGGCGCCCAAATCTAACTCAATTTCTGAAAATCCGACATTGCGGATAAACTTGATGGCTACATCACTAAGACAGGTCTTGGCATCCAGACCACTTGGATTCATATGGGCAATCATCTCTGCTCGATTGGCCAGAATTTCCAGAGTCTCACGATCCAAGGCCTCTTCGAAGTAGTCAAAAACCGCACGAATAGCTGCAATGCTGACAGCTGCAGACGAACCCATGCCTCGCTTTTCTGGCACCATGGAATTCACCTGGCAACGAATCTGTGCGCCTTGCTTTCCCAAGTGCTCCAGACAGGCAAAAACAGCCATGGACAAGGTATCTTCCTCATAGAGAGTCCAAGGCTTCTCAGAAGGAAATACCTGACAAGTCACTTCGATATTATTGAGAGGCAAAGCCAAGGCTGGATAGCTATAGACCACCGAATGCTCTCCCATCAGAATAATCTTGCTATGTGCCTTGCCGACACCCTTCTCTTTTGTCATACTTTCTCTCTATTTCTTCCTTCTATCTTCTATATTTTAATATACTTTTGAAAAAAAAGCGATCTTTTCCCATCTTAACTGATAAAGTCGCGTTAAGCAGTCAAAAACTCCAAGCAAGTGCCGGAGTTCTATCCTATTTCAACATCAGCGACTGACCTTTGACTTCGGTAAGGAGGAGGCTACCACTCTTTCCTGATTAAATCCATCAATTCATTGCGGTCTAAAATCCACTGGGCACGTTCATCCTTTTCATAGGTGCGATTGGAAAGAAAGATTGCGGCTTTCTGTTCCGCCCGATTGTACATGATAAAAGTCCCCGTATAGCCAGTATGATCCAGCCATTCCCCTTCCAAATTCCAAGCTAGACTGCGTGTCTTGCCCGGCTCTAGAGCAAAGTTTTGGCTCAATTTCTCTGCAAATTCATCCTGCAAATAATGCTCTAAAAAAATCTGCAAATCCTCAAGTCTTGAAAAAAGCCCAGCGCTACCGGCATGATGGCCTAAGACACGCGCTTTGGGATCATGAACCACCCCTGCTTCAACGCCACGAACAGTCGGCACCGCAGAAGCTACTGGTCCAAAGCTGGTTTTTCGCATCGCCCACGGCTTAAAAATCTTGTCTTCAAATAAGCGGTCCAAAGCTTCCCCGTACAGCTCCTCCAGCATAAAACCCAGCAGGAGAAAATTAACATCTGTATAATGGAAGGTTTTGTCGTCCAGCACCATCAAGCTATTTAGAGCCGCCTTTAATTCTTGAGCATTGAGCCTATCCCGATTGGGAATAAAGGGATCGAGCCCAGAGGTATGGGTTAACAGCTGACGCAGGGTCACCCGATCATCATGAAAGGCATGATAATAGCGCCGCAAAGGCGCATCGATATCCAAGTCGCCAGTCTGAAACAAAAATGCCACCAAGGTTCCTACGCCGACCACCTTGCTGACACTGGCTAGATCATAAACCAGACCTGCTCGCGTTGCTGACTGATTGGCTGGGTCTGCCAAGCCCAGATAAAAACTCTGCCAGTGTCCATCACGATAAAGAGACAAACTAGCCCCAGGATAGAGACCCGCAGCAAGCTGCTGATAGATCTTTTCTAAAATCCGCTGGGTCATAGTTGCTCAAACCATAGTTCAATATTATTTCGATCTTGGCTGACTAAGAATTTTTTAGATTTAGGTACAAAAAATTCCTGTGTCGCAAAAATCGATGACAATTTTTCCACATCAAAGTCTGCCACCAAACATTTGAGCATAGCCAGATCCCAAGTTTTCGTATTATCAGCCGTCAAATCTTCTCCTTGGGCTTCCTGCACATCTAGGAAATCCAAGACATTGCTCATTGGCTGATAGAAAGTTTTGACAGCCTGTAAATCTGGGACACGAAGCTCAATCTTTTCCACATCAAATTGACTCAAACCGATAAAATCGTCCTGCCCTTCAAATCCAGGAGTTTTTTCGACTGGTTGTAAGCTACTCAGATCCTCTTCCGCATGGAGTAAGATGCGATCGCCTTCTGGAGAAGTCGCTTCAAAAGCATAACCTTTTTCCCCACGATATAAACTATCAACTTCAATCTCTCGAGCCAACAAAGCCTCAATTTCTGACGCTTGTGCCACCTTGATCACTAAGCGAGCCAATTTCTTTGCCCCTTTCACTCGACGAGAGCGCATGCTTGGAGATTCTTCTAAAATCAATCTTTCTGTTTTGGTTTGATCGCCCAAAGACAACTGGGCTCCTTCTTCTAATAGGGATTTCATCCCTAGCGTTTTGCTATAGAAATCTTGATTTAGGTTCCGATTATTTACTTTTATTACTGGAACAATTCTTGCAACATGATTCACACTCATAACTTCCTCCAAACTATTTTATTGTAATAAATTTTCATTTTTTTGACAAGAAATTATGCGCAAACCAACAATTTTCAGAACATTTCCACTATCCTAATCTAACAGACCAAAAATATAAACCAAATCGTATTTTTCTATTAGTCAGAAGCCAACAAAAAAAGACCGAGATTTCTCTCAGTCTTTTGATAAATATTATCCGTAAATTGCTTTAAATAAAGCTACTGCTGCAATACCAGCTGCAATTGGTGCAACAACCGGTACCCAAGAATACCACCATTTTGAATCGCCCTTGTGTTCACCAAGGATTGATTTTGGCAAGATAAAGTGCAAGATACGAGGTCCGAGGTCACGGGCTGGGTTAAGACCTGGTCCAGTAGGACCTCCAAGTGAAGTTACCAAAGCCATGACAAGGAAACCAAGTGCCAAGTGAGCGACAGCAGATGATCCATTTGTTGCTTGTGCAAATGTATTGTGAATAAGACTTTGAACATCAGATTCTGCTACTTTTTGACCTGCTTGAGCTGCTTGAAGAGCTTGTTGTTGTACATTCTTCTCGATAAGAACCTTCAATTCCGCACCGAAGTGAAGTTTAGTCATGCCCATCGCTGCAAAGAAAAGAACAAAGGAACCAACAAACTCATTGATAAAGCCATTAATTGTTGCTGCTTTACGAGATTCAGGTGTTCCGTGATCTAGACTTGAAATGGTTGAGAAAGTACCCAAGATATTGTTTGGATTTTCTGTTTTCAAGTAGTAAGGGCGGTGTGTCGCTACGACCAAAGCCTGTCCAAAGATCGCACCCAAAACTTGAGCAATAATATAAGGAGCTACCTGAGCCCAAGGGAAGTAACCACTAATCGCAAGTGCTAAAGTGAAGGCAGGGTTGATGTGGTTACCTGAGGTATTTCCAAACATCAAAGCTGGAATCATAACCCCCATACCGTAACCAACAGCAATGACCAACCAGCCACTTTGATGACCTTTAGTTCCTTTTAATTCAACATTGGCAACAGCACCATTCCCCAAAATAATAAGGATAGCTGTTCCTAAAAATTCCGTGGCATATTTAATAGCCCAACTGAAATCCATCTAATTTCTCCTTTAAAATTTTTTAGACAATCTATATTTTATCAAGTATAATGGATAATGTAAAGGTCATTTTAAATAAAAACCAGAAAAAGAGGGAAAAATATGCGCTTCAATCAGTATAGTTATAGCAAGACAAATCCAGACACTATGCGCCAAGAATTAGCCGAGTTGGGCTTCATCTATGAGCCGCACCTTTCTGACAAAGACAATCTCCAAAGCTTCCTACAACGTTGTTTCTTTCTCTATCAGGATACAGACTACTTGCTTCGAGCTTGGGCGGCTGATAGCGAAACCGACCTATTGACCTTCTTCGAGTCAGACCTCGAACTGACAGCTGAGGTCTTCTATATGACTGCCTTTCAGCTCTTGGATTTTGTGCCTTTTGTTGATTTCACCGATCTTGAGAAATTCCGAACAGAAAGCAACTTCCCTATCGTTTACGGCGATCTGCTAGAAAACCTCTACCAGTTGCTCAACACTCGAACAAAAAATGGCAATCTGTTGGTTGATAAGCTGGTCAGCGAGGGATTGATCCCTGAGGACAATACCTACCACTACTTCAACGGCAAGAGCCTGGCAACCTTTTCCAGCCACGATGCCATCCGCGAGGTGGTTTATGTGGAAAGCCGAGTTGATACTGATAGCGACGGCCTGCCAGATCTAGTCAAGGTCAGCATTATCCGTCCTCGTTACCAAGGGAAAACCCCTGCTGTCATGACCGCTTCTCCTTATCATCAGGGAACCAACGACCCGGCCAGCGACAAGGCTCTCCACAATATGAATGTGGACCTAGCAAGGAAAGAACCTCATCACATCACAGTCCAAGAACCCGAGCTTAAATTGCTCCAGATAGATTCGCCAGCTCCTGCCCAAGAAGTCTCTGAAGCCGAGGAAAAATTAGGTCATATCGGCACCTACACGCTCAACGACTACTTGCTACCCCGCGGTTTTGCCAATCTCTATGTGTCTGGCGTGGGAACCAAAGATTCTCAAGGACTGATGACCAGCGGCGACTACCAGCAGATTGAGGCCTACAAGAATGTCATCGACTGGCTCAACGGCCGTTGCCGAGCCTTCACCGACCACACACGCCAGCGGGAAATCAAGGCTACTTGGTCCAACGGAAAAGTGGCTACGACCGGTATCTCCTATCTAGGCACCATGTCCAACGGGCTGGCAACGACTGGCGTAGACGGGCTGGAAGTCATTATCGCCGAAGCTGGGATTTCTTCTTGGTACAACTACTACCGCGAAAACGGCCTTGTCACAAGCCCTGGCGGCTATCCCGGAGAGGATTTTGAATCCCTGACCGAACTGACCTATTCCCGCAACCTGAGGGCTGGTGACTATCTACGTCATAATGACGCTTATCAGCAAAGCTTAGAGCAACAGCGTAAAGACTTAGACCGGCAAACCGGAGATTACAATCAATTTTGGCATGACCGCAACTACCTGCTCCATACAGATAAAGTCAAGGGCGAAGTCGTCTTCACCCACGGCTCTCAGGACTGGAATGTCAAGCCCCTCCATGTTTATAATATGTTCCGAGCTCTGCCAGCTCACATCAAAAAGCACCTCTTTTTCCATAACGGTGCCCATGTTTACATGAACAACTGGCAGTCCATCGACTTCCGCGAAGCCATGAATGCCCTCCTCAGCAAGAAACTGCTAGGCCATGCTTCAGACTTCGAACTGCCACCAGTCATCTGGCAGGACAACAGCCAAGCTCAAAGCTGGCTAACTCTGGAAGACTTTGGTGGACAGAAGAACTACGCTCATTTCCATCTAGGTAAAGGCTCTCAAGAGATTCAAAATCAGTATTCAGAAGAAGATTACAATCGTTTTGCCAAAAACTACCAAAGCTTTAAAAACGAACTCTTTGACGGCAAGGTCAACCAGATTACTCTGGATTGGACTTTGGAAGACGACCTCTTCCTCAACGGAGCCACCCAGCTCAAACTGCGCCTCAAATCCAGCACGGACAAGGGCCTGATTTCCGCCCAGCTACTGGACTTTGGACCAGCCAAACGCCTCACTCCGATTCCGACACCGCTTGAGCCTAGAGTCATGGACAATGGCCGCTACTATATGCTAGACAATCTGCTTGAGCTGCCTTTTGCCGAAACGCCACACCGTGTCATCACCAAAGGCTTCCTCAACCTGCAAAATCGGACAGACTTGCTGACGGTCGAAGAAGTTGCCCCTGACCAATGGATGGAATGTAGCTTTGAGCTGCAACCAACTATCTACAAGATGAAAAAAGGCGACCAACTGCGCCTCGTCCTCTACACCACTGACTTCGAACACACCGTCCGTGATAAGACCGATTATCAGTTGACAATTGACCTAGAACAATCTTGCATTGACCTACCAAATATGGTAGAATAAACAAGTAATAGACATTAAGGAGACATATTATCATGATGAATATGCAAAACATGATGAAGCAAGCCCAAAAACTTAAAAAAGACATGGACATTGCTCAAGCAGAATTAGCCGCAACTGAATTTGTTGGAAAATCTAGCCAAGATTTAGTTGTAGCAACTCTTACTGGTGATAAAAAGGTTGTCAAAATTGACTTTCAGCCTGCTATCGTAGACCCAGAAGATATGGAAACTCTATCTGATTTGACTAGCCAAGCTATCAATGCTGCTATCGATCAAATCAACGAAGTAGCTAAACAAAAACTCAGCGCTTTCCAAAGTGGACTTTCTTTCTAATTCTGTTAAGCCCCTATAAAAATCAACTCCCAAAAGATGAACCACTCATCCTTTTGGGAGTTTTTTTGCGCAAAAAATTGGAGAAAAGATCTAAGCATTTTCTCCAATATAAATCTTCTTAATGTCTAAAATGTCTCACGCCTGTGAAGACCATGGTCAAGCCGTATTTGTCTGCTGCTTCGATGGATTCTTGGTCACGAACTGAGCCACCCGGCTGGATGATGGCCTTGATTCCTGCTTTGGCAATTTCTTCCACGTTATCGGCAAATGGGAAGAAGGCATCAGAAGCGAGCACAGCGCCGTCAAGACGATCTTTAGCTTGGTCAATGGCAATACGAACAGAGGCCACACGGTTAGTTTGACCCGGGCCAATACCAAGTGTCATGTGGTCGTTGGTTACGATGATACCGTTTGATTTGACATACTTAATAGCCTTCCAAGCAAACTCAAGAGCAGTCGCTTCTGTCTCGGTTGGTTGGCGTTTGGTAACCACTTGCCAGTCAGCTGGGCTCTCTTTGACTACGTCTTGGTTTTGCACGAGGAGTCCACCGACCACGCCTGTATATTCTGCTTCCACTTCACTGGCCTCTTGAGCGTCAAATGGCAAGGCAAGGATACGCAAGTTTTTCTTTTTGTTGGTCAAAATAGCTAGCGCTTCATCTGTATAGCTTGGTGCGATGATGATTTCAAGGAAAACGCCGTGCATCTTCTCAGCAGTCGCAGCATCCACCTCACGGTTGAGAACGACAATTCCACCAAAGATAGACACTGGGTCAGACTCATAAGCATAATCCCAAGCAGTTTCGATGTCATCAGCTTGACCAATTCCACATGGATTCATATGTTTCAATGCTACAACGGTTGGACGGTCTTTGAAATCACGAATGATACGGATAGCCGCATCCGCGTCACGAATGTTATTGAAGGACAATTCTTTACCGTTGAGCTGTTTTGCTGATGCAATCGAATAGTCAGTCGGCAAGGCTTTTTGGTAGAAATCGGCATCCTGCTGAGGATTTTCCCCATAGCGCATGGCTTGTTTGAGGTCATAAGTCAAGGTCAGTTTTTCAGGTTTTGCTTCACCCACTTGAGCTGTGAAATACTCTGCGATCAAGGCATCGTACGCCGCTGTGTGACGGAAAACTTTAGCTGCCAGACGTTGACGAGTTTCGTAAGTCGTTTCGCCATTGGCTGACAACTCTTCCAAAACCACAGCATAGTCAGCAGGGTCTACCACAACTGTCACGCTGGCATGATTTTTCGCTGCTGAACGAAGCATAGACGGACCACCGATATCGATGTTTTCAACGGCTTCCGCATAAGTCACAGCTGGTTTAAGAATGGTTTCCTTGAAAGGATAAAGGTTTACTACAACAAGATCGATAAGCTCAATTTGGTTCTCCTTAGCCGCTTCCAAGTGGCTATCCAAGTCACGACGAGCGAGGAGCCCACCGTGGATATTTGGATGAAGGGTCTTGACACGACCATCCATCATTTCTGGGAAACCAGTCACATCATCGATGGCAATGGTCTCCACCCCGGCATGGTCAAGGGCAACTTTGGTACCACCTGTTGAGATGATGTCCCAACCAAGTTTTTTGAGTTTTTGGGCAAATTCAACAATGCCCGCTTTATCTGAGACACTGATTAAGGCGCGTTTCGTCATGTTATTTCCTTTCATTGTATCAAGAGGTGCTTTCATATCATTTAAACCAAAGACTGGCGATTATAGTCTGTAAGCTGATTCCCAAGTTCTTTTAACAGTTTTCTGACCTCAAGCTTACTAGTTTCACTTTCGTACACACTTCGCAGTTCTGCATCTGTCGCACCAATTAAGGTTACAAATTCCACTTTTCCATGTGGAGTATCTAGAGGTTTAGCTAAATCATCAGCGGCAGTCAAGAAGCCTGTCAAATTAGATTTCTGTTGGGCATCAATTCCTACCGTTTGCTTGGTATAGATGTATTCTTCTGGCAAAACCACTTTACCAGTTTTAAAAATATATCTTGCCACATACTGTAGCAAACCACAGCCATTTTTAATTTCTTCTTCGTCATTATTTGATTTCTTTAACTTAAACGTTAATTCAATCCCATAACCACTGTATTCTGGATCTGAGCTTTCCTTTGTATATAATTCTGACAAGCCATAGCCAACAAAATGCCAAAAATCTCCTGCATCGTAAACACTGATGCCATCAAGTGGATCTGGGCCGCCTAGCATATACTTGATAACTGTCCCATAATGAAGTGGATTGGGCTGATCAGGGTATAAACGATTAAATTCTGCATCAATCGCTTCCCATCCTGGAGCGCTATCATCTGTATTTTCAACTTTAATAACAATCTTGTCCTTATCTTTAGTCGGCGTCTCTTCGCTAGAAGTTTTTTTCTTAAAAAAATCAAACAAACCCATAAATTTCTCCTTAGCAGATGACTTTTAATCCTTGCCACAAAATCAGCTATGATTTCCTTCTTATTTTCGTGCAACTCCCAAGCTATCCAGAACCTCTGGATACAGCTTGTACTCCGCTTCATGAATGCGAGCTTCAAAACTTTCAATCGTATCATCAGCCAGCCTTGGCACACGCACTTGTTTGATAACCTTTCCAGTATCCACACCTGAGTCCACCCAGTGAATGGTCACGCCGCTCTCAGCAACCCCAGCATTCCAAGCGTCCTCAATCCCATGAGCTCCCGGAAATTCTGGCAGGTAGGCTGGATGAATGTTGATAATCCGACCTTCATAAGCTGCTAGCAAGGTTGGCCCAACGATTTTCATGTAGCCTGCTAGACAAACCAAGTCAATCTGGTGTTCTTCCA
>CAUUSJ010000038.1:0-16341 GCA_963547765.1 uncultured Streptococcus sp. | reverse complement strand
GTCAAGAAGTTGCTGACAAAGTTCGCGTTCAATACGGTGGTTCAGTTAAACCTGAGAACGTTGCTTCATACATGGCTTGCCCAGACGTTGATGGTGCCCTTGTTGGTGGAGCGTCACTTGAAGCTGAAAGCTTCCTAGCTCTTCTTGATTTTGTGAAATAAGAATAACAATAAATGGCTTGTTGCCCTAAAGGTGGCAAGCTTTTTGAAAGTTTGGAGAAAAAAGGTGAAATCAAAGGAACTTATCTATTTAGCCAGCACTGCCATATTGCTAGCAGCAACGGCTAACGTGGTACAGGCAGAAGAAAATACTCCGACAACCACAGACCCTGAAGTAGCTAAGGCAGAACTTCAAGTAGAAAAGGATCATCAACCTCAGCAGGTATCCTTACCAGAAGCGGTATCCACAGATCGTCAAGTCAAACAAGAAAGCTCGGCCGAAAAATCTGAAGCTAGTACAGTATACAAGGCACCAGAAAATCTGGCACCTGCTGCTAGTCTGGTCAAGGAAAATGTACCAGAAAATAAAGCGAGTGAACAAGCAAAGATAGCTACTTCTGAAGCGATTCAGAATCCAGTAAAGGCTGAGCAGACTTCCCCAGCGATCATCGCCAGTCCTGCATCCAAAAAAGGCAGTACTTCTTTTTATAATGCAGCTTCTTTATCTGGACAAACAGCGCGTGGGAATTCACAAGCAGAAATCAAGGGCTCTACCTTTGTGGATGTGAGTAGTCATAACGGCCATATCAGCGTAGAAGATTATCGCCAATTAGCATCCAAAGGTGTTGGCGGTGTCGTTGTCAAACTGACAGAAGGAACCCACTATACTAATCCTTTTGCTGAGTCGCAGGTTCGAAATGCGCAAGCAGCTGGTTTGCAAGTATCAACCTATGCCTTCTCGCATTATACAAATGATGCAGAAGCCAGAGCAGAGGCTCGTTACTATGCTGCTTTTGCTAATAAACTGTCCCTGCCTAAAAATACAGTCATGGTCAATGACATGGAAGACCCTAAAATGCAAACAGGGATTAACCAGCATACTCAGGCTTGGGCAGATGAAATGCGCAAGCAGGGATATGCAAATCTGATGTATTACACAAGTGCTAGCTGGGTTGACCAGAACAACCTACGCCACAAAGGTTCAATCAATACATCTCTCTTTGGCCTTGATAATTTTTGGATTGCTCAGTATCCAGCACCGAAGCTAAGTGCAAATGATGCTAAAAATTTGAAGTACAATAGCAGAGCAGGAGCTTGGCAATTTACTTCTCAAGCGCAGCTGCTTTCTGGTAAGCATGTTTTCGACCAAAGTATTGACTACTCTGGTAGATTTACAGCTAGAGCTACTTTGGTCAAACAACCGCTGACAGGTAAGATTAGTATTCAAAATAATAATCCAAAAACTGGCACATTTGATGTTGTTGTTTCCGAAGTTTCCGCACCACATGGAGTTCAGGAAGTTAAACTTCCGACTTGGTCCAGTGAGCGTGGGCAAGATGATATTGTTTGGTACACTGCAACGAAGCAAGCCAACGGAACTTATAAGCTGACTGTTAATGCTGCCAACCATAAAGGTTCTACGGGCGAATACAATGTTCATTTGTATTACGTTCAAGGTGACGGCAAGTTAGTCGGAGTCGGTGGTACAACGACTAAGGTTTCAGTTGCTAAACCAGAAGGCAAGCTGACTATTGCTAACAACAATCCTAAGACCGGTACTTTCGACGTGATCGTGTCCGAGGTTTCTAGTCCGCAAGGTGTTCGTGAAGTCTTGCTTCCAACTTGGTCTAATGATCAAGGTCAGGATGACATCATCTGGCACAAGGCACAGAAACAGTCAGACGGTACATATAAATTCACCGTCCGTTCTAGCGAGCACAAGAATTCCGTAGGCGACTACAGTGTCCACTTGTACTATGTTCAAAACGACGGCAAGATGGTTGGTGTTGGTGGTACAACGACTAAGGTATCCGTTGCGAAACCAGAAGGCAAGCTGACTATTGCCAACAACAATCCCAAGACCGGCACATTTGATGTGATCGTATCCGATGTTTATAGTCTGCAAGGCGTTCGTGAAGTACTGCTTCCAACCTGGTCAAATGAGAATGGCCAAGATGACATCATCTGGCATAAGGCGCAGAAACAGTCAGACGGTACATATAAATTCACCGTTCGTGCTAGCGAACACAAGAATTCTGTCGGTGACTACAGTGTCCATTTGTACTATGTTCAAAATGACGGCAAGATGGTCGGCGTCGGTGGTACAACGACTAAGGTTTCAGTTGCTAAACCAGAAGGTAAGTTGACTATTGCCAACAACAATCCCAAGACCGGTACATTCGATGTGATTGTTTCTGAGGTTTCTAGTCCGCAAGGCGTTCGTGAAGTCTTACTTCCAACTTGGTCAAATGAGCAAGGTCAGGACGACATCATCTGGCACAAGGCACAGAAACAGTCAGACGGTACATATAAATTCACGGTTCGTGCTAGTGAGCATAAGAACTCTGTCGGCGACTACAGTGTCCACTTGTACTATATCCAAAACGACGGCAAGTTAGTTGGCGTTGGTGGTACAACGACTAAGGTTTCCGTTGCGGCAGGGGAGAAACCACAGGGAAAAATCAGTATCCAAAATAAAAACAATGAAACTGGTGAATTTGATATCGTCGTTTCTGGTGTTGTAGCTCCAGAAGGTGTCAAAACTGTCTATTTGCCAACTTGGTCCAGTCAAAATGGACAAGATGATATTCAATGGTATACGGCGGAACGCCAAGCTGATGGTACTTATCGCAAGCATGTTTATGCAAGAGACCATAAAAATAGCCAAGGCGAGTACAATGTTCACCTATATTACTTGAACAATCGCAATCAGCTGCAAGGAGCTGGTGGAGAGAAAACTACGGTTTCTATTAAACATCCTCAATCGCCTAGCAGTCAGCGTGATCGTGTTCTTGCAGCAGCAGCAGCGATGGTTGGCGTCAAGGGAGGCAGTGCTGAGCACCACCGTCTGGTCAATGACTATAATAGCGTTAGACCTCTACCAGTCGGTTATGCTGTGAAGAATTCAGATGACTGGTGCGACATTTTCACGACAGTTATTTTCCAAAGAGAAGGCTTGAGCGATCTCATCGGTCGTGAATGCGGTGTTGAGCGCCATATTCATATCTTTAAACGTCTAGGTATCTGGAATGAAGATGGTAATTCTACCCCTAAAGCGGGCGATATCATCACCTTTAACTGGGATCAAAATAGCCAGCAAAACGATGGATGGGCTGATCATATCGGTATTGTCGAAAAAGTCGAAAATGACATCATTCACACGATTGAGGGTAACAGCAATAACGTAGTTAAACGCAACACTTACCGTATTGGTCATGGAAATATCCGTGGTTTCGCGTCACCTCGTTATAGATAAACACAAAAAAACCAAGGGAAACCTTGGTTTTTTAACGTCTTAGAATTTTCTTTATAAGCTGAAGCAACTTAAACTTAAGAGGGTTAGGATAGTAACGGAAAGTCCCTATTTTTCGGACGATGAAGCCGTTAAAGTTCTGCTTGAAGCGCAGAACACCGTCAGAACCGTCGAAAATTCCCATAATGCCGAGGAAATTATAAAATGGAATGCCTCTCTTGATGCTTTCGGTCATAACGTATTCCTGCAGCAGGGCTGGCGCGTAGAATTTGTTGAACTCAGGATAGGAGCCACTGAAAAGATAGGTTGTTTCCTGAGGAGTATAGATAAAGAGGCTGGCAGCCAGGACTTGGTCTTGGTCGCCGTACTTGTCAATCAGTTCTTGAGCTTCTGCTTTGCGGGTTTCAAAGCTATCAAACTGGCTGGAAAGTTCTCGTAGCTGATTTTGTTTCTTTTCAGATTGAGGATTCTTTTCCAAGTCCGCCTGCAGTTTCTGGATTTTTTGGCCCAGTTTCTCTTGGTCTTTTTGTAAGTTCTGAAGATAGTCCTTGAAGTTGAGACTGGCTGTCATAAAGTCCGCCTGCTGACCAAAGCTATCATAAAAATCTTGATAGTAGTCTAGTGGCTTGTCATCATATTCCCGCCGGTCAGAAGTAGCAGCTGTGATGTTTTTGAAAATGCTGAGTTGGTCACGTTCTAGCCTTTTTAGCTTGATGCCAAACGTATTCGCCTTTTTGACGGTCGCCTTGCCGTTTTTACTGAAGGACTTGAGCAAGTCTTTCTCTGTTAGACCAGCTAAATCTTTGACATAATGCCAATCAGGCTCCCCTCCTGGATAGCCTGTCTTGAGGCCGTCAAAGTCAAAGCCCAAGTCAGTCAGTTGCTGGATAAGCTCGACCTTTTCATCAGATATGGGCTGGCCATTGCTGTCAAAGGCCTGATAAGTCTCATAGGGCTTGATGATGAGCTCTAGGGCGCCTTCTTTTTTAGCGTAGGCCTGCAATTCTTGATAGAAGGGAGTCAGGTATTGAGCATCTGTAGAGACAGGGCCGCAGTTGATTTCCATATGGAGGCCACCAGTCATAGGCATACTGTAGAGGACAGCAGACACCACGACCTGTCCCTGTGGGTCAGTGTAGCCAATATACTGGGTACTGAAGCCCCGCTTGTTCAGCAGCTCTGCCATTTCCACGGTCTGCATAAAAGAGCGTTGGGAGCTAGCTGAGGTATGCTGGATAAATTCTTCTTGGCTGAGAAGTTTAAAGGTCATAGGCTTCCTTTCTTTTAATGCTTGCTGCGCAGTTTCTTTCTGAGTGTGTAGGCCAGATTGGAGAGGTGGTAAAGAGGATTAGTTGGCAGGTTGAACTCACCAGCGAATTCCTCAATGGTTGGATTGAACTTGGATTTAAAGCTGTAGAGACCGCCCTTGAGGTCGTTTTCGATTCCGCCCATATTTTGCCAATCTGCTCCGCGCTCAAAAGCATGTGTGGCCGTTTCGTACCAAGTGATAATGGCTGGCTGGTAACGGCGGTATTCCTCGTCCATTCCGGCATAGATATTTTCTGAGGTTTTGCCGTATTCCAAGACCAGTGTGCCAGACAGGGGAACGACAGTAGCACCTTGGCTGATTTTGCCCTGCAGAAAGTCAATCTCTTCTTGGAGGCGTTTCTGTTCTTGCTGGTTATTCTCAATCTTGCCGGGCTTGGTTTTCTCGGTAAATTTCTCTGCTTCCTTAAGTGTCTTGGTCAGCTGAGTCTGCAAGTCTTCCAATCGTGCCTTTAGATCAATGCTGGATAAGGTGATGTAGGAGTGCTCAGGATAAGTATCCAAGAGTTTTTGGTAATAGTCTTTGCCGCGTAGGTGGATGTTTTTTCTGTTTTCTGTCTTCTTCATCAGGGCTGAAAAGTCATCCAGTAATTCTGCTCCGCCAAATTGGATTTGAATGCCTTTGTTACGGGCTGTACGAATAGCCTGTCGAGTGCTCTTAGAAAGCAGCTCCTCGCTGAAGTCTTCTTTATGGATATTGGCCTGCAAGCGAGGCTGGATGGTTTCGTCCAGAGACTCAGTCCGTCCAACCCAGACAGCTCCTGCTTCCTGTAATTGTTGAATCAGCTCAACCGTCTCTGTATTGTCTTGCAATTCACCGCCCATCTTGCTTTCTGCTAGAAAGAGGCTAGGGTCAAACTTGACAAAGAGCGCTTTTTTCTCCTTGGCAAATTTCTTGAGCGACGCCAAAACAAAGGCCAGCAGCTCCTTGTCACCATAGTCCATGATGGGGCCGCGCGGGATATAAAGCATGGTCATCGCCAAGGGCAGTGGTTTGATCAGGACACTGGCTGCAGCAACCAAGCGGTCGTCTTTATAGAAGCCCAAGCGCTCATTGGCCCAGTTATCCTTGATCTGAGCCCAGGCTGAACTCTGCAGAAGATTGGCCTGTGGATGAGCCGTGACAAAATCGTCGTGTTCCTGAGCTGAAATTCCAATTTTGTAACTAAACATTAGTCTAATACCCACTCTCTAATAGCGTGTGCTACACCGGATTCGTCGTTTGATTTGGTGATATATTTGGCGATTTTCTTGAGTTCTTCCTTGCCGTTTTCCATGACAACAGGAGAGCCGACGGCTTCCAGCATGGCGCGGTCGTTTTCTTCATCACCGATAGCCATGGTCTCTTCCTTACTCAAGCCCAGTTTTTCAGCTAGATGGAGGACAGCAGCGCCTTTATTGACAGTCTTTTTGACAATTTCCAGATAGAAAGGAGCTGATTTAACCAGTGTATATTTTTCAGCTAATTCCGGTGGCAGCTTAGAAATGGCCGCATCCAAAATTTCCGGTTCATCAATATACATGCACTTGACGATTTCTTTATTGACCATTTCTTCAGGTGTGCGGTAGAAGATTGGCATGCTGACCAGATTGGACTCGTAAACAGTGTACTTGCCGATGTTGCGATTGGCTGTATAAATACCGTCCTTGGTGATGGCATGCATGTGGACGCCTAATTTTCGACCAAGCAGTTCGATATCCAGATAGTCGTCATAGGTCAGTGTTTCTTTGATTAATTCTTGACCTGTAACAGTATCCTGCACCAGTCCTCCGTTGAAGGTAACGACATAGTTGTCTGGCTGATTAAGCTCTAGCTCCTCGAGAAGCTTTTGAACGCCTGCAATAGGACGGCCGGTTGCAATGACGATTTTGACACCAGCAGCCTTGGCATCCTGAACAGCGCTGAAGACTTCAGGAGTGATTTCTTTTTGGTTGTTTAAAAGGGTACCGTCAATGTCAACGGCAACTAATTTAATAGACATATTATTCTCCGTAGGTAAATTGGTCGTTTTTGATATAGTGCATAAAGGTCTGGTTTTTTTCGCTGAAAAGTCCGGTCTCTGCCAGCATTTCCTTGGGGAAGTAGAAGCGATTATCGCCCTGTCTGGTTCCAGCTAGCGAATAGACGATAGGAGACAGGCTGGATAGTTCTGCTAAGCTGCCATCTTTTTGCAGAATCTCAATCTGGGTTCGGGGTTTTTCAACATCAGGCCGGTAGAAATCATAAGGTAAATCAAAATTACGATGGATAGCAGTATAGTAATCAGGGTCGAAACCAACCTGTCCAACTAGGTCTCGCATGATATCCAAATGCGCTTCGTTTTCCTGAGAGAAGACGATAGACTTAAAGACCTTGCGGTTGATAAAACGCTGAGCCAGGTCAGATAAAATCTTGTCTGGACTAGTCATCCAAACTTGGAAATAGGTATTCATGACACCATCATCCAAGGCCAGATAATCCTGCAGGGTCACTCTGTTTTCAAAGAATGGAATGAGATTGGGCGATGACAGCGCAAAATAATCTTTCTGGACCGGATAGAGGAACTTGGCCCGCTTGAGCAGATTTTGCAGCAGAACTTCCATAGCACGGCTGGCCGGGTGGAAATAGACCTGCATGTACATCTGGTAGCGGCTGACTACATAGTCCTCTACCGCATGCATGCCATTGCGCTTGAAGGCGATGCCGTTTTCTACTGGACAAATCACTCGTAAAATTCTGGTTAAGTCAAATTGTCCATAGGAAGCACCAGTAAAAAAGGAATCTCGCAAGAGATAATCCATCCGGTCTACATCGATTTGGCTAGAAATCAGCTGGACCACCTGCTTATTAGGATAGGTATGGTTAATAACGCTAGCTACCTTTTCTGGAAAATCTGGTGAAACCTGCACCAGTACCTGATGAATCTCTGTTTCAGGACTGGTGATGATTTGCCGCGTAATGTCCTCGTGATTAGTATCAAAGAGGCGCTCAAAAGTGTGTGAATAAGCTCCGTGCCCCAAGTCATGCAGGAGAGCAGCTGTCATGGTCAGCAGGCTTTCATGGCTGTCCCAGTTGGCTTGGTATTTTTCATTGAAAATCTTGGTGATGCGCCGGGCAATCTCGTAAGCTCCCAGACAATGCGAAAAACGGCTGTGCTCCCCACCGTGGAAAGTATAACCGGAAGTACCCAGCTGTTTGATGCGGCGCAGCCGTTGAAATTCTTTGGTATTGATTAAATCATAAATAACCTGATGGTCCACATGAACATAATTGTGAACCGGGTCCCGAAATACTTTTTCAATCATGCTACCATTATACCACAAATCAGAGTAGGAAAAAAATCAAAGCTGCAACTGAAAGAAGAGCAATTTTGTCCTTTTTTTGATAAAATAGGGAAAGAAAAAGAGAAACGAGATGAAGATGCAAATCAGAATAAAAAATCACATCCAGCTGGACGGGCATACCGAGCTAATCGATCAGGTCTACGATACGGACTGGACGCAAAAAGGAGACTATCATTATCTGCTATACAAAAATGAAGAAGGAGAGAAAGTGGTTCTGAAGTTTCACGATAAAGAGTTGGTTATGACGCGCTTTTCTAAGCCTAAGTCCATCATGCGCTTCATCAGTCAAGGTCAGGCGCTAGTTGGCATCCATACACCTGTGGGCTTCCAGCAGTTTGTGACCGATACTCCTTTCTACAAGGTTGATTTTACAAAACAGGTCCTGCAACTTCATTATCAGCTGAAAACTGTTGATGGGGAGCAGATTTTTGCCAGCTATGAAATGGAGATTAGCTGGGGTTAGCGGCTATTTTACGAGAAAACTCTTGAAAATCATGATGTTTCCCCTTGCAAAAGCGTGAAAATTTGGTATAATAGTTTCTAACTCAAGGGAGTAGCTAACGGAATAACCGTTACAAGGTCGTCAATACGAAAGAAATTTCCGGCCTTGTATGAAATAGCGAGACTTGTTAATAAACAGGTCTCTTTTTTGTTTATTTTGAAAGAGGCCCATCAAAAGGAGGAGACATTTTGTCAAAAGAACAAAAGCGCCAAGCTTTTTATACGCAAAGTCCTGAGGAAGTTTTGCAAGCAATGGAAGCTTCCGAACAAGGGTTGACCAGCAGCCAAGCCCAGCAACGTTTGTCGGACTACGGTCGCAATGAATTGGAAGAAGGAGAGAAAAAGACTCTCTTGATGAAATTCATTGAGCAGTTCAAGGATTTGATGATTATCATCTTGTTGGTAGCGGCTATCTTGTCTGTTGTGACGTCAGGTGGTGAGGATATTGCGGATGCTATCATTATCCTAGCTGTTGTCATCATTAACGCTATCTTTGGTGTCTATCAGGAAGGCAAAGCTGAAGAAGCCATCGCGGCTCTCAAATCTATGTCCAGCCCAGCTGCGCGTGTCCTGCGTGATGGCCATGTCACAGAAGTGGATTCTAAGGACTTGGTACCTGGTGATATCGTCAGACTGGAAGCCGGTGATGTTGTCCCAGCAGATATGCGACTTTTGGAAGCTAATTCCTTGAAAATCGAAGAAGCCGCTCTGACAGGTGAGTCTGTGCCGGTTGAGAAAGATTTGACTGTCGACGTAGCTGCAGATGCTGGTATTGGCGACCGGGTCAATATGGCCTTCCAAAACTCCAATGTGACTTATGGACGAGGAGTAGGGGTCGTTGTCAATACAGGGATGTACACCGAAGTCGGCCATATCGCAGGTATGTTGCAAGATGCGGATGAAACCGACACACCGCTCAAGCAAAATCTCAATAGCCTGTCTAAGGTTCTGACCTATGCGATCCTAGTGATTGCTGCGGTGACCTTTGTAGTCGGTGTTTTCATTCAAGGGAAAGATCCGCTTGGTGAATTGATGACATCTGTAGCCTTGGCAGTGGCAGCTATTCCAGAAGGTCTGCCTGCTATCGTTACTATCGTCTTGGCTTTGGGAACACAGGTTCTGGCTAAGCGTAATTCGATTGTCCGTAAATTGCCAGCAGTAGAAACGCTTGGCTCAACTGAAATTATCGCTTCAGATAAGACCGGTACCCTGACCATGAATAAGATGACGGTCGAAAAAGTCTTTTACGACGGAGTCCTGAATGAAGCTGGCCAAGATATTGAACTTGGACTGGAGCTGCCGCTCTTACGTTCAGTTGTATTAGCCAATGATGCTAAGATTGACCAAGAAGGTAAGTTGATCGGTGACCCAACGGAAACAGCCTTTATCCAATATGCTTTGGACAAGGGCTATGATGTGAAGGCCTTTTTAGAGAAATATCCTCGAGTAGCTGAGCTGCCCTTTGATTCAGATCGTAAGCTCATGTCTACCGTCCATCCATTGCCAGATGGGAAATTCCTTGTGGCAGTAAAGGGAGCACCAGATCAACTCTTGAAACGCTGTGTTGCCCGTGATAAGGCTGGAGATGTTGCAGCGATTGATGATGCTACTTCACAGCTGATTAAGTCTAACAACTCAGAGATGGCTCACCAAGCTCTGCGCGTGCTGGCTGGTGCTTACAAGATTATTGATGCAGTTCCGACTGACCTGACATCTGAAAATCTAGAAAATGATTTAATCTTTACTGGTTTAATCGGTATGATTGACCCAGAACGTGCCGAAGCAGCAGAAGCGGTTCGCGTTGCTAAAGAAGCTGGTATCCGTCCGATTATGATTACCGGTGACCACCAAGATACAGCTGAAGCGATTGCTAAGCGCCTAGGAATCATTGAAGCTGGAGATACGGAAGACCATGTTCTGACAGGTGCTGAGCTCAACGAACTTTCTGATGCGGAATTCGAAAAGGTTGTTGGTCAATACTCTGTCTACGCCCGGGTTTCTCCTGAGCATAAGGTTCGTATCGTGAAAGCATGGCAAAACCAAGGTAAGGTCGTTGCCATGACAGGTGACGGTGTTAATGACGCGCCAGCTTTGAAGACAGCTGATATCGGTATCGGTATGGGAATTACAGGTACAGAAGTTTCTAAAGGAGCTTCTGACATGATTCTCGCAGATGATAACTTTGCGACCATTATCGTTGCTGTTGAAGAAGGACGGAAGGTCTTCTCAAACATTCAAAAGACCATCCAGTATCTCCTTTCAGCTAATACAGCTGAAGTGTTGACTATTTTCTTGGCAACCCTCTTTGGATGGGATGTGCTGCAGCCCGTTCATCTGCTTTGGATAAACCTAGTAACGGATACCTTCCCAGCTATCGCCTTGGGGGTTGAACCTGCTGAGCCAGGTGTCATGACTCACAAGCCTCGTGGCCGTAAGTCTAGCTTCTTCTCTGGTGGTGTCATGAGTTCCATCATCTACCAAGGATTGCTGCAAGGTGCTCTGGTGTTGGCAGTTTATGGCTATGCTATTGCTAATCCTGTACATATTGGTGATGTAAAAGCGATCCATGCGGATGCTCTGACAATGGCCTTTGCAACTCTTGGCCTTATTCAGCTCTTCCATGCTTACAATGTGAAATCTGTTTACCAATCTATCTTTACAGTTGGACCGTTTAAGTCTAAGACCTTTAACTGGTCTATTCTGGTTTCTTTCATTCTATTGGTTTCAACCATTGTGATTGATCCGTTGGAAAAGATTTTCCATGTGACCAAGTTAGATGTGACACAATGGGCTGTTGTCCTGATCGGCAGTTTCTCTATGATTATCATTGTTGAAATTGTGAAGTTCATCCAACGTAAATTAGGTATGGACAAAAATGCTATTTAACAGCAAAAAGTCATCTACGGATGGCTTTTTTGCATACAAGGGGTTATAATCAACTTCAAAGAGTTCAACTCGAAAGGACGGTGAAAGTATGTATCAAAATTTACGAAAGAAGTTGGAAGAAGCTTCTCCTTTATATTGTGAAGAAGAAATCTTATGGTTGCTGGATCATATTGGTCATCCAGAAGCGACAATCCGTGATGAGTTAGTCTTTTCGTCCTTGGCAAGGGGACTTCAGACTGACCTATTTTCAGTTGAACAGTTTCGTTTCTTGGCTCAAGAGGCAGTCAAAAGACAAGGGCTTTTTTACAAGAGTGACGAAAATGGTCAAGCCACCTTAACACGTTCCTTCACGGCTTTGCTTTATGCTAATCTCTTAAACTGTGATGGTAATCCAAACTCTTTGTATTATCAGGCTTTATCAGTACAAGAAAGAACCTATTTACTAGATAAGGGGTTAAGTTACTTGTCAGTAGAAAGAGATACAAGGGGCTACTCCAGAGAATATGGTTGGGTTCACGCCTTCGCTCATGGAGCAGACTTATTGACAGAAGTGGCTTGTCATCCGGACTTTCCCTCCAGTAGGATGCCAGAGGTTTTAGAGGTCCTTCGTCAAGTGTTTAAAAGAGTTCCAGTCCGTTTCGGAAATGATGAGGATTGGCGCTTAGCCCAGGTGCTCTATCAAGCTGTCTTAAAGGAAAAACTGTCGCAACATGAATTGAGACTTTGGCTTCAATCACAGAGCTTTCCATTGGAAAACAAGCAAGACTTCATTGCTTTTTCCAATTTTCGCTCCTGCTTATTAGAAGTCTATGTGCAGTTGGATAGCAAAAAACAGCTCTCAGATGAGCTGAGAGCTGCAATTCAACATTTCCATTACTGAACTTCAATCACCGTTAAAGCATCTCGCAGTTCGTCTGCTAGGTGTTTTTTCTTATAGTCTCGAAATTCGACTAAATCTTTAACAGCATTATAACGCTTGTGCAGGCGGTACATCTGGGGAATCTGATACTGAGGAAAGTCATTAAAAAAGTTTCGAGTCAGTTCCCATTCGCGGATGTAGCCCAGAGGACGCATATGGTAGCGGACACCTTCGATAACACGACTTTGGTGGCGGTGATGAAGATGGCCGAAAACAACCTCTTTCACCTTGTATTTGACAAAGAGCCGATGAAAAGCTTGGCTTCCTAGGAAGGCGTTGAAGCGCTGAAAATAGGGATGGTCGTATAGAAAGTCTTGATGGGGGACAAAATGCAGAGCGACAATAATGGGACCATCTAAAGTCATCAGCAGTTTTTCCAACTCTTGCAGTGTCTGAGCTGTAATGCTAGGGTCGTCGAGTTGACGCTCCAATCTGCGGTCAAACCAGAAATTTGTCTTGATTTTCAGATGTTCTTCCGTTCTTTTTTCTGGAACAAAGCTGTAGTCATACCAGCCAGAAAAGCTGACGAGCTTGGTCCGGCCGAACTGTTGGACCTGAAAATCATAGTTTGAAATTTCTTGCTCAGAAAGTCCCAGCATATCGTGATTTCCCAGATTAAAAGAAAGGGGAATCTCTTGCTTCAAAGTTTCAATAAAGGGCAAACTAATCTTGGTCAGGTCGTTGGACAAATCTCCTGCAATGTGTAGGTGGCCAACCCCTTCCTCTTTTAAAAGCTGGAGAAGAGTTTGCCGCTCAAAATCTCCAAACTGATTGGAGTCCAGATGGAGGTCGCTCATAAATCCGATTCTTGTCATGATTTTAGTCTAGCATATTTTGCAAAACTTGAAAATATTTAGGCGTCTTATGGAGGGGATCACTTCTATTCGAATACCTAATAGATTATTAGAACCGTGTAATCCAGAATAATTCTTCCAACCCCATGTCATTATATTACTTTTTTAACAATTCCGTAACAAGCAGCTCCCATTCTTGCCTATCTACTAAAAATCGTATAAAATGAAGGTGCTTCATTATCCGATTAGGCAAATGTCTGAAAATGTGTTATAATAAAACGATATATGAAAAGAGGTATTTATGGACATTTCAGAAATTCGTCAAAAGATTGACGCAAATCGTGAAAAATTAGCTTCTTTCAGGGGGTCTCTTTGACTTAGAAGGTCTGGAAGAAGAAATTGCCATCTTAGAAAATAAGATGACAGAACCCGACTTTTGGGATGACAACATTGCAGCCCAGAAGACATCTCAAGAGCTGAATGAACTCAAGCAAACCTATGAAAATTTCCATCAGATGACCGAGCTTTTTGATGAATCGGAAATCTTGCTTGATTTTCTGGCTGAGGACGACTCGGTTCAGGAAGAGCTGGAAGAAAAGTTGACCGAGCTTGAGAAAATGATGACCAGCTATGAGATGACTCTCTTGCTGTCAGAGCCTTATGATAATAACAACGCCATTCTCGAAATTCACCCAGGTTCTGGTGGAACGGAAGCTCAGGATTGGGGCGA
This sequence comes from uncultured Streptococcus sp., assembly GCA_963547765.1. GTDB lineage: Bacteria > Bacillota > Bacilli > Lactobacillales > Streptococcaceae > Streptococcus. Next base: position 2,450 of record CAUUSJ010000038.1, on the reverse strand, counting down.
TATGCTGCTGCGGATGTACACGCGCTTTGGCAATGCCAAGGGCTTCAAAGTAGAAGTCTTGGACTATCAGGCTGGCGATGAGGCTGGTATTAAGTCAGTGACTCTTTCCTTTGAAGGGCCGCATGCTTACGGTCTACTCAAGTCAGAAATGGGCGTTCACCGCTTGGTTCGGATTTCGCCATTTGACTCGGCGAAACGTCGCCATACTTCCTTTACTTCAGTAGAGGTTATGCCAGAGTTGGACGATACTATTGAAGTAGAGGTCCGTGATGATGACATTAAGATGGATACTTTCCGTTCAGGTGGAGCCGGCGGACAGAACGTCAATAAGGTATCAACTGGTGTGCGATTAACTCATATTCCGACAGGAATTGTCGTACAGTCTACCGTTGACCGAACCCAGTATGGAAACCGTGACCGAGCTATGAAAATGCTGCAGGCTAAGCTCTATCAGTTGGAGCAAGAGAAAAAAGCAGCAGAAGTCGACTCGCTCAAGGGAGATAAAAAAGAGATTTCTTGGGGCAGTCAGATTCGTTCTTATGTCTTCACTCCTTATACCATGGTCAAAGATCATCGAACCAGCTATGAAGTAGCTCAGGTAGATAAGGTTATGGACGGAGACTTAGACGGCTTTATTGATGCCTATTTAAAATGGAGACTCAACTAAAAACAGAGTGAAATCGCTAGATAAAAACTCTGATGAAAGGAATTGTACTAATTCATGTCAATGATTGAAATGAAAGACGTTGTTAAAAAGTATGACAACGGGACAACTGCTCTACGTGGTGTATCTATACATATCGAACCAGGTGAGTTTGCCTATATTGTGGGACCATCAGGAGCAGGTAAATCAACCTTTATTCGACTCCTCTATCGTGAAATTAAAATCGATAAAGGAAACCTTGCTGTAGCAGGTTTTAACTTAGGAAAAATCAAGAAACGGGATATCCCAATGCTGCGCCGTAGAGTCGGTGTGGTTTTCCAAGACTATAAATTACTTCCTAAAAAGACCGTTTATGAGAATATTGCCTATGCTATGGAAGTTATCGGTGAGCGTCGTAGAAATATCAAGAAACGCGTCATGGAAGTTTTGGATCTGGTTGGTCTTAAGCACAAGGTCCGTTCCTTCCCGAATGAGCTATCAGGGGGAGAACAGCAGCGGATTGCGATTGCGCGTGCCATTGTTAACAACCCTCAGGTCTTGATTGCTGATGAGCCGACTGGTAACTTGGACCCAGATAATTCATGGGAAATCATGAATTTGCTGGAGCGCATTAACCTGCAAGGAACTACAGTCCTGATGGCGACTCACAATAGTCAGATTGTAAATACCCTACGTCACCGCGTCATTGCTATCGAAAATGGTCGTGTGGTGCGTGATGAGGCGGAAGGAGAATACGGATACGATGATTAGAAGGTTTTTCCGTCATTTGATTGAATCGCTTAAGAGCCTTAAGCGGAATGGTTGGATGACAGTCGCAGCTGTGAGTTCAGTTACGATTACTCTCAGTTTAGTTGCTATCTTTGCCTCTGTTATTTTAAATACCGCAAAGCTAGCGTCTGATATTTCAAACAACGTTCGTATTGTTGTTTATATGCGTAAAGACATCGCTGACAACAGCAAAACAATCGTTAAAGAAGGTCAGACCGTTAAAAATAATGATTACCATAAGATTTATGATGCCCTAACTTCGATGGATCATGTCTCAAAGGTTACTTATTCAAGTAAAGAAGAGCAGTATGAAAAGCTGACAGAGACGATGGGAAGTGAATGGAAGGTCTTTGAGGGGGATTCAAACCCACTTTATGATGCTTACATTGTCGATACGACAGAGCATAAATACGTAGATTCTGTTGCGGCAGAAGCCAAGAAACTGGAAGGCGTTTCGGAAGTGCAGGATGGTGGAGCTAATACGCAAAAACTCTTTGCCTTATCTGATTTTATCCGAGTATGGGGACTGGTCGGGGCAGGCTTGCTCATCTTTATTGCAGTCTTCCTGATTTCCAATACCATTCGGATTACTATTATTTCACGGAGTCGTGAGATTCAGATTATGCGTTTAGTAGGTGCAAAAAATAGCTATATCCGCGGTCCCTTCCTATTTGAAGGCGCTTGGATCGGTTTGCTAGGTTCAGTTTTACCAGTAGTTTTAGTTTATTTTGGTTATAATATGGCCTATCAAACCATGAATAAAAATCTCGTTGCGCAAAATCTTTCCATGATTGAGCCGCACTTGTTTGTCCCTGCTATGATTGGCGCTGTGTCAGTCTTGGGAATCTTTATCGGTTCACTTGGTTCATCCATTTCCATGAGACGCTTCTTGAAGATTTAATAAAAAAACAGCCTACAAAGGCTGTTCGGATTAAAGAGGCTGGGACAAAAGTCCTAGCCTCTTCAATTGTCTTTGGATTGTCGAGCAAGACGCAGTGGTTGAGTGGGCTCTACTACG
>CAUUSJ010000037.1:0-16779 GCA_963547765.1 uncultured Streptococcus sp. | reverse complement strand
TTTCATCTGACGAAAAATCTTGGGGGTGAGCTTCCATTTTTCAAAGCCGGGATATTTTCCTTCTCCACGAAAAACATGTCGATGACGATAGGTATCTGCTTCTAGCTTTTGAACTTTTTCGACAAAATCTCTGAAGTTTTTAATTCTAATTTCATTTGGCATTTCTTAATCCTCTCTAGAAGTAAAATTTAGTGCTTCAAAAAATTTTGTAGATCTCTCATTATTTGAAAACAGTCTTGCTAGACGCTTTTTAATATCAGCTACAATATTTTTGATAGATTCATCGTGGCTTAGTAGCTTCTCAATCTCTTCTTGAAGCTTAATTAAATAACTCTCTTGCTGTGTTATTTTTCCCTGTAAATTGTCTATATCTCCAGATATGTTGAAATTACAATGAGAAAAGGTATTACGGATTTCTGTTCTAACACTCTCTTCAGCTTGTTTTATCGGTTCATAAATTTCGGATTCCATAGCTCCTATTACCTTATTTTTAAAATAATCTCTAAACTTATGTTTAAATAAATCATCTTCTTTGATATCATTATTTACTAACCACATCAATAGTGTTACTAAAGCTTCTTGTGTTGTCACAGCTGCTTGACCAGTACGTCCTTGTCTGGCGTACCATTTTCCTAGTTCAAATTGAAAGTAGGCAAGGCGTTTCATTTTTTCTTCATCTTTTGAAATAGATAAAGATTCCTTGAAATGCACTCCTAAATCTTTCGCAATTTCATCCCTTATAAATGTTACTGCTGGATCCCCAATTCCTTGTAAAAGACTAGTATCTTTCGCCAAGCGTGTAATTGATTGGTGTAAATGGTAAAGATCATTACGATTTGTTCCATACTCAAACTGGTTGAAGGTTTCTCTTAGGTTTTCGTAGTTCGGATCATTAGCCCTTTTATCTAATAGTTCCAGAAGAGTTTTGACACTTGCATAGGAACGAAATTCATTAGCTGCATTGATCCATGCCATTAGATTATCTACGCTATTAAGATTGACGATCGGTGTCTTGCCTGGGTATGTTTTATCCTCAAACATACCATAAAACACTTCAAACTCTGCCTTCCAATTCAAGACCTTAGATACATAGTTTGACAACATATAGGTAAAGATAGGAAACGAACGAAATCCATTTGTAATATCACAAATAATTTTGTTTTTTTGCTTATTATCGAAAAGATTAGCTGCCTCCGTAACTAACTTTGTTTTAATATCTTCAAATGTTTGGTTTAACTCTTGATTAGTTGAACCAAGAGTTATTATAAGAGGATGAAATGTGACTGAGTTACCTCTTAACTTTGTGAAATAGTCAGTTGCTGGTTCAATAGCTTTTTTTAGTAAATCTTCCTTTAGACTGACTTTATTGGTATCGGAGAACTCATTTCGAAAATCCTGATAATCCTTCATTGAAAAAGATCCATTTTTTATAGCAAAATGTCTATATATCTCTTCCCAAGAAGATGTAGCAGTTCCAACCAACAAAACCTTACTGACATTGATTTCAGTCTGATTTGTGAGATAGTATTCATAAGTAAATTTTGATATCACTTCGTTTTTTGAGATAGGGTCATAATAATTCGTTTTAGTGTAACCGAACTTATTGTCTTTAATAGAGTCTTCATCTTTAATTTGATCTTCTGTAGGTCTAATCGCACCTAAAAAAGCAACTAAAATTCCTTCTGTCATTTCATTTCCTCAATTCTAAATATTCCAAAATCTTGAGAATCCTTTTCACCAAGACTAATATTGTAAAGCAAGTGCATAGGTTCAGGATTGGCAAACAGGTGAAGGTTTCTCATATAAGCTTTGATAGAAGTTTTCTTATACAATTAGTTTATTCTTTTAATTCTTAGAAATAGTGATATATAACTTGCATAAAGCTTATAACCTCAATTGTTATCTAATCTTATTTTGACTGATCTTACAGGAGCCAACCCTCCTTCTATAAACTCAGCTGACATGTAAAGCTTTCTTCATAAAAGAGAACACCATACAGTAAACTCTTCTTAAGAATATATCTCAATCGCTCATTGGGATTAAAAACGTAAAAATATAAGTTTCAAAAAATTATAATCTGACTTGAACTATGGATACTAAAATATCCTAATAAACAACTGAAGATGAAACATAAAACTTCCTAATACCTGCTATCTAACGATATGTTTCCTTAACTACATTTCTAAAATTTAGTTTTACTAATATTAAAGTAGGAATAGGGACTTGGCACTCCATCTAACATCTATTCTAAAACTCCTTCCGATATTATTATACAAATAAATTAAATTATTTTTAGTTATATTATAGCACAAAATGTTAGCGTTTCCAATTTAAATATGTTTTGAGAATAAGAAAAAGACGAATATCTAGTACTCAGGATGAGCAGATATTCGTCTTTTATAACTATATAGTTCCCTAATTATTTATTATCTTTCTTGAATAGCTTTCTCAACCGCTGCTTTTTCACGGGCAATAAAGGCAACACGCGCTGCGATTTCCTTAATTCCCATGCTGATGTTACGGCTGATAGCCATATCGTCCAGCTGTGGTTCAAAGAAGGCCTTGTATTCTGCTAGTCTTTCTGTTGTCTTGAAGGCATTAGCTGGATAAATGACGAATTTGTCGAAGCTCATGTCGCCACCCAGAGCCGCCTTAATCCAATCCCAATTCTCACGCGCCCAAGTCCAAGCAGTGGCTTGAGTAAATTGGTGATTCAAGAGAGGGAAATACCAACTCATGGCCAAATCTTGTGGTTTTACGATATCCTTGTTTTTCAAAGATTCCAAGATACGAGCAAGAGTTTCTGCGTCCTTAGTGTAAGCCAAAGCAGCTGCTAGTTGACGTTTAAAGCTGCCGTCGACTGTTGAAACATAATCATTCAAGTATTGGTCGGCCAATTCTTTGCTCTCAAAATGCTTGATTTGGTTAATGAGAATATGTAAGCGAATAGCTGCAGGCAATTTCTCCAAGTTCTCTTGATGAGCAGCAAAAATGCGACTTGCTTCTTGACTTGCTGCTTGATCGTCAGCTGCAATCAGACTTCCTACAACAATCTGACGAACCAACTCATCCTCATCACTTTCGCCTTCTTTTGCTTCAAAGCCTAGACGGTCAAAGTTGAATTTACTAAGTTTAACAACCAATTCATGATAGGCTTTCTCGCACTCGCTTTCTTCGTCCACAAACAGCTTGAGACCATTCAGAACGGCTTTGACTCCAGAGACAACCAAATAGGAGGTTTCTTCTGTCAGTTTTTCAATAACTGGAACCAAATCAGCAAATGAAATGCTGCCTGCTTCAGCCAAGAGACGGCGCTCTTGCACCACTTGAAGCTTGCTGGTGCTATCCAAGTCTGTAATGGTATCTAAAATCTGCTCAAGCAAGATACCCTGATAGTCCGTGATGTAGTGGGCTGTATTTTCAGTATTGAAGAGCAGGGCACCTTGGTTTTGAGCAGCCAAGGCAGAATAATTTGGAATTTCCAGGGTTTCTGTTTCCAGTGTATCTGGCAAACCTTTCCAGTTGCTATTTAAAGGCAAGACCCAAGTACGTTTCTTATCTTCGTGCTCCCCGATAAAGAATTGTTTTTGAGAGAGTTTGAGGGTATCGTTTTCTACTGTAGCTGTCAAAACAGGGTAGCCTGGCTGTTCCAACCAAGAATCCATAAAGGATGCTACATCGCGACCAGAAGCAGCTCCCAAGGCATTCCACAGATCACGACCGATGGTATTCCCATACTGGTGTTTAGCAAAGTAAGCATTCAATCCTTTAGCAAAGGCCTCATCACCCAACCAACGACGAAGCATGTGCATAAGGCGGCTTCCCTTAGCGTAAACGATAGCTGGATCAAACAAAGTATTGATTTCGTCAGGGTGCTTCACTTCCACATGGACAGATTGAACTCCGTCTGTCGCATCTCGTTTAAGCGCCAAAGGAACACCTGTTGTTTGGAAATTCTCAAAGATATTCCAGCTTGGTTCAATCGCATTAACACAGACGTATTCCATCATGTTGGCAAAACTTTCATTGAGCCAGAGGTCATCCCACCACTTCATAGTGACCAAATTACCAAACCATTGGTGAGCCAGCTCATGGGCAACAACGAGTGCTACATCTTGACGGCTGGATACCGTAGAATTTTCATCTACTAAGAGGTAAATCTCACGGTAGGTCACCAGTCCCCAGTTTTCCATAGCACCAGATGAAAAGTCCGGCAGGGCGACATGAAGTGATTGAGGAATCGGATATTTGACACCGTAATATTCTTCGTAAAATTCAATCGAGCGAACCGCAATGTCCAAAGCAAATTCTAAGTTGCTAGCTGGGTGAGCCTTGGTTGCATAAACACCGACCAAAGTGCCGTTTTTAGTTTTAGCAGTAATGCCTTGCATATCCCCAGCAGCAAAGGCCAAAAGATAAGAAGACATGCGAGGCGTTCTTTCAAACTTCCAAATGCCTGTCGCTTTCCGGTTTTCAACGTCGATTTCAGGCATATTAGACAAGGCAAGTTCGCCCTCTGCTTGGTCAAATTTCAAAGCCAAATCAAAAGTTGCCTTAGCTTCTGGCTCATCCACACTTGGAAAGGCTTCGCGGGCAAAATGGCTCTCAAACTGAGTAGAAATAATTTCTTTTTTCACTCCATCCACAGTATAGTAAGATGGGTAAATCCCCGTCATATTATCCGTAATCTTACCTGTATAGGTCAAGGTTACTTCCACAGAGCCTGCTGTTTCCAACTCAATATAAAGAGCTTCATTATCATTATCAAGAGTGAAGGAACGAGCTTGTCCAGCCACTTCTACGGCCTCAATCGTCAAATCCTTTTGGTGCAAGGAAATTTTCTCAGCTTTGGCTTCACCGGTAATGGTAACTTTCCCTGAGAAAGTCTTATCCGCACGGTTCAAATCCAAAAAGAGATCATAGTGCTCTGGAACAAAAGTATCAATAAAATGTGCAACTGCTTGCATGTTTTTCTCCTCATCTAATTGAAGGGGCTGGTATTAAACCAACCTACATTCAAGATTCATCTCTTACTATTCTACCATATTTAGTGACTTTATACTCATTCCAACTGAACCAAAATTGATTTTTACTTTCAAACATATAGTAATCATTTTAAGGCCATCCTGTCATTAGCTTTTCTCCTCTTCAAAACAAAAAAGACAAGCTTAGCCTGTCTCTTTAACATATATTATAATTCAATAATTTTACCCGTTTCAAAGTAAACGACCCATTCGCAGATGTTTTTGGCATAATCGCCGATACGTTCCAAGAAAGAAATAACCTGGAAATAATCACGGCCTGTAACGATGGCTTCAGGATTTTTCTTGATTTCTTCCGTAGCCAGATCACGAATGCTATCAAAATAATGGTTGATTTTTTCATCCATAGCTGCTACCTCATAGGCTTGATCTACAGAACCATTCAGGTAGAGATCAAGGGCAGCTTCAACGAAATTTTTCACATCGCGACCCATCTTTTTAATTTCTTCCTCAACAGCTGGAATACGCTGTTCCCCCTTCATACGAATAGCCGCTTTTGCAATGGATACCGCATGGTCTCCCATACGCTCTAAGTCTGAAACAGCCTTGAGAACGGTTAAGACAGTACGAAGGTCTTGAGAAACAGGTTGTTGGAGGGCAATCATTTCAAATGATTTCTTCTCCAATTTCACTTCATATTCATTTACTTCTGCATCATCTTCGATGACTTCCTTTGCCAAGTCACGGTCATGCGTGACAAAAGCACGCACGGTGCGGTTGATTTGTGAGAGCACTTCTTGTCCCATTGCGTAGAACTGATTGTGCAATTTCTCCAAATCTTCTTCAAATTGAGATCGTAACATCATTCAACTCCTTATCCAAATTTTCCTGTAATATAATCTTCTGTTTCCTTATTTTGTGGGTTGAGGAACATCTCCTTAGTATCATTAAACTCCATCAAATCGCCACCCAAGAAGAAGCCTGTTTTATCCGAAAGCCGAGAAGCCTGCTGCATGGAGCGCGTCACCAAGAGCATGGTATAGGTGTCCTTAAGTCCATAGAGAGTTTCCTCAATCTTACCCGCAGAGATTGGATCTAGCGCTGACGTTGGCTCATCCAAGAGGATGACTTTCGGACTAGTAGCCAAAACGCGTGCTACACAAATCCGCTGCTGTTGACCACCAGAGAGACCAATAGCGGAATCATGTAAACGGTCTTTCACTTCGTCCCAAATAGAAGCCCCAATCAAGGAACGCTCTACCGCTTCATCTAAAACCTGTTTATCCTTGACACCGTTGATGCGCAGTCCATAAACAACGTTTTCATAAATGGTCATTGGGAAGGGATTAGGCTGCTGGAAAACCATGCCAATTTCCTTTCGCAACTCCACCGTATCTGTCCGAGGACTGTAAATATTGTGTCCGTTATAGATGACCGTGCCTGTCGTTGTTACTTCAGGATTCAAATCACCCATACGGTTGATAGCCTTGAGCAAGGTAGATTTTCCTGAACCTGATGGTCCAATCAAGGCAGTGATTTCATTAGGCATAAAGTCCAAGGAGACACTATTGAGTGCTTTCTTTTTATTATAATAAACCGACAAGTCCTTGACTTGCAAAATAGGTTCTGTCATACGTTTTTCCTTCATTTTATTTTACATTCAACCAAAGACTAAGCTTGTTGAATCGTGATGAATACGGACGGCAGCTTAACCAAAGTGGCCTGAAACATAGTCATTAGTGGACTGAAGCTTGGCATTTTGGAAAATATTAGCCGTCTTATCATACTCAATCAAGTCGCCCAGATAGAAGAATCCAGTGTAGTCACTAGCACGGGCAGCCTGCTGCATATTGTGGGTCACAATGATAATGGTATAGTTGTTCTTAAGTTCAAACATGGTTTCTTCCAGCTGCATGGTCGCAATCGGATCCAAGGCTGACGCTGGCTCATCCATGAGCAGGATGTTTGGTTTGACCGAGATAGCACGGGCAATGCAGAGCCGCTGCTGCTGACCGCCAGAGAGGGTTAGGGCTGATTTGTGCAAGTCATCTTTGACTTGGTCCCAAAGCGCCGCTTGCTTGAGCGAAGTCTCCACAATCTCATCCAAGACCTTTCTATCTCTGACACCAGCCCGTTCATGAGCAAAGGTAATATTTCGATAGATAGACTTGGCAAAAGGATTTGGTCTCTGGAAAACCATACCTATATGCTTGCGCATTTCATAAACATTGATTTCAGGGCGGTTGACATCAATCCCCTCATAGAGAATCTCTCCAGTCACATTGGCAATATCAATGGTATCGTTCATACGGTTGAGGCTGCGAAGATAGGTAGATTTACCTGAGCCAGAGGGGCCGATAAGAGCTGTGATTTTATTTTTTTCAAACTGCATATCAATACCCTTGATGGATTCCTTTTTACCATAGTAAACATGCAAATCCTTGGTCGACAGGGCTACCTTTTCTTCAGGAAAAGTAATGATATGTTTTTCATTCCAATTATATTCTGTCATTTCTTCTCCTTTAAGCAGAGGTTAATTTCTTATGCAGATAGCTGCCCAGTTTGCGGGCTCCCAGATTGAAAATCAAAATGAAGATCAGGAGAACCGCTGCTGAACCTGCAGAAACAGCCGTTCCATCAGGAATTGTTCCCTCGCTGTTGACCTTCCAGATATGGACAGCCAAGGTCTCAGCCTGACGGAAGATAGAGATAGGGCTGGTAACGCTGAAAATATTCCAGTTGGACCAGTCAAGAGCTGGAGCTGACTGACCTGCTGTATAAATCAAAGCCGCCGCTTCCCCAAAGATACGACCGGAAGCCAGTACAATCCCTGTCACAATACTAGGTAAAGCTTCTGGGATGACCACATGCAGGACCGTTTCCCAGCGGGAAATTCCCAAAGCTAAACCAGCTTCACGCTGGGTGTGGTGGACATGACGCAGGCTATCTTCGACATTGCGGGTCATCTGTGGCAGATTGAAGACAGTCAGGGCCAAGGCCCCAGAAATGATAGAGAAGCCATACTCAAACTGGACAACAAAAATCAAATAACCAAAGAGCCCAACTACTACCGAAGGCAGCGAAGACAGAATTTCAATACAGGTGCGGACAAAGTTGGTCACTGGGCCTTTCTTAGCATACTCTGACAGATAAACCCCAGCCCCCATAGAAAGAGGCACAGAGATAATCAGAGTAATCACTAGCAGAAAGAAGGAATTGTATAGCTGAATCCCAATGCCACCGCCAGCTTGGTAAGAAGAGGATTTCCCTGTCAAGAAAGACCAGGAAACATGCGGCAGACCTCTAACTAAGATATAGAGGATAAGAGAGGCAAGGATGGCAACAATGATACTCGCTATTGTGTAGAGAACACCAGTCGCCAATTTATCTAATTTCTTAGCGTGCATAGTTTTTCTTACCTCTTTCTTTTGTAATTAGTTTAATCACACTGTTAAAGGCTAAGCTCATCATCAAGAGCACCAGAGCCAGAGACCAGAGAACGTTATTATCCACTGTTCCCATAACGGTATTTCCGATTCCCATGGTCAAAACGGAAGTCAGTGTAGCTGCCGGTGTTGTCAAAGAGGTTGGAATCACCGCAGAGTTACCGACAACCATTTGAATGGCCAAGGCTTCACCGAAGGCACGTGCCATTCCAAAGACCACAGCTGTAAAGATACCAGAGCGAGCAGCCTTGAGCGTTACCCGCCAAATGGTCTGCCAGCGCGTTGCACCCATAGCCAGACTTGCTTCACGGTAGTGACGTGGCACAGCACGCAGACTGTCCGTCGTCATAAAGGTTACTGTCGGCAAAATCATGACAAAGAGCACAAAAATACCAGACAAAATCCCAAATCCGGTACCACCAAAAACAGTCCGAACAAAGGGAACAACAACCTGCAAGCCGATAAATCCGTACACAACAGACGGAATCCCGACCAAGAGCTCGATCGCAGGCTGAAGAATCTTAGCTCCTTTAGGCGATACTTCAGTCATAAAGACGGCTGCTCCAATAGCAAAGGGAGTTGCAATCAATGCTGACAGAATGGTAACGATAAAGGAACCCAAAATCATCGGAAGGGCACCGAATTCCTTACCTGACGGATTCCAAGTGGAGCCAAATAAAAATTCAAATACATTAACTCCGTTGACAAAGAAGGTCGACAGCCCTTTTTGTGCTACGAAGATTAAAATCATGGCTACAATCAGGACGATTAAAGCCAGGCAGGCAAAGGTGATATATTTACCAAATTTTTCCAGACGAGAGTTTTTCGAAGGGGATAGTAATTTTTTTGCTAATTCTTCATTTCTCATTTGCTATCTCCTTTTAAGCTCGTAACATTTCCATCAGCATCCTTGCTGACCTGCATTTCCTTGATGGAAATATAGCCCATTCCTGAGACGATTCCATCCTGAACCTCATCTGACAGCATGTAGTCCAGAAACTCTGCTGCAAGACCAGTCGGCTTGCCCAATGTATACATATGCTCATAAGACCATAGTGGCCAATCGTTGGTCGCAACATTTTTGGCCGTTGGCTCGTAGCCATTGAGCTTCAAAGTCTTGACAGAATCATCCACATAAGCAAAGGCCAGATAAGAAATGGCTCCCGGTGTTTGAGAAACAATGGACTTAACCATCCCATTTGAATCTTGTTCCTGACTTTGAACGGCTGATTTACCAGCCATAATGACACTATCAAACGTTGCTCGGGAACCAGAGCTTGCCGCACGGTTGATGATGGAAATCTCTAGATTTTTCCCGCCCAGCTGCTTCCAGTTGGTCACTTCACCAGTAAAAATCTTCTGCAGCTGCTCTGCCGTTAAATTATCGACAGATACTTCTTTATTGACAATCACGGCAATTCCAGCAACGGCTACTTTGTGGTCAACAAGGGCTGAAGCATTAATCCCTTCTTTTTCCTCAGCAAACACATCTGAGTTGCCAATTTCGACCGCACCAGACTGAACCTGAGACAAGCCAGTACCAGATCCGCCCCCTTGAACATTGACCGTTTTTCCAATATTGGCTGAACCAAACTCATCCGCTGCTGCTTCAACGAGCGGCTGAAGGGCTGTCGAACCAACGGCAGTCATGGACTCGCCTCGGTCAATCCAGCTGGAGCAGGCAGAGAGGCTAACCGCAGCTAGAACTAGAACCGCTGACAAGATCAGCTTATATTTTTTCTTCACCATTTTTTTCCTCGAAATCTTGAGAATGATAGTGGAATGTCTATTTGAAAGAAACTGAAAATCCCACTATATCCACTATAACATAGAAAGAGGGCTTTGCCTAGTCTTTTGAACGAAAGCGAAGCCCTTTTGGGAAATAATTTTTCAAGGTATTTCCAGTAATTTTTGCAAAACCCAAACCGTTGCCTTGGACAAGCACTTGATACCAGCCATTTGGATAGTTTTGTGAGAGTTGAACCGTCTCGCCTGCTACATATTTGCTAAATGCCTCATCATCAATCTCAAGGACTGAGACAACTTCACTAGGCCTCAAAGCTAGGCCTAAGGCAAAGCTCGGTTCAAAGCGATTTTTCTTAAATTCTCCCAGATGCAGGCCATTGCGAGCAATTTTCAGCTTGGAGACATCTGGCAGTCCAGCTGGCAGCAGATAAAGATTGTCCCCAAAAGTATCTAAATGTCCTTCTAGCTCAATTTTCAGATGCTTTTTCTGGAAATCTTGCCAGAGTTTTCTCTGCTCTGCTGTCAATTTATTTTTGGTCGCCTTGGTTTTTTTAGCAGACTGACTGCCTGTAAAGCGAAATTTCGCTACAAATTGTCCTTCTCCTTTGAAATGGTGGGGATACATACGAGCTGTTTCCGGGAAATCAATCCCTGCCACCATACCATTGATTTTTGGTGTTTCCAGCAATTCCAAAGGAAAATTCTCTAAAAGCCAAGCGACAATTTCTTCATTTTCTTCTGGTGCCCAAGTGCAGGTCGAATAGACCAGCTGACCGCCTGTCGCCAACATCTTGACAGCATCCTCTAGAATTTCTCGCTGGAGACGCGCACACTGGGCAGGATATTCCGGACTCCAATATTGGGTAGCATCTGGTTGCTTGCGAAACATTCCTTCGCCAGAGCAAGGAGCATCCAGAACAATGAGATCAAAATAGCCCTGAAAGACCTTAGCCAATCGATCCGCAGATTCGTTGGTGACAAGGACATTTCGCGCTCCAAACCGCTCAATGTTTTCTACCAAAATTTTACTACGTTTAGCATTGATTTCGTTAGAAACCAGCACACCTGTATTATCTAAATAAGAGAGTAGATGAGTAGATTTTCCTCCTGGTGCGGCGGCTAAGTCCAGAACTTTCATGCCCTTTTGTGGTGCTGCAACTTGGGCAACCATTTGTGCTGCCGGCTCCTGAGAATAAACCAGGCCCGTGACATGTTCTACCGACTTCCCAGACACTTTTCCATAATGTCCCCAATCTGTATTTGGAATTGCATCTGTAAAATCTTTCTGCTTTTCTTTTAAAGGATTGCTGCGAAAGGCTGAAATCGGATCTTGATCAAAAGTCGCAAAAAAGGCCTCTGCTTCCTGACCCAAAAGCTCCTCATACTTTTCCTTAAAACCTACTGGAAAGTCCATACTAGCCTTTTCCCTTTCGTAAATACTCTTGTAACTCGTCTAATTTACACTTTGGTGCAATCATAATCGGCTCCTGAGTCTGAAAATTCGGCTGATTGCCATCTAGAGTCTGAATGACGAAGCCCAGTTTGTCAGCCATCACATAGGCCGCCGCATAGTCCCAAGGCCAATTATAAGAGAAATAGGCAACTAAACCACCAGCCAAGGTCTTAGCAAAACTAATCCCAGCACTGCCATAGACACGCACTCCCAAGCAATCACGAGTTAAATCAGCTAGTCCCCAGTGATTATGCTCCAGCATACTAGCATTTGAAGCCATAAGATATTGCTGCAGGGGCTTGTCGATAAAAGCAGACAACTTTCTGTCATTGCAGTACACATCAAAAGCCCCGCCTCCGTGAAAAAGCTGGTCTCTTGTCACATCGTAAATCAATCCAAACTTGCCCTGCCCATTTTCAAAATACGCCAACATAATAGCAAAATCAGCCCGCTGGGTAATGAAATTATTGGTGCCATCAATGGGATCAATCACCCAGACATCACCATCCGCGATGTCGTGTCGCAGGTCATTTTCCTCAGCCAAAATCGCGTCGTCAGGATACTGAGCTAAAATTTTCCCAACCAAGTCATCCTGGATGAAGCGGTCCATTTGAGTCACCAAGTCAGTCGGGCTGCTCTTTTGTAGGACATCCAAGTCATCATAGAGATGGTCTCTTAAAAAAGCACCTGCCTGATAAACTATTTCTTTCGCAAAATGAAATTTATTTTCCAAGAGAAATCATTCCTTTCCCTTTCCTTTTTGCCTCCTGAACAGCCCGATAAAGAGAATAGCCACTGACCGTCTCAAACTCACGGCCGAGTCGCTTCTCTTCTCCCTTGCTGGGAACAACTTTCTTGAAGACTGCATAGGACTGGAGCAGTTTCTCCGCTTGAATCTTCTGTTCATAGGCTTGCTCTACATCATTAAAAAAAGAAAGCACTGAAGCAAGCTCTTCAGTGCTCCACGATAAGTCTAGTGGGTAACTATAATTTTTTTCCATATTTTAAATATCAGCACGCATAGTTGCGGCTCTGAGTTCTTCTTTCCGATAGCCTCTAGGCAAGAAAGCACGGATTTCATCTTCATTGAAGCCGATTTGCATTCGTTTACCATCGAGGATAATTGGGCGACGCAAAAGACTAGGATTTTCCTCAATCAGCTTAATGAGCGTTGAAATCGATAAATCCTCTACATCTAAATCTAGTTTTTGAAAAATTTTTGAGCGGGTTGAGATGATGTCATCAGTGCCATTTTCTGTCAATGAAAGAATGTGTTGCAATTCTGGAGCAGACAGAGGGCTCGTCATGATATTATGCTCCGTAAATGGAACTTCATGACCAATCAACCAAGCACGCGCCTTGCGACAGGAAGTGCAGCTAGGCGATAAAAATAATGTAATCATGCTGTTCTCTTCTTATTTTTATATAGTAACTAACTCTATTATACTAAATTTTATCTCTCTTGACTAGATATTTTTAAGAATCGGTCTGAAATACTAAGAAAAATATCAAGAACTGACATTTATTCCGAACATTCCCAATTTCTTGCCACTTCTTCATCACTCTTTAATTGAGTCACTAGCTCCTCGATACCATCAAATTTAACCATATCACGAATCTTATCCAGCCAGATAATCCGAATCGTATCGCCATAGATTTCCTCCGCAAAGTCAAATAGATTGGCTTCAAAACGAAGCTCATCTCCTTCAAAGGTCACATTTTTGCCAACGCTAGCCATGCCACGAAAAATCTTGCCATTGTGCTCAACATCTACCACATAGACACCATCTGCTGGCAAAATCACGCGATCCAATGGTGCTAGATTGGCCGTTGGATAGCCAATGGTACGCCCTCTAGCATTGCCATGAACCACAATGCCACGAGTAGAGAGAGGATAGCCTAATAGCTGATGCGCCTTGGCAACATCACCATTTTGAATGGTCTCTCTAATCCGAGTAGAAGAGATTTTTTCATCATCTTGATTGACCGATGAGACGATGACAATCCGACCATCGAAATAGTCTGCAAGCTCCTCTGCCTTTCTCTTGTCAGATCCAAAATGGTAATCAAAACCTGCCACAACTGCCTTTGCTTTAAGCGCAGAAACGTACTTATCAAAAAATTCTCGGGCTGTATTTTTAGAAAAATGACTAGTAAAGTCAATCAAGTAAAGGTAGTCCACACCCAAATTTTCTAAGTGAGCAGCTCGTTCCTCCGGATGATTCAAATGCAACATCAACTCTGGCTGATAACGGACAAAAGCTAATTTTGGTGACTCAGGAAAGGTCAGTACCGCAATCTTCAGTCCTTGCTCATCCGCTATCTTCCTAGCTTCCTTAAAAAGTGTCTGATGTCCCTTATGCAGGCCGTCAAAATAGCCCAGAACCAAGACTGTATCTTCTTCCTGATTTATCTCTAATTCATTATTAATTCGTCTTATTTTCATCATTTTTCTATTTTACTATGTATCCGCTTTTTTTACAACAAATTAAATCTCATGAAAAGAACTTCTATCACTCTAAAGAAACACCTTGCTAACTCTAACAAGGTGTTTCTGTACATATTTGAAACTACACTGATTACTGGCGATCGTCATAGCCATTTGGATGACTGGAATGCCATTTCCAAGCGGTTTCGATAATGGTTTCGATATTGTCAAATTTTGGCTGCCAGCCCAGAACTTTTCGTGCTTTCTCAGAAGAAGCAATCAGCGTATCTGGATCCCCTGGGCGTCGCTCTGCTATTTCCAAAGGAATAGGATGGCCGGTCACCTTACGGGCGGCTTCTACAATCTGCAGGTTGGAAAAACCAGTCGAAGAGCCAAGGTTAAAGGCATCCGAAGGTTGACCAGCTCGCAGGTGTTCAACAGCCAGAATATGGGCATCAGCCAAGTCGAAAGGATGGACATAATCGCGGACATTGGTTCCGTCTGGAGTATCGTAATCGTCTCCAAAAACGGCAATCTTCTCACGTTTGCCCTGAGCCACCTGGAGCACAATGGGCAGGAGATGGGTTTCTGGACCGTGGTCCTCACCAATTGAACCGTCAGGTTTGGCACCGGCCACATTGAAATAACGCAGGGCTACAAACTTGATGCCATAGGCCTGATCTGCCCAGCGCATAATGGTCTCCATCATAAGCTTGCTCTCACCATAAGGATTGATAGGCTTTTGCGGAGTCGTTTCCAGAATCGGAACTTCCTCAGGAATGCCATAAGTCGCTGCTGTCGAAGAAAAGACAATGTTTTTAACGCCGCATTCCTGCATGACCTCCAAAAGAGAAACCATGCCGGCTGTGTTATTATCAAAATACTTGAGCGGGTCCACCATGGACTCTGCGACCAGTGAAAAGGCAGCAAAGTGAATGACTGCATCGATGGATGGATGCTTAGCAAAGACATCACGCATAAAGTCCTTGTCCGCCAAATCCCCCTCATAAAAGACTGCCTGAGGATGGACGGCTGCGCGATGACCAGTCACCAAATTATCAACGACGACTACCTCTTCCTTGCCTGCTGCTACCAAACGGTCTACCATGTGCGAGCCGATATAGCCAGCGCCACCTAATACTAAAATTGCCATGTTTCTCTCTTTCTTGTCTTGATTTATACTTTAACTATTTTATCAAAAATAAGGACGAATGAAAACTCTCACTGCAATTATTCCTCTTTCAAACCAACAGATCGTACAAAGCGCATGAAAGCCTCCTGCCCTTCCTCTGTTCGCTTGTAAACTCCCGCGTCTTCCAGTACTCGGCTGAAAATTTGTCCAACCGATGCCTGAACTACTTCTTCCACCGTCTCAGCGGAAACATTTGGATTTTGGTCTTTGAGCCGATTGGCCCAATCCCTATGATAGGCGGCGACCTGACAGTCTTCTCCCATCAGAAAAAGTTCCACCTGCTTGAGTTCTTCCTTGAGCCGAGGCGGCAGAATAGCCAGCCCCATCACCTCAATCAGACCGATATTCTCTTTCTTAATATGCTGCACATCCTTATGAGGGTGATAAAGGCCGTCTGGATGTTCTGGGGAAGTTTGATTGTCCCGCAAGACCAAGTCTAGCTCAAAACATCCATCTTTTTTGCGGGCAATCGGTGTGATGGTATGGTGAGGCTCACCCTCAGACTCTGCCAACACCTGCACACTTAGATCAGAATAAGTCCGCCAAGCTTGCAAGATCTTGCCAGCCAACTCAATCAACTGTTCCTTCTTATCAGACTTCAGACGAATGACAGACATAGGCCACTTGACAATACCTGCTTCCACCTCTTCAAATCCGCTAAAAGCAAAACTGCAATCCAGCTCTGCTATTTCCATAGGGAAGGTATGACGTCCACCTTGATAGTGGTCGTGGGTCAGGATGGAGCCACCGACAATAGGCAGGTCGGCGTTAGATCCTGCAAAATAGCCTGGAAAAGTCTCGACGATGTCCAGCAGACGCTCAAAGGTCAGACGGCTGATAGCCATAGGAAGGTGCTGGCTGTGCAGAAAGATGCAATGCTCATTAAAGTAGGCATAGGGCGAATACTGGAAGCCCCACTCCTGTCCAGCCAAGTCAAATCGAATAATTCGATGATTGGCGCGAGCTGGGTGGTCCAAGCGCCCTTGGTAGCCTTCATTTTCCATACAGAGCTGGCAGGCTGGATAATGGCTGTTCTTAATCTTTTTAGCTGCCGCAATTTCCTTGGGATCCTTTTCCGGCTTAGAAAGATTGATGGTGATTTCCAAATCTCCATATTCAGTCGGCGCTTTGAAAGCAATATTTTTAGCAATAGCCTTGACCTTGATGTAGTCATTCTTTTGACTAAGCTGGTAAAAATCTGCTACAGCTAGCTCGGGATTAGAGGCATAAGTCTTACAGAAGTCCCGATTGAGCTGGCTAGGAGCTGGTGTAATCAAGTCCATGAGCTCAGCACCAAGGATTTCACGCGCAGTCTGACTATCCTCAATCGTCTCTAATCGAACTGCTTCTTCGACCAGCTGGTCCTTGAGGTCAATCAATTTATCCAGATTAGTCTCAACTTCCAAAACGCCTTCGCCCACTCGAGCCAAAACACGATTGGTCAGGTAGATTCGATCCATTTCCTCAAATGAACTTTCAGCAATGACTTCCGTGATAAATGCATCTAGAACTCCCTGACTCATTGATTCTCC
>CAUUSJ010000036.1:0-16824 GCA_963547765.1 uncultured Streptococcus sp. | reverse complement strand
AGACTTCTTGGTAGAATTCCAGCTTGTCTCCATCCTTGACAGTGATTTGATTGGCGCCCTTAGGAGCCATTTCTCCATTGACCTTAAACATCCAGTAGAGACCTTTTGCTTCATCCTGAGCATGTCCATCAATCGAAGTGATAAAACCTTCTTTTTCTTCGACCTTATAGGCCTTCTTCAAAGCATCCATCGCTGTTTTTCCTTCTTCAACAGCCACCGTTTTCTCGCTCTTCTCCTGACCTTCTGGTGCAATACTGATGCTGATTTTCAGTTCCTTTTTGACAGAAGAAGCAGCCGAACTAGAGCTAGTATCAGTTTTTGTTTGGCTATTGCTACAACCCACTAAGAAGAGAGCAAAGGCAAGCGTAAGTAAGCTAAAGATTTTTTTCATGATAAAGTCTCCTTAAAATAAAATACAAAATAGGATAGAAAAGCATCGTGGACCAGGCGTGGGCTAGATTGAAGCCTGCTCCCGCTGCCACATAGGTCCACCAAGGCATTTGATAAAGCAAGGCTGTGATACCATCAATCACAAGACCATAGCTAAAGGCTAAAAGCAAGGCCAACATACTCTGGCCAATCAAGCCTATTCGCCAATACAGCAGGTACCATAGACAAATGACCACCGCAAAGGATAAGATCTGGAAAAGTACCCACGGTCCCATTCCAAAGAGGAATGAAGATACAAAGATACTGATAGACATGACCAGAAGCGAGCCCTTCAAGTCCTCAAAATCCACCAAGAGAAAATAGAGAGCTGTAATCGGCTTGATATTGGGCAGGCCAGCAAAAGCATAGCGAAGCACGACGCAGACAGCCGCCAGAAGAGCGATTCGAGCAAGATAGCGAAGAGACACAGTTTCTGCCTTTCTAAACGATATTCTTCAGTATGATAACACGGTTCTGATTAGCCTAGCAAGAATGCTAAGTAAATCATCTTTTTTATGTATCCTGCCGAATCATCTCCGTTAGCCCTTGATCTCGGTAAAGCAGATCATTTCTAACTGAAAATCCCAGTTCCTGCCAAAAACGGTTGCCCAGTTCATTTCTTTCAAAAACGACCAGCGATACTTTATGGATACCAAGTCTTTTCACTGCTGACAAGGCCTGTTCGACCAGAGCTCTGCCTACTCCTTTTCTACGAAAATATGGATGGACAGCTGTATGATAAATGTACGCTCTACGTCCATCTGTGCCAACTAGAATAGCACCTATAAAGCTCTCCCCTTCCAAGGCAACCAGACAGGTCTCAGGATTGCGCTTCAAAAAGCGGGCAATCCCTTCTTCAGAGTCATCTAAGTTATTGAGCCCCATACCAGCGCAAGAGAGCCACAGCTGGTAAACAGAGGCATAATCCTTTTCTGTCATCACACGAATTTCCATTGCACACATCCTCCCTAAGCCATTTCAAATTTGAGTTGGCCACCTTTGACACCAACTTTGAGCGTTTGACCAGCTGCTAAATCTCCGGTCAGGAGCAACTCAGACAGCTTGTCCTCCACCTGCGTCTGCAGGGTACGGCGCAGCGGTCGCGCTCCCATTTCTGGATCATAGCCTTCCTGAGCCAGCAATCTCAAGGCACTAGCTTGGAATTTAAGCACAATGCCTTGCTCTGCCAGACTCCTAATCAACGGTTGCACCATAATCTTGACCACTTCCTGCATATCCTCAGCAGACAGACTGTGGAAGACCACCTTTTCATCAATTCGATTGATAAATTCAGGCCGGTAGGTCTTTTTCAATTCTTCCAGAATTCGTTTTTCCATATTGGCCTGATCAAAGCGGATATCACGCGCCCCAAAACCAACCGTCTTATCATCCCGCAGGGCCGTTGCCCCCAGATTGCTGGTCATGATAATGATGGTATTGGAGAAGTCCACCTTGCGGCCCTTGCTATCGGTCAGCTGACCATCATCCAAGACCTGCAAGAGGACATTGAAAATATCTGGATGAGCCTTTTCTACCTCGTCAAAGAGAAGAACTGAATATGGACGGTTGCGAACCTTCTCCGTCAACTCGCCGCCTTCTTCATAGCCTACATAGCCCGGAGGCGCCCCATTGAGACGACTGGCTGCGAATTTCTCCATATATTCACTCATGTCGAAGCGAATCAGGGCTGATTCATCATCAAAGAGAACTTCTGCCAAGGCCTTAGCCAACTCTGTCTTCCCGACACCCGTTGGCCCTAGGAACATAAAGGAACCAATGGGGCGTTTGCCGGTGCGGATGCCCGATTGATTGCGACGAATAGCTCGGCTGACAGCCGAAACTGCCGCATCCTGCCCGATAACTCGTTTGTGTAGTTCTTTTTCCAAATTGAGATATTTTTTGGCATCTGTCTGAGTTAATTTCTGCACAGGAATACCTGACAAGCGGCTGAGAGTCTCTAGGATATCCCCTTCTTCCACCTTCATCTTGTAAACAGTTGGCTCCTGCTCTTTGGCTAGTAGCTGGCTGACTTTTTTCAACTTCCCAGCCATCAAAGCCTGATCCACAGGCGTCAAATCCGACTGTTTATAATTCTGCGGTCCTTTATTCTGCACAGTTGCACTAGCTTCATCCAAAAGATCAATGGCAGAGTCTGGCAAATGCTTGCTGGTCAGATAGCGATGAGCATACTTGACCGCTGTTTCAATGGCCTGATCACTAATCTGCACCTTGTGGTGATCCTCATAGCTCTTTCTCAAACCCTGCAGAATAGCAATGCTGTCGGCCACAGTAGGTTCTTCAATAGTGACCTTGGCAAAACGCCGAGACAGAGCAGCATCTTTTTCGATATGTTTCTGATACTCTTCCTGCGTCGTAGCTCCAACTGTCCGCAAGGTTCCCCGAGCCAGAGCAGGTTTCAGGATATTGGCCGCATCCAAGGTTGAATCAATCCCGCTGCCAGAGCCCATGATGGTATGCAGCTCATCGATAAAGAGGATGACATGCCCGTCTTCTTCGATGTCATTGATGATGTTGTTCATCCGCTCCTCAAAGTCTCCGCGGAAACGAGTCCCAGCGACAACATTCATCAAGTCTAGTTCCAAGACACGCATCTTGGCAAGTTCTGCTGGAACTTGACCAGCTGCCACGCGTTGAGCCAAGCCTAGTGCCAGAGCTGTCTTACCAACCCCCGCATCACCGACAAGTACTGGATTATTCTTTGTCTTGCGGCTGAGGATCTGAATCATCCGAGAAATTTCCTCATCCCGCCCGATAACTGGTTCCAGACGACCAGCCCGAGCCAGCTCTGTCAAATCTCTGGTATAGTCTTCCAGACCACCGCTAGTTGAAGGAGGCATGCCCATCATATTCGCCATGGTTTGTTTGGCAGAGGCCGTGTTTTTATTTAGCGAGCGGATCGATTTGATTTCCTCTCTACCCCAGCCAGCACGCTGCTCTAAAACCTTTCGTAAATCACTGAATCGAGGGGCTGAACTCTTATCATCATAGCCGAAACCTGCAGCTTCTAGCACACGAGCTGCCAAGGTCCCACGATCAAATAGCATGGCTAGGAGCAGGTGCTCTGTGCCTAGGCTTTTAGCATGGACGGCTTCCGCAATCTGCCCTGCTTGAGTAAAGAGCTCCTCCAAACGGTGAGAGAAAGGCAATAAGTCAAAACCGCCTTGTTTTTGATACTCTTTTCCAGTAATGTCAGAGGCTACTTCTTCCAGTTTATCCACTTCAATAGGGAATTCATTTAGAGCCGAGCCTGCCACGCTGTAGGGATTATTAGCCAGAGCCATCAGCACCTGCCACGATTCTAAATAATCAGTAGCAAAATGACCAGCTAAGAGCTGAGCCGACTCCAAGCTTTCTACTAAAGCTTTTGAATAATTCATATTCTTAATTTCCTTTTCTATCTAATTGCTGCAAAATTTTCCGTAACATTCTAGCTCGAATCCTCGGAGCCTCTGCTCCCAATACAGCATCGCTGGCACTCGCTAGGAGCAGATCTCCCTCACGCTGGCCAATAATTTTTTCATCAAAGAGCAGCTGCATAACATCTGAAAAAACTGGCTGGCTGAGCGACTCACCGACATTGGTCAACAAATCAGACAGCATCTGGTGCCGATCGGAAAATTCAATCTTACCAATCCTGATATAGCCACCGCCACCGCGCTTGCTTTCGACGATATAGCCCCGACTCTCCGTAAAGCGTGTCTTAATCACATAATTGATCTGACTCGGAACCACCTGAAAAACATCGGCTAACTCACTGCGCTTCAGCTCGACCATGCCCGCCTGCGCCAAAATTCTTTTTATATATTCTTCTATACTATCCGAGGTATTTTTGATGCCCATGATATACCTTTCTATCTGTTATATCTAAAAATAAGCATTCAAGTCTTCTCTAACATTGACTATCTTTGACTATTATACCGAAAAAATCTATTTTTTGAAAGAAAAAGAAGTCCCAGAAGGCTTGAAAATATCTGATAATTCAGAGTAATGAAAAAGATTGACAGGCTGAGTAAATATGATTGTAAACGCTCGCTTTTTGCTTTTAAAGACTTATAATAAAGGTGTGAAAGTGTGGTATTTACACCATCAACCGTATCCAAACAATCATCATCAAAAGGAGGTTTTCCAATGAAAATAAATTGGCTCAACTATACCCATCATGTACTTAGCTGCCTGTTTGTCACTCTGAGTATCTTGACAATTTTTTCTGCCGAGTATGTCGTTTTCCCAACGAGCCTTCTTCTAGGCTGTCTCCTCATTCCTCTGCTCTTTGAGCAGCATTTATTCAGTCGCCGAATGACTTGGAGCCTCAGCATCTTCTTTGCCATTCTTGCCTTTGCCCTTCTCTTTATCATCAAAACAAATTATATCTCCCTTAGCTATCCAGCAACAACCCTTCTTCTTTTTGTACTAGCAAGCCTGAGTTTTTCAAACTCCTTTATCCTTCACAAACATAAAGAACAAAAGGCCGCTAGATAAAGCCGCCCAATAAAAGTGTGGAAGCAACATGAGCTCGAAAGAGCCATGGATTCCACACTTTTCTTATTCTATAAGGAGCTGGATGGTAGCCACAAATTCTTAAATGGTTCGTTCAAGCTGCCAGCCTAAACTAGACTTTCAGAAAATTTTCTCCTCTTTATTTTCCTACTTTCATTTTCTTTTTAATTATATTATAATAGTTGGCAAACGCATTTTCTAATCTAATTACTTTAAAAAATGATAGTATTCTACGAAGGAGGGTACCATGATGGATTTGGGGCAATTGCACAAAACTACTGAATATAAGAATCAAGGGACCCCCTATTCTCTGACGCGGACCATTACGGAAAACGGCCAACCTGACATCCTTTTCCACTGGCACACAGATGTTGAAATCATTTACGTTCACGAAGGAAGCGCCCAATTTCATATTGACGATCATTATTTTAACAGTCACAAAGGCGATATTGTTCTGATTCGTCCCAATGCCCTCCACTCCATTCATCCGATTGAGCAGCAGCGCCACTACATGGATGCCATTAACTTTCATTTGGACTTAATGGGCTATTCGGCCATGGACCATGCTAGTATCCACTACTTACAGCCTCTCTACAATGGCCAACTGGACTTTGTCCATGTCATCAAGCCGACTGATCAAGCCTATAAGGAAATTCGTCAATGCCTGCTGGCTACTATGGAAACGGGTTATTGCCAAAAGAACTACTATGAATTCCAACTCAAAGCCCAGCTCAATCAGCTCTTCTACTTGCTTTTTGAAAACGGCTATATCGTCTCTAAGGAGCTATCTGCCGAGGGCTACCGCAAGGAAGAGAAAATTCGGTCTATCATCGACTATATCAATGAGCATTATCAGGAAGAACTCTCTATTGATCAGCTGTCTGGTATTTGCGGCTACAGTCCTACGCACTTCATGAATTTCTTCAAAAAACATCTGGGTGTTTCTTGCATTGAATATCTGATTCAATTTCGCCTGCGCAAGGCTGCCGAGCTCCTCCAGCACTCTACTCTGTCAGTTCTAGAAATCTCAAACCAGTCTGGTTTTAATAACCTTTCTAATTTCAACCGGCAATTTAAAAAATACTATCAAATGACACCAAGTCAATACCGAAGAAAGTAAGAAAATCTCCAGTCAACTGATTGGAGATTTTTTATCTGAACTTGATTAATAAAAAAACGAACAGACTAGATATCTGTTCGTTTTACGGGATTTTGAAAGTTATAGGTAGTTATTCTGCTGATTTTTCACGGATCACCAAAGTTCCATCTTCCATATCTGCAGTCAGGTGCTTAGCATCTAGATTATCCAAGTGGAAGTCAGTCACCTTGTCACGGATTTGTTGCTCGATAACGCGGCGAAGCGGACGAACACCCATGACTTGGTCATAACCAGCGTCGCGCAGGAATTCCTTAGCTGCATCAGATACAGCCAGATCAATTTCTTTCTTGCTCAAGGTTTGATTTACTTCAACCAGCATGAGATTCACAATTTCCATCAAATCTTCTTTCTTGAGATGAGAGAACTCGATCACTGCATTGAAACGATTGAGGAACTCTGGACGGAAATAAGCTTTGAGTCGGTCCATTAGATCAGGCTTTTCTGCATCCTCTTCTAGACCTGCTTCATAGCCAAAGCCTGCATTAGAAGTTGCAATGATAACCGTGTTCTTGAAGTTGACTGTGTTGCCTTGACCATCTGTCAAGCGACCGTCATCCAGAACTTGAAGGAGAAGGGTAATCACTTGTGGATCCGCCTTTTCAATCTCATCCAAGAGAATGATAGAGTAAGGATTGCGGCGCACACGCTCGGTCAGGGTGTTGTTGTTGTCATCATAGCCGACATAACCAGCAGTCGTACCAATCAGCTTAGAAACGGCTGTGCGGTCACTGTATTCAGACATATCCAGACGGATGATAGCATCCTTGGTACCGAACATATCTAGAGCTAGTTGCTTAGCCAGCTCAGTCTTACCAACCCCTGTCGGACCAACGAAGAGGAAGCTGCCAATCGGACGGTTGCCCTCATCAAATCCTGCACGGTTACGGCGGATAGCTCTAGCCACAGCTTCTACAGCCTTGTCTTGGCCGATGACTTTGGCTTTGAGACGGTCATTCATGCCCTTGAGGCGCTCAATGTCGCTAGCACCCATTTGAGATACCGGCACACCCGTCATCCGTTCAACAGACTCTGCTACATCGTTGACTGTCGCCGTCACCTTCATATCCTCAGTGTGATTTTGAATTTTCTTTTCCAGCTCTTCAATGCGAGTCTTAGCATTCAGAGCTGCTTCATAATCTTCTTTCTCAACAGCCGCTTCCTGTTTGTCTTTCTGTTCAGCAATCTCATTTTCAACCGCATGAACATCAGTCACTGGATGCTGGGCTGCCAAGTGGGCAGCAGTCACGTCGACCAGGTCAATCGCCTTGTCTGGCAGGCTTCGTTGTGGAATATACTGAACAGAGTAATCCACAGCCGCTTTCAGCACTTCATCCGGCAGGATGACATTGTGGTGCTTTTCATACAAGTCTCGAATGCCTCGAAGGATCTGATAGGTATCTTCGGCAGACGGTGCATTGACCTTGACTTCATTGAAACGACGAGCCAAAGCTGCATTTTTAAGGATAGTATTGCGATATTCGTCCTGAGTAGTAGCCCCGATGACGGTCAACTCTCCACGAGAAAGCGCTGGTTTGAGAATATCCGCTAGTCCCTTAGAGCCACTATCTCCACCTGTGCTTCCTGCTCCTAGGATTTGATGGATTTCATCGAAGAAGAGAATAACATTGCCTGCTTCCTTGACTTCATTGACCAAGTTTTGGATATTTTCTTCAAAGCTACCACGATATTGAGTACCAGCTTCCAAGCCAGAAATATCAACAGAAATAATTTCCTTGTTCTTGATAGCCGCTGGCACATCGCCATTAACGATAGCCTGAGCCAATCCTTCTACGACAGCTGTCTTTCCGACTCCGGCATCACCGACCAGAACTGGATTATTCTTAGTCCGGCGAGAAAGAATTTCAGCTGTTTCTTGGATTTCCTTATTGCGTCCAATGACCGGATCCAGCTTACCATCACGCGCTTCTTGAGTCAGATTACGACCTAGCTTAGCCAGAATGCCATCTTGCTTAGGCCCATGCGCTCCAGCTTGCACATCCTGTTCGCCAACCACTTGACCAGGGAGCTTACCAGTAGCCCGGTACTGAGCAAACTCTTCCGGTGTGACCTCTCTACCATTAATCAAGTAGCGCCGGTGTTCGCTGTTGTAGCCACCCATGCGCCCCATGAGTTGGTTGAAAAGGTCGTCCATATTGTTAAAATTGTTGTAATTGTTGTTCATCATTTTTCCTCACTTTTTATACGTTTTTATATCATTTGCTAAAGTCTCAGATAAGAAATCTCTTTCTTACTTACTATACATTTATGTTCATATCGGAGAGCTTCTCCTATCTATTATTTTACATAACTTATTCTATTTCCAAAAATTAAGACTCCTTCAGTCTCTTGTTTTATGGATGAGTTGGATCTATTTCAGAAGAATATGATGTTACATAATTTTTAATCCTCCCAAAAATAATCGCCTATTGGCTATATCCTCATCTTCTGAATAAATTCTGTGTAAACTTTTTGTTTACAGTTGTAATTATACATCCTTTTTACCCCCTTGTCAATAGGTTTTAATAAAAAATTTACATAATTTTTTAAAAGTCAAAAAACTTCCCCCACATAGAAATGTGAAGAAAGCTTCTCTATTTTGATACAAGTTAAATCATATACTCTACACTATAACTGGCATCCGACAGAATGCGGGACAGAAACTGTTTGGTCCGCTCCTCCTTGGGACTGGTGAAGAATTCCTGTGGAGGATTTTCTTCGATGATGTGACCTCCGTCCATAAAGATGACATGGTTGGCCACATCGCGGGCAAAGCTCATCTCGTGGGTCACAACGACCATGGTCACTCCCTCCTGAGCCAGCTGCTTCATGACACTAAGAACTTCGCCGACCAGTTCCGGATCTAGCGCCGAAGTTGGTTCATCCAGCAGGATAACGTCTGGCTTGACAGCAATGGCGCGGGCAATCCCAATCCGCTGCTGCTGGCCGCCTGATAGCTGAGAAGGATAATAGTCCTTGTAGGCTAAGAGGCCCACGCGCTTCAAGGACTCTTCCGCAATCTTAAGCGCTTCTTCTCTCGGTATCTTACGAGCTATCACTAAGCCCTCTAAGATATTTTCAAGGGCAGTTTTATTGGCAAAGAGGTTATAGTGCTGGAAGACAAAGGCTGTCTTTCTGCGGATTTCCAAAATTTCCTTTTTGCTAAGTTTAGCCAAATCATAGTCCTTACCAGCCAAAGTCAGCTGGCCGCCATCCGCCTTTTCTAAGTGATTCAGACAGCGCAGAAAGGTTGTTTTCCCAGAGCCTGAGGGACCAAGAATTACCACAACGTCGCCTTGATTGACCCTGAGACTGACATCTGCCAGCACCTGGTGCTCTCCAAATCGTTTGGAGATATGTTTTACTTCTAACATAATCTTTCCTTCCTAAGCAAGAGCGTAGCGCTTTTCCAAGCCCCTAAAAATCCACTGAATCAAGCCACAGATAATGAGATAAATAACAAAAATCACTAAGTAAGACTCTGAATACTGGTAAGAATGAGAGGCTTCGACCTTAGCCAAAGCTGTAATATCTTTCACTGTCATGACAAATACCAGTGAGGTCCCCTTGACTAGATTTATAACCAGATTGGCCAGATTGGGTAGGGCAGAGCGCAGAGCCTGGGGAAAAACAATCCTCCGATAAGCTTGAAAATTCGTTAACCCAATCGCCTGAGCTGCTTCTAACTGTCCTTTATCCACCGTCAAAATAGCAGAGCGCAAGATTTCCGATAAACTCCCTGTTGTCATTAAGCTATAGATGATGAAAGCATAGTAAAGCGGATTGAACTTAAAGACGTCTACCTGACTGCCCAGATTTTTGAATATTTGATTCAGTAAGCTAGGAAAAAGACTGTAGAAAAAGAGGATAAGTAAAATGGGTGGCGTTGCCCGAATGAAGGCTAGATAAACAACCGAAAAAGTTCGAACGCCACGGACTTTATAAATCTGACCTAGAGCCAAGAGCAGAGCCGGAATAAAGCTGAGCAGAATAGCCACTATCATGATAAGCAGTGTGACCGGTATGCCCTTCAAAGTAACCAGAAAGGTATTTACAATATAATTCAAATCCATGCTTTACCTCTTCTTGACAGTCAGACTTTTTTCTAGAAGCTGGGAAGCCAGCGAAACCACTAGGGCAATCCCCCAATAAATCAAGGCTACCGCTGTATAGGTTTCGAGGGAATAATTGCCCAGATTCCGACTGATGAGATTTTGTCCCGCTCCCATGACATCAACTGCCCCAATCGTATAGGCCAGCGCAGCATCCCGCATGAGATTAAGCAGGGCGGTAGTCAGATTGGGCAGGGCAATACGAAAAGCTTGTGGCAGAATGATCCGCAGAAAAGTCTGCACGGGTGTCAAACCAATACTAAGACCTGCCTCGCTCTGTCCCTTGGGAACAGCTAGATAGGCTGCCTTGAAGACTTCTGCAATCATGGCCGCAAAGAGCAGAATCATGGTAATAATGACAAATACGGTCCGTGACCAATTGTTGATATCCAGTCCCAACCACCATTTTAAAAACTCTGGAATGCCATAGAAGACCAAGAAGAGCAAGACAATAGGCGGTGTACACCGAAGGATAAATATATACCCTCTAGCCAGACCAGCAAAAGCCTGCTCCTCCGCAACCTGAGCCCAGGCCAACAGGCCGCCTAGCAAGGATCCAATTAAAACCGTCACGAACATAATCCATAAAGTAGTCGGCAAGGCCTGTAACAAACCAGGCAGCAGGCCAAAAACACGGGACAAATCATAAGCGACCATACGGTCTCCTTTCTCCAGCTTTTAGTCTTTATCTACATAAGAAAAGACATCTTCACCAAAGTATTTTTCCGATAATTTAGAGAGTGTCCCATCTTTTTCCAGCTCTTTAATAGCCTTTTCATAGGCTTTGGCAAACTCTTCATTCTTTTTATCTTTATGAATGAGTGGATAAGTAGGGATACCCTTATAAGGGAACCAGCTCAACTGGTCCGCATACTGATGGTAGGAACCTGCCTTGTCTGTGACAGCTTTTTCAAAGGACAATTTGATATCAAAGAAGGCATCATAGCGACCTTCCAAGACCCAAGCATAGGCATCCGCTATCTGAAAAGACTCTGCTGCGGTCAACTCAATTGGGCTAGCGCTGTGCTTTTTGTTGTACTCTTCAATCACCGTCCATTGAGCATTCTGTGGCGAAATCGGCACCAATTTCCCTTTTTCTTTGGCAAAATCATCAATATTTTTAAATTTATTTGCGTCTGCTTCTCGAATGGTGAAGCCGATGATACTAGCTCCGATAGGACTTTCTGGAATGATGAACTTCTTCGCCCGCTCTTCAGTGTACCAAGCTCCCTTGGTTCCGATATCATACTTCCCAGATTCCAAACCAATCAAAAGATCTTCGTCACTGGTGCCAGTATATTCGAACTGATAATCTGGCAATTTTTCATCAATGGCCTTGAGTACCGCTACTTCATACCCATCTGACTGGCCTTTTTCGTCTAAAAAGTCGTAAGGAACGTAGTTTTGCGTATGAGCTACTTTTAAAGTCGTGACCTTGTCACTGCCTGATGCAGAGCTGCTCGTCTTGCTAGATGAAGCACCTGTCAAGGTCCGCCCCAAATAAGTCGCAGCGACAATAGCAATCACAGCTACTCCACCGATAATCCATTTTTTCTTACTCATTCTTTCGTCTCCTTCTTATGTTAAACTTGCTGCTTGGCGAACCCACTCAATCCGCTCTGGATCAATATCGCTTGGGATGGTGCAGTCAGCCCCGATAATCAAAGCATCCTTGCCAGCCTCTGCTATCAAGCGCTTGGTTTCATTTTGAATAGCTTCTTGGCTACCTGTGTAGAGCAGACCAGTTTTGCCATTTTCAAAGCCACCGAGAACGGTCCGACCGCCAAATAATCTACGACCTTCCGCCAAACTGATACCTTCTGGCCCAACTGCCCAGTTAATAACTTGAGCTGGATAATCGGTAAAAAGATGAACATCGTTTCGCGCGCCTTCGTAGCCACAAATATGCAGGATATTCACTCCGCCAGCTGCATTGGCTGCTTCCAGCACCGCTAATTCACTAGGAGCGATGAATGCCTTGTAGTCTTCGGCCGACACTCGCGCATCCTGAATGCTTTGAACGCTGAGGTAAATTCCATCTGCACCAGCTTCCTTGATAATGCGTTCTGTCAGAGCCGCAATATCTTGAGCAATCACATCCAGCACCCGCTTTGTCACTTCCGCATCTTCTGCTAGAAAATCTGCAATGATGTCATCTCCTCCAGCAACCTTGCCAACCAGCCATTTGAAGTAGGTTACTGGTGCAAAAATATTGTAAATAGCAACCAAATCCTCTGTGAAGCCGGCCCTAATCTTCTGAACTAGCTCCACCTGCTCACTGATCCAAGGATGGTCAGCGCCTAGCGGCTCGATATCTGCCAAGTCCTTGATAGATTGGACTTTTTTCAAGCGCTCATTCGGATAGGCAAAATAACAATCGCTCATCAGTTTGACAAAGTCTGGCTTGACTTCTGATAGAAACGCTTGATGACCTGCCAGATTTTTCTCAATAATAGTCTGATTGCCAAAACCAGCCAGCCACTCATCCTCGCTGGTAAAATGATGCCAGAAACCAACTGGTACTCGGTCAACTTTTTCCCCCTTAAATGCTTTTAAAACCAACTCTCTTTTAGACATATCTTGCTCCTTTTCAATTTGATTGCTATTATCATATCACTGAAAAGTGAGCTTTCCAAATATATATTTCCTATCAGCCCGATTAAAAATATTTATAAGAGTAAATTAAAAAAGCTAGCTCGAGCTAGCTTTACCAAGCTTTTTCAGCTTTCTATGAAAAACCTGTTTTTTTATTACTATTTTTAGAAAGGCAAGATATATATTTTCTATGGGAGAGATAGGCAATCTTTATCAAAAGACCTCTACTTCGATCTTACTTACCCTTAGCTGCAAAATACTCCCGCACAAGCGGTGCAACCTTGGTGCCAAAGAGTTCGATAGACTGGAGAACCTGCTCATGCGGAAGCGATCCCAAGGGCAGATGCAGCATGAAGCGGTCCAAACCCAGCTCCTCTATCATCTTGATCAATTTCTGAGCAACCTTTTCAGGACTGCCGACAAACATGGCTCCCTCTGGTCCTACCTGATCTAGGTATTGCTCATAGGTCATCTCCCGCCAGTGAGGGCGGTCCTTAGAGATAGCGTCCACTACCTGCTTGGTCGGATGGAAGTAAGTCCGGATCGCCTCCTCATTGTCCTCCATAACCCAGCCCCAAGAGTGGGCAGCGATTTTCAACTTTTCATCTGAGTGTCCACTTTCCTGTCCAATCCGGCGATACGCATCCAGCAGGGGCTTGAAGCGCTTAGGCTGTCCACCGATAATGGCATACGCAATCGGTAGGCCTTTCTGGGCGACCTTAATGGTGGACTCGACATTGCCCCCTGTCGCTACCCAAACTGGCAATGTTTCTTGCACCGCCCGTGGGTAGACTTCCCGATTATCAATAGTCTGCGTCAGCTTGCCCTTCCAATTTAGCTGAGTCTCAGCACTGGCATAGAGGAGCAGGTCCAGCTTTTCATCAAAAAGCTCTTCATAATCCTTCAAGTCATAGCCAAAGAGCGGAAAGGACTCGATAAAAGAGCCACGGCCAGCCATGACCTCTGCTCTGCCATTTGACAATGCATCAATCGTCGCATACTGCTGGTAGACTCGAATAGGATCCAAGCTCGACAAGACACTGACAGCACTGGTCAGGCGAATCTTCTCTGTCTTGACCGCACCAGCCGCCAGCACAATCTCCGGCGCAGAGACGGCAAAGTCCTCTCGGTGATGCTCTCCAATGCCATACACGTCCAGTCCCACCTTGTCTGCCAGCTCAATCTCTGCTACCAGTTGCCGAATCCGTTCGTCATGAGTATAGGTCTGCCCTGTACCCTCCAGTGGCGTTGTCTCTCCAAAAGTAGAAATACCTAATTCCACCATGTTCTGTCCTCCTGATATTTAAGATGAAAATATTTTATAACTAATTAGTGGTATATACAAAAATGATGCTTAACCTATTGTCCATCTGCATAGAATAACATGGTTTTATCATGATAGAAAGAGACTTCCAAAGAGCACCATCACCAAATACCATACCAAAAGCCCCAGAAAAATCTGAGGCTTGGTATTCTTATCGAGATTCATTAAGACGGTTATTCTACCGTTACAGATTTAGCGAGATTGCGTGGTTTATCCACATCCAATCCGCGATGCAAGGTTGCAAAATATGCAATCAATTGAGTTGGCACCACCATAGAGATTGGTGACAAATAAGGGTGAACTTGGCTCAGGACAATATCGTCTCCATCCTTAGCCACATTTTCCTCCGCAATAGTCAAAACTTTGGCTCCACGCGCCACAACTTCAGAAACATTTCCGCGAGTATGGCTCGCCAAGACTTCGTCTGAAAGCAGAGCTAAAACAGGTGTTCCCTCTTCAATCAGAGAAATAGTACCATGCTTGAGCTCTCCTGCCGCAAAGCCTTCACACTGAATGTAGGAAATTTCCTTAAGCTTAAGGCTGGCTTCCATCGCCACATAATAATCCTGACCACGACCGATATAAAAGGCGCTGCGAGTTTTCGCCAACAAGTCACGAACCTTGCTTTCGATCAATTCTTTCTCAGAAAGGGTAGACTCGATAGACTGAGCTACGATAGACAGCTCATGAACCAAATCAAACTTCTTGGCTTTTTCATTACCATTGGCATCACCGACCGCCTTAGCCAAGAAAGCTAGGGCAGCGATCTGCGCGGTGTAGGCTTTGGTTGAAGCCACGGCAATTTCTGGTCCAGCATGGAGAAGCAGGGTATGCTTGGCTTCGCGAGACAAGGTTGAGCCTGGCACATTGGTCACTGTCAGACTAGGAATGCCCAGCTCATTAGCCTTGACCAAGACTTGGCGGCTATCAGCTGTCTCACCAGATTGGCTGATAAAGATGAAAAGTGGTTTCTTGCTCAGAAGTGGCATAGCATAGCCCCATTCAGAAGAAATTCCCAGCTCAACTGGCGTATCTGTCAGCTCTTCCAGCATTCGTTTAGAAGCGTAACCCGCATGATAAGAAGTTCCAGCAGCAATGATATAAATGCGATCCGCTTCTTGGACTGTCTTGATGATGGCAGGATCAATTAGCATCTTATTGTTTTCATCCGCATAAGTGCTGATCAGCTTACGCATCACGGTCGGCTGCTCATCAATTTCCTTCAGCATGTAGTAAGGATAAGTGCCTTTGCCGATATCAGACAGGTCCAGCTCAGCAGTATAGCTACCGCGTTCAAGAACATTGCCTTCGTAGTCTTGCACTTCTACGCTATTAGCCGTCACGATAACCAGCTCTTTATCATGGATTTCCATGTATTCGCTGGTCTCACGAATCATAGCCATGGCATCGGAGCAGACCATGTTGTAGCCTTCTCCCAAGCCGATCAAAAGCGGAGATTTGTTTTTGGCAACGTAGATTGTAGAAGGATCTTGGGCATCTACCAAGGCAAAAGCGTAGGAACCTTCGATAATGTGAAGGGCCTTGCGGAAAGCGTCAAGAACAGAGAGGCCATCTTCTTCCGCGAATTTCCCAATCAAATGAACTGTAATTTCTGTATCTGTCTGGCCTTTAAAATCATGGCCAGCAAGGTAGTTATTTTTGATGTCCAGGTAATTTTCAATCACACCGTTGTGAACCAAAACAAAACGACCTGTCTGAGAAGTGTGAGGATGGGCGTTATTCTCACTTGGTTTCCCGTGGGTTGCCCAGCGGGTATGTCCAATACCTGTTGAGCCTGCTACATCCATGCCAATCTTGGCACGAAGATCTGCAATTCGGCCAACAGACTTGATCAAGCTGGATTTTTCTCCTGTTGTCACAAAAATTCCAGCCGAATCATAGCCTCGGTATTCTAACTTTTCAAGTCCTTGCATCAAAATATCTGTTGCATTGCGGTTTCCCACAACTCCGACGATTCCACACATAGATTTATTTCTAGCCCTTTACCAGCAAAAAGCTAGTTCCTCCTTCATTGAAAATTGGTATAGTCTTATTTATCTTTTTATCGAGAGACAAAGACATTATACACGCCTATTTGACATTTGTCAACATAAAATTGGTATAGTTTCGAGACAGGGAAAACTTGTTTAAAAAACAAAAAGGCCTCCCGACAGAAGACTTTTCATAGCAATCAGAAAGACCAGGCTCAATGCCCCTTGTGCTTTTCCAATCGTTTTTGCTGTTTGAGTTCGAATTTCCTTTGCTTAGCCAGTTCTTTCTGCTGCTTGCGCTTGATGCGAGCTATTTGTTTTTGCTCTTCAAACTGCAGCTTCAGCGCTTCCTGAGACTTTGAAGAACGTGAAGCCATCTGCTCTTTTTTAGCCTGTCTCTGCAGGCGTTTGGGACTGACCGACTTAGTCTTCTCCTTCACCCTGATGCTAGGACTAAACTGCAATCGGTGATAATAACGGTTTAGAAAATCCAACAATTCCTGCGTACTAGGCTCTGCACCAAAGGTGACTCGGCAAACTCTATAAGATTGAGCATGTTCCTGCTCAAAAAGA
Source organism: uncultured Streptococcus sp. (assembly GCA_963547765.1). Lineage (GTDB taxonomy): Bacteria > Bacillota > Bacilli > Lactobacillales > Streptococcaceae > Streptococcus. The sequence continues at coordinate 126 of CAUUSJ010000036.1, read as the reverse complement.
CTGTGCCAAAATCCCTCTTCAAAATAAACTGTCAGCGTCATTGAAATCCTATCCATGACAGCACCTCCTTAAAAAAATCCCTAAGAATGGACAACCAAGGAGGAAGGTTACTGACAAAAAATGGAT
>CAUUSJ010000035.1:0-17497 GCA_963547765.1 uncultured Streptococcus sp. | reverse complement strand
GTCTTGCTCGACAATACAAAGACAATTGAGAGGCTAGGACTTTTGTCCCAGCCTCTTCTTTTTAACGGAACGATTCTAGATCAACGGTCAGCACTTTGCTATCTCGGACAACCTGCCGCCCAGCAATATAGACATCCTGAACATCGCTGCCCTTGACTGCATACACTAGGTGCGACAGCATATTTTCCAAAGGATAGAGGTGAAGTCGTCCCTTAGGCTGAATGACAATGAAATCGGCTTGCTTGCCCGCTTCCAGACTACCGATTTTCTTCTCTAAGCCCAGAGCTTTGGCTCCTTCAATGGTCAAAGCTTTCAAGGCCTGCTCAATCGTAAACTGGGTCGCATCGCCTGCCCGCATCTTCTGAAGGAGAGCAGCTGTCCGGCCTTCTTCAAACATGTCCAGATTATTATTGGAAGCGACAGAGTCTGTCGCTAAGCCAACGGTCACCCCAGCGGCTAGTAAGTCAGTCACCGGAGCTACACCGGAAGCCAGCTTGAGGTTACTGATAGGATTGTGGGCGATGCTGACTGGAGAAGCCGCCAAATCTGCAATCTCTGACGGATTTAGTTCAACCCCGTGAGCAAAAATGGCTGGCTGCTCCAAGTAGCCCAGGCCTTTCAAGAAAGCTATAGGACGTTTACCATAGCGCTCCAGTATGATTTTATTTTCTTCCTGGGTTTCAGCCACATGGATATGAAGCTTCAAGTCTAGCTCACGCGCTAGTTCAAGACTGCCCTTGAGCAGATCTTCGTCACAGGCATAAGGTGAATGAGGCGCCACCATAACCTGAAAATCTTCATCGTCATAGGAGCGAATTTTCTCAATAATGGCCCGAGTACGAGCCTGAGTCTCTTCTGCAGTTTCTACCTCTGAGCTAAAGAGTGTTGGTGAGAAATAGCAGCGCATACCAGACTGCCGCACAGTCTGATAAATCCGGTCAATATCCACTCCCTGAGGATTATACATGTCGTTAAAAGTTGTTGTTCCTGACAGCAGCATTTCAGCCAGAGCCAGCTGGACAGCCTGGGTCGTTAAATCTGCTGTGAATCGACTTTCTGCTGGCCAGATATAGTCCTCCAGCCATTCATGCAGATTGCTGTCATCACGAATCCCGCGCAGCAAGGTCATGGCCGAGTGAGTATGACAGTTGACCATCCCTGGCATGATCCAAGCACCCTCATAATCCACTAGCTCGCTGCATTGTTCTAACCAAGCCTCATCATAGGTACCACAGTAGGCAATGCGTTCATCTTCCACAACCAGCAAACCTTCCCGATAAACATGAAATGCGCTGTCACAGGTCACCAGATTGACATTTGTATAAGCTTTCATCCTTGCTCCTTCCCATTTCGTTTTAGCTATTATAGCAAACCTAATAAACTAGCTCAAGAATCTTCCAAGATTATTTAAAATAAAGATAATCAGGATTGGGAGTCATATAATACAACTCTCCTTTAGAGAAAATCAGATTAATTTTATGTTGCTTATAGCTATATAAAATATAATCACTCTCCAACTGATAGTCTTGACTCAAGCTAGCTGCCTGTGCAATATCCACTGCTGTTACATAGAAAGCCTTTGCCTGCTCTTCCGTCACACGCTGACCCCGATAGAGCTCTTTTATATTTTCTAACTCCTGAGCTTTAAAAGTGTCCTTAATGTAATTCGGATCTTTTATGACGGCCTCTGGATCGCCAAGAACCTTTTTGACTTGCTCCTCCGTATAGCCTTTGAAATCAGGCGCTTGAGCACTAAATCCTCCCTCAAAAGAACGATAATACACCTTAGCATTGCCTGTTGCATAGATCTTGTCTGTATTGGCAGACTGCGCATCTTGAGGCAAGCCATCCGTCACTTCATCTGGCGCACTTGTCGCCTTGCTCTCAGAAGCTGGAACACTAGATGATGAGGTCTGACTGCTCTTTCCTCTTTCTTGCTGACTAGACCCTGTATCCTTTCCTGCTTCCGCTTTCTTTGGTATTTTTCCTTTTTGCACAGAAGAGGCTTCAGACCTTGGCACCCTTTTCCTTGGATAATAGCAGGCTGTCAAAGCCATAACAGCTGCAAGTATGGTTAAAAAGGTTATTACTTTTTTAAAATTCATAGCTCCCCCATTTCTTAGCTACATTATATCATATTCTAAGTTGAGCAGGAGGATCATCCTGATTTTTGCTGTCTTGCTTAACAAACAAGTGTTGTGGTTTCTAGAAAGCTAAGAGAAATAGTTGATATATGAGCTAGAAAGCTTAATACAGTTTACACAAAAGATAGAAGCTAACGTCGTTAAACTTTTAAACAATTTATCTTCTTAACTTTCCCCTTTCTTGCCCTCGAACATAAAAAAACCTACTGCACAAGCTAGAAAGCTTGATACAATAGGCTTTTAATTTTGTCTTATTTAACAGCGTCTTTAAGAGCTTTACCTGCTTTGAAAGCTGGAACTTTAGAAGCTGCGATTGTGATTTCTTTACCAGTTTGTGGGTTGCGACCTTTACGTGCTGCGCGCTCACGAACTTCAAAGTTACCAAAACCGATCAATTGAACTTTTTCACCTTTTGAAAGGTATTCTGTAACTGCTGCAAATACAGCGTCAACTGCTGCTGCTGAATCTTTTTTAGTCAATTCTGTAGCTTCTGCCACTTTTGCGATCAAATCTTGTTTGTTAGCCATTTAACAAATCCTCCAATTTTTTTCTGGGTTAATAACCCTAACAGATATTATCATATCTAAAAAAAGCGTCTAGGTCAAGTCTTAAGCAGACATTTTACAAATAATTTACCTTATTTATAGCGAACTAGAACAGCCCATGCATTTTCTCCAGTGTGAGTTTGGATGATGGAACCTGTTTCTAAGACAGGGATTGGTTTTTCAACAAACTCCTGCAGCTCTTCCTTCATTTGATTAGCAAATTCTGGTCCACCCGCATAGGAAATTCCGATTTCTTCAATTTCCTTTTCTTTCAGAGACTCTTTCAAGTCATCCAGCCATTTCTTAAAGGTTTTAGCGCCTCGGCCTTTGACAATAGGAGTCAAGGTATGATCTGTCATCTGCATGACAACACGAATATTTAAGAGCGAGCTAATCAGACCTGTCACACGGCCGATACGACCACCTTTAACCAAATTTTCTAAGGTTGATACGCCGATATATAGCTCTGTCTTAGCTTTGACTTCCTCAAGCTTTTGTAAAATCTCCTCCAAAGTCGCTCCGGCTTTTGCCATTTTAGCAGCCTCAACGACTTGGAACTTCATGGCTTGGTCCGTGAAAGAACTATCGACAACCGTTACATCAGCCTTGGCTAAGGTAGCACCCTGACGAGCTGCCTCTACGGTGCCAGATAAAGCATGAGACATATGAATCGAGATAATTTGGACATCTTCCGCTGACAAATCTTCGAAAACCTCGGCAAATACTCCAACTGGTGGCTGGCTGGTCTTAGGCAGATTTTTACTAGACTTCATCAACTGAAGGAATTCTCCCTCTTTCAAATTTGCATCCGAGTAGACCACACCGTCAATCATGACTGTCAAAGGAACTATTGTAATATTCAAATCTTTTGCTAGTTCAGGCTCAATCGTAATTGAAGAGTCTGTCACAATTTTAATTTTTGTCATATTTTCCCTACTTTTATCCTGTTATTGACTCTATTATACCAAAAAATCCTAATTTTTGTGAATCAATCTTAGCTTAATCCATAAATCCCAGAAAAATAAGAGCCCTCTAAGTAAAATGCTACTTAGAAGACTCTTAACTAGTTGATTGAGGCACTAGCCAAAACTTGCATCGAGGAGATGCCCTTTTATGCCTCATCATCTTTGCGCTTGTGACCAAGAATCATGAATCCTAGACCCGCAAGAAGAGTACTTGTCGTCACTCCCGCGATTGAAACTGGAGAAGTGCTACCTGTATTTGGTAAGGTCGCTTGTTTAGCCTTATCTCCTGCTGGAGTTGGGACAGCTGGCTTATCATTTGAAACAGGTTTGCTTTCAGGCTTCACTAGCTGATCCGTTTGAGCTTTATCTGCTGAATCAGTCTCTTGATCTGGCTTCACTTCTGGAGTCACTGGTGGAACCGGACTTGGCTGAGGTTGTGGTTTCGGAACCGGTTGCGGTTGTGGCGCTGGTTCTGGTTGTGGTTCTGGTTTCGGCTGCGGTGCTGGTTCCGGTTGCGGCGCTGGTTCCGGTTGTGGTGCTGGTTCCGGTTGCGGCGCTGGTTCCGGTTGTGGTTGAGGGCTAGGAACTTGCTTCGCTTCAAAGGTCCATTTTCCTATGAAAGTTAAACTTGTTCCCTCTTCCACTTTTTCATAGCCTAGGAATTTCCAAGTACCATTTGCAGCAGCCACTTCTACAGGCATCGGTGCTTCTGGAACAAAAGCAATCGCTGCAGAAGAACTTGTAGTATATGTTCCACTTTGTGGAAGTAAGCTCAATACTTCTGTTGGCAAGTTATTGTCTGCCGTAGCACTTTCGAAGCGGTAAGTCACTTTATAGGTTTCAGTTACCGGTGCAGGCAAAACATTAACTGGTACAGAAACTTCAGTAGAAGAACCATCTGGATAGTCAACACGGACTGTACCGCTATAAGTACCTGGTTTTGTAGTATCTATTTGATCCACAGGCGTGATATCGACTACCTTAGTACCAGCTGGAAGACTTGACAAGTTCGTCACATTATCGATCAAGTTTGGTCTGTCTCCAACCTTGATAGTTTCTTCCGTTACTTGAGGCGTATAAGTTTCAGCATTTGTCGGATTCGCCTTGAATTCCCACTTACCTACAAACTCAACATCGGACTTGTTCACGACTGCATTAGCTGCGTCGTAACCCTTAAACGTCCAGGTACCGTCGTTCACAGTGTCTGTGTATGTCGTTTGAGCGGGGTGTTTAGCTGAAACTGCTGCACCATTCACATAAGTTGTAGTGTCGCTTGGAGTCAAGGATGTGATAGCTGCCGGAAGAGCTTGACCTGCTGTCTCGCTCTCGAAACGGTAAGTAGCTTGGTACTTCTTAGCTTCAAAGGCCCATTTTCCTACAAACTCAACATTTGCCTTGTTGACAACTGCACTAGCTGCTTCATAGCCCTTGAAGGTCCATGTGCCATCGTTCACTGTGTCTGTGTAGGTCGCTTGCGCTGGTTGCTGAGCGGAAACAGAGGCACCATTCACATATGTTGCACTGTCGCTTGGAAGCAGCGTGGCGATACCTGCTGGAAGAGCTTGACCTGCCGTTTCGCTCTCGAAGCGATAAGTAGCTTGATACTTGTTGGCTTCAAAGGTCCATTTTCCTACAAATTCTACATTAGCCTTGTTGACAACGGCGCTAGATGCGTCATAGCCCTTGAAGGTCCATGTGCCATCGTTCACAGTATCGGCGTAAGTGGTTTGTGATGGTTGCTGAGCTGATACAGAGTTACCATTCTCATAAGTTGCACTATCGTTTGGAGTCAAAGTGATGATAGTTGCTGGAAGAGCTTTGCCGGCAGTCGCACTTTCAAAGCGATAAGTTGCTTGGTACTTATTGGCTTCAAAGGCCCATTTTCCTACAAACTCTACATCTGCCTTGTTGACAACGGCGCTAGCTGCGTCGTAACCCTTGAAGGTCCAAGTGCCATCGTTCACAGTATCTGTGTAAGTGGTTTGTGATGGTTGTTGAGCCGAAACAGGGTTACCATTCACATATGTTGCATTGTCGCTTGGGGTCAATGCTGCGATGGCTGCTGGAAGTGCTTGACCTGCTGTCTCGCTCTCGAAGCGGTAAGTAGATTGGTACTTGTTAGCTCTAAATTCCCACTGACCAACAAAGGTAACATCTGCCTTATTGACCACTGCGCCAGCTGGAATATACCTCTTAAAGGTCCAGATGCCATCATTCACTACGTCTGTGTAGGTAGTTTGGATTGGCTGCTTAGCAGAAACTGCAACACCATTCAGATAGGTCGCACTATCGCTTGGAGCCAAGGATGTGATAGCTGATGGAAGATTTTTCCCAGCAGTCGCACTTTCAAATCGGTAACCTGCTCGATACTGTTTTTCCTTAAATTCCCATTTGCCTACAAAATTCACATTCGCCTTATTCACGACTGCACTATCTGCAGCATAGCCCTTGAAGGTCCATACACCGTCATTCACTGTATCTGTATAAGTCGTTTGAACAGGTTGTTTGACTGAAACTGCTGCACCATTCACATAAGTTGTACTATCATTTGGAGATAAGGCTGTGATAGCTGCCGGAAGATCTTTCCCTGCGGTTGCACTTTCGAATCGGTAAGCTGCTTGATACTGATTCGCCTTAAACTCCCACTTACCAATGAAAGCTAGATCAGCCTTTTTCACAATCTTACTCTTAGCATCGTAACCAACAAAAGTCCAGATACCGTCGTTCACATCATCTGTGTAAGTCGTTGTAGTTAGCTCTTCTGGTAGAACTTTTTGTGTATTGTAGTAAGTTGAGGTATCTTTTGGTGTTTTCTTCTGGATAAAGTCAGGTAAAGAAAGTCCAGTCGTCCCACTTTCAAAACGATAGCTTACATGGTGCGGTCTAGGCGTTACTTCCCATATACCAGTATATATCACGCGCTTGCCATCATAAGTCGCATTCTTGTGATCGTATCCCTTGAAGGTCCATATGTAATCTTTTTCAACTTCTTCTACTGATTCTTTAGCCGGTTGTTTGGCTACAATTGTGTCACCAACCTTGTAAGAGGCCTCATCTTTCGGAAGCATGTCCAAGATACTTTGTGGCAATGGGACACCTGCTTTAGATGATTTGAATACATATTCTGGATTAGGAATGGGTGCCCATCTTCCAACAAAAGTCCGTCTTCCTACTCCAATAATGACTTTTTCTTTATCATATCCTTCGAATTTCCAAGTCACCTTATTTGCTCTATCAACATAAGTCGTTTCACTTGGTTGCTCAGCATCTACTTCTGTAAGAAACAGGCCGCCCATCTTATAATCAGTTGGATTTTTCGGAGTCAGCTTAGTGATATGATCTGGTAATGCAATATCAGGATTGGTTGACTGGAACTCATAGTCGACACCATTTGGCTCAAAGCTCCACGTTCCAGTTATAGTTTTGACTTTCGTTCCTGCAATAGCTTTTCCATATTTAGCTGTATCAAAACCATGAAAAGTCCAAGTACCAGTTGGAACACTTACTGTAGTTGTCTCAAGTTGAATCACATCTTTGTAATCGTCCGCTTGAGCTACAAATTCACTAGCAGTTGGAAGCATTGAGCGAATCTTATTGGGCAGAGGATAGATCGGAGTTGAGTTCTTAAATTTATATTCTACTCTGTAGGTAGTATCAGTCTGTTTTGTAGAATCCTCAGGCAATTTTCCTTTAGAGGAAGTGTCTCCAGACTCTGCTTCTTTTGAAGGAATCTTATCCTTTCCCAAGATGACTTTTGAATTTTTATTACGAAGTCCCGAATTAACGAAGGTTACCAGATTTCGGTAAACTTTATCAATTTCTTCTTGCTTTGTAGCAGTTTGAAGCACACTATCAGCCGCTGTCATCAAATCATTAAGGATTTCTATGCTCTCATCTGTTTTCCTTGAAAAATCCTTGTTGCGCAACTCTTTGAGATAGTTTTCTAAAGCACTCTTCTTCAGACTAACGTTTGCAGAGGGCAGCTGGGCAGCTCCTTCTGTGGATGGCTGAACCGTTTCAGCAGCTGGTTGAGAATTTCTAAGAGCAGTTGAATCTATCACTTGACTTGTCTCTGTCACAGTAGGGGTAGCAGATTTTAAGATAGCTTGATTGTCCTCTTTAGTCTCTGCTTGTACTGGCGCAGAAGACACTGTTGAAGTTGTCTCTTGATTCTCTATTTTTGTTGCTTCAGACGCTCCTTCTGAGGCTTGATTATCTGACTTATTTCCCACTTGTGCTGTAGATTCGAGCTCATCGGCGTGGACTGTTTGGTCCACTCCAATCGCAGTGGGTGCAAACAAAAATCCAATCGCAAGGGACACAGTAGCAACTGATAATTTGCGGATCGAATATTTTATCTTTCTATCCTGAAAAGACATCCTTTCCTCCTCTTTTACTTTCTTGGCAACTATTATAGCATAAATAGCGATAATTGCATATTAGGAGAGCCTATTCTTCGCGTTTTTCGTCTTCCATGAAATATATAATCATCATAAGTAAAAATAGGTATTGACTATATTTCTATCTCCAAGGTACGAAAAAAGATTGAAAAAGCACTAAAAGTGCTTCTTCAATCTTCTTGATTTCTTTATCGAGACGCTAGCAATCAAATATTCTATTCGTCCTCCGCAGCAAAACCGTCATTTCTAATCACATAGTGCTCTATGATGCCATTGTCATCAAAAAGAACTCCGTGGAGGACTCCGCCATAAACAGCGCCGCCATCCATGCCAATCTTACCATCCTCAGTCATCCAGAGCTGGTCAGTTCCCGGTGACTCATGCAAGAGATAGAATGTCGGTGTATGACCAAAGACGATCCTTTTGCCAGTCTGATTACTGCCTTCGTGAAAAGGAGCGCGAATCCAAACTTTTTGATAATCACTGGTTTCTCGCCAGTCTTTCAGCTCCAAATCTAGACCAGCATGAACAAAAATGTACTGTTCCGTCTCCAATAGGAAAGGCATCTGGCGAATAAAATCTACTAAATCAGCCGCCTCCGTCTTGACACGTTCCGCGTCTGCTAGTCCATCTACAGGAGCATTGAGAGGTCGGCCTAAAAGCGAATTAATTGTCGTAGCTCCGCCGTTCCGTCGGTAGTGGTCATAAGACTTTTCAGGATTGTCCAGCCAAGTCAGAAACATATACTCATGATTGCCAGACAGACAAACAGCTCCTTCTTGGTCCACTAAGTCCTTGACCCGCTCCAAAACTGCTCGGCTGTCTTCGCCACGATCGATCAAATCGCCTAGAAAGACTAGTTGGCTACGACCATCCCAGTGCTGGAGCAGCTCATCTAGCATACTAGCCTTACCATGGACATCACCAATTGCAAAATATTCTGTCATACGCGCCACCTTCTAAAGGAGACCGAAACACTAGTGCCTCAGTCTCGCTTGTTTATTTCTTTAATAATTCTTTGGCTTGCGTCAAAGCAGCTTCCGTCACATCTTCGCCAGCCAGCATCTTAGCAACTTCCTGAACACGCTCGTCAGCCGTCAGCAGACGAACCGTTGAGACGGTCGAATTCTCATCCGAAATCTTCTCAATAAAGAACTGATAATCGGCAATCGCAATGACCTGCGGCAAATGGGAAATGGCCAAGACTTGCCCGTTAGAGCCAATCTTGTGAATCTTCTGAGCGATGGCTTGAGCCACACGGCCAGAAACGCCTGTATCCACTTCGTCAAAGACAATACTAGTCTTACCTTCCTTACGAGAAAAGGCCGATTTGATCGCCAACATAAGACGGGAGAGTTCGCCGCCAGAGGCAACCTTCACCAAAGGTTTGAAATCCTCTCCCGGATTGGCTGAGATGTAAAACTCTACTTGCTCATTTCCTTCACGGTTGAACTTGCCCTTAGTGAACTGTACTTTAAAGCGCGCCTTTTCCATGTAAAGTTCTTGCAGTTCCTGCTTGATTTCTGCTTCCAGCTGGGCTGCTAGTTCGTGACGAGCCTGACTTAGCTCCTGGGCCAGCTCTACCAGCTCTCTCTCCAAGGCCTTCAGCTCTCGGTCCATATCCTCTGAGGACAAATTGCTTCCAGTTAAAAGGCTGTATTCTTTGGAAATCTGAGCAAAGTAATCCAGCACATCATCTACTTGGCCGCCGTATTTACGTGTGATGCTGTTAATCAAGTCTAAGCGACTCTCCACCTGCAGCAACCGATCTCCGTCAAAGTCCAGTCCATCTAAAATATCCTCTAAGCGCTTGCTGACATCCTCTAAGACATAATAAGTCTCTGACAAGCTGCCAGACAGTTCCTTGTAGGCTGGATCGTAATCCTCGATAGACTCAAGGTCATTCATTGCTGAGCGGACATTGGACAGACTGGAAAAATCTTCATTATCAAGCATGGTATAGGCGTTCGTCAGCGTATCGGCAATGAGCTTGTGATTGAGCAAACGATCTCGCTCCTGATGCAGGGCAGTATCTTCACCGCTTTTGAGGGCTGCGCTCTCAATCTCCGCCATCTGAAACTCCAGCATCTCAATCCTGGCCTTATGCTCCTGCTGATTTTTCTGCAAAGTCAGGACTTGCTTGCGCAGGCTTCGATAGCGGTCAAAGGTCTCCTGATAGCGGCCTTTGAGATGCAAAAAGTCTGCTGAGCCAAACTCATCTAGCATGGCAATATGAAGCTGAGATCTCATCAGCTCTTCCTGATCATGCTGGCCATGGATATCCACCAAATGCTGGCCGACAGCCTTTAGAACAGACAAATTAACCAGCTGACCATTGATACGGCTAACACTGCGGCCGTTTTGCAAAATTTCCCGACGGATAATCAGCTCATCGGTCAGCTCCCAGCCCTGCTCCTCAAAAATCTCTCGCAAAGCTCTGCTATTTTCCAGCGAAAAAAGTCCTTCTATCTCAGCTTTGGGTGCCCCATGACGAATCACATCCGTCGTCGCACGGCTGCCCAGCATCATGTTCATGGCGTCAATAATAATAGACTTTCCAGCTCCGGTTTCCCCGGTCAAAACCGTCATACCTTGCTCAAAATTAAGGGAAATCTCCTCAATAATGGCAAAATTTTTAATCGAAATTTCTAATAACATAGACTTTCCTACCAATTATTGATTTCAGTCGTAACTTTTTTGGCTGCACTTTCACTTACTGCAACGATTAGGATACTGTCGTTATCCGCAATGATGCTGAAAATTTCCTCAGCAAATTCTTTGCTCAGATGGCGTTTGACCACCGCTGCACTCCCTGGCACCAGATTGAGATTGAGCATATTTCCTAGATTCTGACAGGCCAAAATATTATTTTCTGCCAACTTCAGACTATTGGTCGCTGTTTTGGGAAGCTCATAGATATAGGTATTATCTTTAAAAGGGATTTTTACAATCCCTAGCTCCTTGATGTCTCGTGAAACCGTTGCCTGTGTCGCTGTAATACCAGACTCCCTGAGATGTGCTACAATTTCCTCTTGGGTGCCAATCTCAAACTCGCTGACAAATCGTCTGATTTTCTCTAATCTATCCTTCTTCTTCATCTTTAAATTCCCTATGGGCTGCCTCTACGACAGCGACTAAGTCTTGCTCCAAGTCATTTTTCGGCTGTTCACTTTTCTCTAAAAAGGCTAGAAACTCAACATTGCCATGCCCACCCTGAATCGGAGAAAAATCCAAACCTTTGACTGAAAAACCTGCTTCCAGCATAAAGGCTGTCACAGTTTCCAGCACCGCCAAATGAACTTTCTTGTCCTTGATAATCCCCTTCTTGCCAATCTGCTCGCGGCCAGCCTCGAACTGAGGCTTGATCAAAGCCACGACCTGACCGCCCTCTTCTAAAATCTGATAGAGGGCCGGCAAAATCAGGCTGAGCGAGATAAAGCTGACATCGATGCTGGCAAAGCTGGGCCGAAAGTCGAAATCAGCTGGCTCGGCATAGCGAAAATTGAACTGCTCCATGCTGACAACCCGCTCATCTTGGCGAAGTTTCCATGCCAACTGGTTAGTCCCAACATCAACAGCATAGACCAACTTAGCTCCATTCTGCAACATGACATCGGTAAAACCACCGGTCGAAGCACCGATATCCAAGGCCACTCGGTCTGCCACCGAAAGGCCAAAGACTTCCAAAGCCTTTTCTAATTTTAGACCGCCCCGACTGACATACTTGAGCTTTTCTCCCTTGAGCTTGAGCTCTGTTCCATCATCGATTTTTTCACCTGGTTTGTCAAAGCGCTCTCCATTAGCAAGTGCCACGACTAGGCCTGCCATCACTCCGCGCTTGGCCTGTTCTCGGGTCTCAAAGAGGCCTTGTCGATAGGCCAGTACATCCACTCTTTCCTTAGCCATCCAGTCTCAAACTTTCTATTATTTTTTGAATTTCTTCCGCTGAAAAATCACTTTCTTTTTCTAGTTGCTCCAGCAGGCTTTTTGCTTGTTCCAGCGTTTCATCGAAAAAGTCTCTGGCTCCATTTAAGCCTAGCAAGGCTGGATAAGTTGATTTCTCAGCCGCCAGATCCTTCTGCGGTGTCTTACCGATCTGCTCAAAACTAGCCGTCACATCTAAAATATCATCCCGCACCTGAAAAGCCAAACCCAAGAGCTCTCCCGCCTGACGAAGCTTCCCTAGGACTGATTGACCAGTCTGAGCAATGATCCCAGCCGCTACAAAAGGATAGGCCAAGAGCTTACCTGTCTTATTGGCATGGATGGTCTGGAGCTGATCCATGGTCAACTTGCGGCCTTCTCCCTGCATATCCAAAACCTGCCCAGCCACCATACCAAAGGAGCCAGCCGCCAGAGACAGCTCTGCTATCAGCTCCACCTTGACCTGACTAGGGAGCTCTGCCATTGCCACCAACCCATAAGGATCCAAAAAGAGAGAATCTCCAGCCAAAATGGCCATATCCTCCCCAAATTTCTTGTGGCTGGTCAGACGGCCTCGGCGGTAGTCATCATTATCCATAGCTGGCAAATCATCATGGATCAGGCTGCCAGTGTGAATCATCTCCAGAGCTGCTGCCACCTGAAAGTGAGCGGGAGTTAATTCCAGACCAAATCCCTCCAGCAACTCCAAAAGCAAGAGAGGGCGGATCCGCTTGCCACCAGCCTCGACAGAATAGAGAATGGTCTCAGTCAAATCCGCTGACACTTCCTTGACCTGATAAAAATCTTGAATCGTCAGGCCAATTTGCCTGATTTTAAACTCTCTTGTCATTCCATATCCGTTTCTTTGCCATCAGCCTGCATGACCTTGACCAAGGTCTTTTCTGCCTGATCTAGCGTCTTTTGCAAGTCTTTAGACAGCTGCATGCCCTTCTGGAATTCAGCGATTGCCTCTTCCAAGGCCACATCCCCATTTTCCAGCTTCTGGACAATAGCTTCCAAATCAGCTAAATTTTCTTCAAATTTCTTGTCTTTTGACATCTTTTACCTCAACTTGGACTTGACCATCCCGCATGAGAATGGTCAGCTGGTCCTTCTCCTTGATATCCTGACTGGACTCGATTACTGTTTCATTTTTTTGGATAATAGCATAGCCCCGCGCTACAATGCGACTGGTATCCAGCATGAGTAGCGCATCTGACAGCCGCTTGGCTTCAGCCACCTTATGGTCATAGATAATCGCCATATTGCTACGCAACAAGCGTTCTTGCTGGTGAACCTGCTCCTGATAGCGCTGCACCTGTCGCAGAGGTGACAGAGACTCCAAGCGATGCTGGAGAATCTTGACCTGTTGGACTTCTTCACTATAATATTCGCGAATTTTTTGCTTTAAACGCAGATTAAGCTGGTCTAACTTTTGCAGATAGCCATCATAAAGTCGCTCTGGCTGCCGAAAAATAACAGAGGAAGCCAGCTTGTCCAAGCGTTCCCGCTGGTAAGCCAGACGATTTAAAGCTGCATTTGCCAGACGATTTTGCTGCTGACTCAAATGCCCCAGAAGATCCAGCTTGGTGACTGGCGTTGCCAATTCAGCTGCTGCTGTGGGAGTTGCTGCTCGTCGGTCTGCCACAAAGTCAGCCAGCGTCGTGTCCGTTTCATGGCCCACACTGGAAATAATCGGAATCTGGGACTCAAATATAGCTCGTACGACGATTTCTTCATTAAAAGCCCAAAGATCCTCGATGGATCCGCCGCCCCGACCAATAATCAAAACATCCAAATCTTCCCGCTCATTGGCTCGACGAATATTGGTCGCCACCTCGGCAGCAGCTCCTTCGCCCTGAACCTTGGTCGGAAAAAGCAGGATGTCCACGCCAGGAAAACGGCGACTGACTGTCGTGATGATATCTCGGATGACAGCTCCACTAGGACTGGTCACCACCCCAATTTTCTTAGGAAATTGAGGCAAGGCTTGTTTAAATTTATCTTGAAAAAGACCTTCTTCTCCCAGTTTTTTCTTGAGCTGCTCGAACTGAACAGCCAAGGCGCCAATGCCGTCTGGCTCGGCCTTTTCAATGACAATCGAATAGGAACCACTTGGTTCATAGAGCTGCACACGACCAATGACATTGACCTTCATGCCCTCTTCTAGTTCAAAACCAAGCTTTTTATAGACACCTGACCAGATAGTCGCCTGAATCACTGCCTTCTCATCCTTGAGGGAAAAATACTGGTGATTGGGACGCTTGCGAAAATTAGAGACCTGACCTGTCAGATAAACCCGCTCCAAATAAGGATCTCGGTCAAACTTCATCTTCAGATAACGGGTCAAAGTAGAAACCGATAAATAATCTGGCATGCCACTCTCTTTCTATTTTCTAGTATTTGCGTGACTTTTATTATACCAAAAAATTGAGGAAGTCAGTGCTTCCAAGTTCTCAATTTTCAGGATAAAAATCACTAAGATTTTGTACTTTCCTTGATAATTTGATACATTTCGATATGCAACTGTTGCGCAATGAATTCTAAGGTTAGTAAACTAGGAATCGAATCGCCTGCCTCAATACGAGCAAGCTGTCTGACTGTCAAACGAGTCTCATCCTCACACAGTAATTCCCTTGTCATTTTACGTTGTTCCCTCAGTTCTCGAATTTTTTTCCCAATTGCTACTTTCAGCTCTGACATGGCACTTTCCGCACTTATCCTTTTCTACTAGTTTTTATACTTTTAAGTCTCATACTTTATTTTTATTATAGCACAAAAAAGTTTTCTATCGTATTAACTTTTTTCTATAAATTAAAAAAGTAATTATGTGAGAAAGTTGGTGAATCTTAGACTTTTCCTAACTAAGGCAAGATTTCCTAATCCACAAAAAGAGGCTCGGATTTTTCCAAGCCTCCTAAGATTTATTGACTAAAATTTTTCATCCAAGTTGGAATTCGTTGACTCAGTTCTGTCGGTAATACCACATAAACTTCTTTGGCTAACTCATCCGCTATGGCTGAATGCAAGTAGGTCGCAGCTGTCACTCTTTCAAAAAGTGAAACCTGCTCAAATTGACCTGCAAAGCCGGCAATCATCCCTGCCAAGGTATCTCCCATACCGCCAGTTGCTTGATAGGGACCACCAACCTGCAGTTGATAAACATCCTTTTCCCTACTCTGAAAAACTCGCGTTCCATTCCTTTTCTGTACAACTAGAGTTCCCTTAGGAAATTGGTCAACAGCCTTTTGGCTAGATTTTTCGTCCTGCGACTCGATGGGCAAGCCAGACAAGCTTTCCCATTCTTTCTGATGAGGGGTAAAAATTGTCTGGGAGTTTGGAAAAGGCAGAGCTTGCTTGGCAAAAAGCGAGATAGCGCCCCCATCCATAATCAAGATTTGTTGCTTGTTTACAAGCTGTAAAACCAACTGCAGCACCGATTTCTCTAAAGAATTTTCAGCCAAACCCGGCCCGATTAAAATAACAGTAGCCTTGCGGATCTGCTCTATCAGCCGCTCTTGCTCCCACAAATCAAAGGCCATAGCCTCTGGCAAATGAGCATGGAGGGCGGAAATATTGTCCCGTTCAGTTACAACTGTCACCAAACCAGCTCCGCTCCTTACTGCGGCCAAGGCAGCCATGATAATAGCTCCGCCATAGGGATAGGTCCCGCCAATCAAGAGCAGGCGACCATAGTCGCCTTTATGGCTGTCTGGCAATCGATTTATAACAACCTTTTTCAAAAGCGTGTCACTGACTAGTTTCATCTTTGATCCTCTATAATTATTTAAATGTTTTCAAAAACCAACATTACTCGCTCAAGCACATCAAGCAAAGAAATTCGACTGCCATTTTCTATCCCTCATAAGCATATCTTTATTGAATTCTAGTTGCGTAAGAGAATTGTGTAGAGACGAACAGAAAACAGCTTCTTTCTTCACTTTAAAATCAAAAGCTAAGATGACTCTCCATCTCACCAGTTATCGCCTATAAGCATATCCTATACTTTGACAAATTATTTCCGAAATTTCAAATCTTTATCTAGACCCGAGCAATTTTTCTTCACCCATATTTTACCATATTTTCGCTCGATACTTAAAATGAAGAAATAGATTCAGAGAAAGGACCATGTGGAACTGTTATATTGCTTACTAGCACAGCACTTAAAAAATGGAGACTTTCATCAAAGAAAACTCTACCACGAAACTCTAGCCTCATCTAAAAAAGGCCCAGCGGATTTTAAAAAATATGCAGTTGCCAATACAACTCTTTGGTTGTAAGCAAAAACAGCTAACGGCTCATCCAAATAAACAAATTCATCTTGAAAATAAAAAAGGTCCTATGGACCTTAATAAGCGAAAACTCGCTGCCACGAGTTCCCATCTGCAACCTGAAACAATCTCCCAGATTTTGACGAAAACTCCGTTTTCTTTATCTGCAACTTAAAAAGGTCCACTGGACCTTTTCTAAATGTTAAGTTACTACCATAACTTTCTATCAACAACCTAAAAATGTCTCCCAGATATTTTGAAGAAAACTCGCTCTCGCGAATTCCCATCTGCAACCTGAAACAATCCCCTGGGCATCTTGACGAAAACCTTGTTTTCTTTATCTGCAACTTAAAAAGGTCCATTGGACCTTTTTAACCACCTAGATATGCTTTGCGGACTTCGTCAGAAGCGAGGAGCTCTTGGCCTGTTCCGGACAGAACAATTTTACCTGTTTCAAGGACATAACCTCGGTCAGCGATAGAGAGAGCCTTGTTTGCATTTTGCTCAATCAAAAGAACTGTTGTCCCTTGCCGCTGGATATCTTGGATAATATCGAAGATTTCCTGGATAAAGATTGGCGCCAAGCCCATAGAAGGCTCATCCAAGAGCAAAAGCTTAGGTGTAGACATCAGAGCCCGTCCCATAGCCAGCATCTGCTGCTCACCACCTGAAAGGGTTGCAGCATCTTGGTTTTTACGCTCTTCCAAGCGTGGGAAACGAGAGAAGACCTTTTTGAGATTGGCTTGATTTTCTTCACGATTTTTCTTCAGAAAAGCTCCCATTTCAAGGTTTTCCAAGACAGTCAAACCTGGGAAAATATGGCGCCCTTCTGGAACCTGTGAAAGCCCCGCAGCCACAATCTTTTGAGCAGGCACTTTTTGAATTTCATTGCCTAAAAATTCAATCTTCCCAGCACTTGGGCGAACCAAACCAGAGATCGTGCGGAGGATGGTCGTTTTACCAGCACCATTGGCACCGATAAGGGAAACAACCTCTCCTTCGTTGACTTCAAAGCTGACATCACGGACAGCCTGAATCATGCCATAGTGGACAGATAGATTTTCAACTTTGAGCATGGACATTAGGCTTCACCTCCTAGATAAGCTTCAATAACGCGCTTGTCATTCTTAATCTCATCTGGTGTGCCGTGGGCAATCAAGCGACCGTATTCTAGTACGTAGATGCGCTCAGTTACTTCCATAACCAGACTCATATCATGCTCAATCAGCATGATGGTAATGTTAAATT
>CAUUSJ010000034.1:0-18472 GCA_963547765.1 uncultured Streptococcus sp. | reverse complement strand
AACTTATGAAAAAGTTGAGGTAGAAAAACGATGAAAATTCAAGACCTATTGAGAAGAGATGTCATGTTGCTGGATTTGCAGGCAACTGAAAAAACAGCCGTCATCGAAGAGATGATTAAAAGCTTGGTAGACCACGGTTATGTGACAGATTTTGAAACTTTTAAAGAAGGAATTTTGGCACGTGAAGCCTTGACTTCAACTGGTTTGGGTGAAGGAATTGCTATGCCTCACAGCAAAAACTCTGCTGTCAAAGAAGCAACAGTTCTCTTTGCCAAGTCAAACAAGGGTGTTGACTATGAGAGTTTGGATGGACAACCAACTGATCTCTTCTTCATGATTGCAGCTCCAGAAGGTGCAAATGATACCCACTTGGCTGCCTTGGCAGAATTGTCTCAATACTTGATGAAAGACGGCTTTGCTGATAAACTGCGCAAAGTATCTTCACCAGATGAGGTTATCGCCCTCTTTGACCAAACGTCTGAAAAGGCAGCTGAACCAGCAACTGTTGCTCCTGCAACTGAGGGAGGAGACTTCCTCGTAGCCGTTACAGCTTGTACAACAGGGATCGCTCACACTTACATGGCCCAAGAAGCCCTTCAAAAAGTGGCTGCTGAAATGGGTGTTGGCATCAAGGTAGAAACCAATGGTGCAAGCGGAGTCGGCAACAAACTGACAGCAGAAGACATCAAAAAAGCGAAAGCAGTCATCATCGCAGCAGACAAGGATGTTGAAATGGATCGTTTTGACGGCAAACCTTTAATCAGCCGCCCAGTTGCAGACGGTATCCGCAAGACGGAAGAATTCATCAATTTGGCTCTTTCTGGCAATGCTGAAGTTTACAAGGCTGCCAACGGTGGCACTGCAGTAGCAAGCAGCAATGAAAAACTTAGCTTGGGAGGTGCTTTCTACAAGCACTTGATGAGCGGTGTTTCTCAAATGTTGCCATTCGTTATTGGCGGCGGTATCATGATTGCCCTTGCTTTCTTGCTGGATAAAATTTTGGGTGTGCCACAGGACCAACTGTCCAACTTAGGAAGCTATCATGAGATTGCAGCTCAGTTTAAGGCGATTGGTGGTGCAGCCTTTGGTTTCATGTTGCCAGTCTTGGCTGGATACATCGCTTACTCAATCGCTGAAAAACCAGGTTTGGTTTCTGGTTTTGTAGCTGGAGCAATCGCTAGCAGTGGCGCATCCTTTGGTGGTGTTGCCTATGCTGCGGGTGGTGAGAAAACACTCTCTCTAGCAGGAGTATCATCTGGTTTCCTTGGGGCTTTAGTTGGTGGTTTCTTAGCTGGTGGTGTAATTTTAGTCCTTCGCAAATTACTTGCTGGTCTACCTCGCTCACTTGAAGGTATCCGTTCAATCTTGCTCTTGCCACTTCTTGGTGTTCTTGTGACTGGATTTGTCATGTTGGCTGTTAATATCCCAATGGCAGCAATCAATACAGCCCTAAACGATTTCCTTGCTAGTCTGAGTGGAAGTTCTGCTGTCCTTCTCGGTCTCTTGGTCGGTGGTATGATGGCGGTCGATATGGGTGGACCGGTTAATAAGGCTGCTTACGTATTTGGTACAAGTACGCTGGCAAGCACTGTTTCAACTGGCGGTTCTCCAGTCATGGCAGCGGTTATGGCAGCCGGAATGGTTCCACCGCTTGCAGTATTCGTGGCAACTTTGCTTTTCAAAGATAAATTTACTACCGAAGAACGAGATTCAGGTTTGACAAATATCGTCATGGGTCTGTCTTTCATCACAGAAGGAGCGATTCCTTTTGGAGCTGCTGACCCAGCCCGTGCGATCCCAAGCTTTATCGTCGGTTCAGCTCTTACAGGTGCACTTGTCGGTCTATCTGGCATTAAACTTATGGCACCACACGGAGGAATCTTCGTAATCGGTTTGACAAACAACCCAATCCTTTACCTTGTGTATGTCTTGATTGGTGCAGTTGTCAGCGGTATTCTTTTCGGATATTTGCGTAAACCACTTGAAAAATAAAACCTACGCAAAAGAATCTTGATGGTCTATCAAGATTCTTTTTGCTATAATTTGAATAGATGGGATAAGATCATGAAAACATATACAGATAAGTTAATTGTGAATATGAAAGCAGAAATTGCTTGGGAAGCATTGAAAATGATGGATAGATGGCTCCCTAGTTTGTCAACAAATCAAGCCATTTACTTTGAAGGCGGAGAAGACTTTTTCTACAAAGGAAGAAAATACGATATTGTGACAAAAGAAGGAATAAAAATGTCTTGCGAAATAAGCGAGGTCAAAGAGGAAACCTTTTGGATTGAGATACATGCGAGACATTCTCTTCTGCATTCGATTTTAAATTGTCAAGTGATTCCTTTGACTTCTTCGACCTGCCAATTGGTAAGAACACAATCTTATCCAGGCTTTGTTGGATTTTTATTTAATCTGTTCTTTAAGCGTAGAGAAGCAGGAGAGACGAGCGAGTATTTGGAAGTATGGAAGAATTACGCCCAGAATCATTTTCAGACTTTGTGAGAATTCGCCACCATCTCCTATCTAATAGAGTTCTGAAAACAATTATCGCTAGAAAGATACATCAAATTATGTTATAATGGACTATCGTATATTTTTAGGAGAATAGTAATGGAATTACAACGTGAACAAGAATTTGTCAGCCAATATCATTTTGATGCACGCAATTTTGAATGGGAAAAAGAAAATGGAACACCTGAAACAAAAGTTGACGTGAATTTTCAGCTGATTGAAAGAAATGAAGAAAAGAATTCAACATCCATGATTGTGATTTTGACTTTCATGATTGTGTTTGATCGTTTTGTAATTAGTGGAACGATTACGCAGACAAATCATATTCAAGGACGTTTGGTAGAGGAACCTAGTGAATTTGAACATGAAGAAGTGGAAGAATTGGCGCGTCCTTGCTTGACCATGCTCAATCGTTTGACTTATGAAGTGACTGAGATTGCACTAGATTTACCAGGTATTAATTTGGAGTTCTAATGATGAAATTAGCGGTTATAACGGATTCGTCCGCTTTTTTACCGGATAGCCTACGTGGAAATGACCATCTTTTTGTGCTCGATATTCCAGTAGTGATTGCTGGAGAGACTTATGTGGAAGGAAAAAATCTGACAGCCAGTGAATTTTATGAGAAGATGGCTGCTGCAGATGATTTACCAAAGACAAGTCAGCCTAGTGTGGCAGAGTTGGAGGAGACCTTGACGCGTCTTGCTGGCGAGGATTACACGCATGTGTTGGGGCTTTTTTTATCCAGTGGGATTTCAGGATTTTATCAAAATATCCAGTATCTCAAGGACGAGTTTCCTGATTTGAAAATCGCCTTTCCTGATTCAAAAATCACCAGTGCTCCGCTTGGCCTCATGGTCGAAAATGCTTTGACTTGGGCTGCTGAGGGGCAGGATTTTGAAGAGATTTTGATTAAGATTCAGCGACAAATTGATGGAACCAGTGCTTTTATCATGGTTGACGACTTGAATCATCTGGTTAAGGGCGGTCGCTTGTCCAATGGCGCAGCTATTTTGGGTAATCTCTTGAGTATCAAGCCGATTCTGTATTTTAACGATGCAGGTGTCATCGAAGTTTTTGAAAAGATTCGGACGGAAAAGAAGGCGGCCAAGAGATTGATTGAAGTGGTTGAGGAGAAAACTGCCTCTGCTTCTTATCAAGTCATGGTGATTCATGGGAATGCTGAAGAGAAGGCGGAAAACTTGCGTCAGCAGCTGATGGAGGCTGGCATCGCGGATGATATTCCTCTGGCTACCTTTGGTAGTGTGATTGGAACTCACTTGGGCGAGGGCAGCGTCGCATTAGCCTACATTCCGCTGATCTAGAGTTTTGTAGCGCGGTTAGTCAAGGATAGAGAGAGGTTCTAGATGAGTATAAAAGTCATTATCGCTGGTTTCAAGGGAAAGATGGGACAAGCAGCCTATAAGATGGTAGCAGAAGATCCTGAGTTGGCATTGGCCGGTCTGCTAGATCCTTTTACAGATGAAAAGGAAGTAGCGGGAGTTCCAGTTTTCAATACTAAAGAAGAACTTGCTGGTCTTCAGGCGGATGTCTGGATTGACTTCACGACTCCTAAAGTGGCTTATGAAAATACGCGCTTTGCTCTTGAGAATGGCTTTGCTCCAGTAGTTGGAACGACTGGTTTCACGCCTGAGCAGATTGAAGACTTGACCCAACTATCTCGTCAAAAGAGTCTAGGCGGTTTGATTGCGCCGAATTTTGCTCTGGGAGCCGTTTTACTTATGCAGTTTGCAGCCCAAGCAGCCAAGTATTTTCCAGATGTGGAAATTATTGAGCTGCATCATGACAACAAAAAGGATGCACCGAGTGGCACGGCTATCAAAACAGCTGAATTAATCAGTCAAGTTCGTACAAGCAAGCAGCAGGGAGCGGCTGATGAGGAAGAATCCTTGGCTGGTGCCCGTGGGGCAGCCTTTGACGGCATGCGGATTCACTCAGTGCGTTTGCCGGGCTTGGTGGCCCATCAGGAAGTTATCTTTGGTAGTCAAGGAGAAGGGCTGACTTTGCGGCATGACTCCTATGATCGGGTTTCCTTTATGACTGGGGTAAATCTGGGTATCAAAGAGGTAGTCAAGCGCTCTGAATTGGTCTATGGATTGGAACATTTACTATGAGATTAGAGAAGATGCCTTCTGAGTTTCAGGAGGCTTTGCCAGTATTAGAGAAGATTAAAGAGGCCGGTTTTGAGGCTTATTTTGTCGGTGGTTCTGTACGAGATGCTCTGTTGAATCGGCCCATTCACGATGTGGATATTGCCAGCTCGGCCTATCCGGAGGAAATCAAAACAATCTTTCCTAGGACTGTTGATGTCGGTATTGAGCATGGAACAGTTCTGGTCTTGGAAGGCCAGAGAGAATACGAGATAACGACCTTTCGGACTGAGGATGTCTATGTGGACTACCGCAGGCCTAGTCAGGTCTCTTTTGTGCGCTCTTTGGAAGAGGATTTGAAGCGCAGGGATTTTACAATCAATGCTCTTGCTTTAAACCAAGAGGGGAAGATTGTGGACCTCTTTAATGGTGTGGCAGATATGAAAAATTGCACTCTACGGGCAGTCGGAGTGGCTGCAGAGCGTTTCAATGAAGATGCTCTCCGCATCATGCGAGGCTTTCGTTTTCAGGCTGGTCTAGACTTTGATTTGGAAGAGTTGACTTTTCAAGCAATGGCTAATTGCGCGCCGCTTTTAGAGAAGATTTCGGTAGAGCGGATTTTTATCGAGTTTGACAAGCTGCTGATGTCTCCTTTCTGGCGAAAAGGTCTGGAGAGCTTGATCAACGCTGCTGCCTACGATTTTCTGCCTGATATGAAAGATTCAGCAGAGGCTTTGCAGGAACTACTAGACAGTCTAGAAGAAGATTTTCGATTTTCTAGTTCCGAGCAGGCTTGGGCTGCCCTTTTACTGACTTTGAAAGTGAAAGATGTTCGTAAGTTCTTGAAGCATTGGAAAACGTCCAATGACTTTCAAAAGCGAGTAAATCAGCTAGTGGCTGTTTATGAGATTCGACAAGAACGTAGCCTGTCTAAGCGAGATTGCTATCAGTATGATTTGGATTTGATTCTGCAAGCTGAAAGTTTGAGACAGGCGGCAGGTTTGCCAGTTGAGTTTGAGGCCATTGAGGCTACACATGCTGCTCTGACCATTCATGATAAACATGAGATTGTAGTGACGGGAAGTCATTTGATTCGAGATTATGGCTTTAAACCTGGACCAGAATTAGGACAAATCCTGACTAAAATTGAATTGGCCATTGTCGACGGAGAATTAGCAAATAGCAAGGAAGAGATTATGAACTTTATTAAGGAGCAAGTTGGATGAGTGACTTTATCGTTGAAAAGCTGAGTAAGTCTGTCGGGGATAAGACAGTCTTTCAAGAGATTTCTTTTATCATTCACGACTTGGATCGGATTGGACTGATTGGAGTCAATGGGACAGGAAAGACCACCCTTTTAGATGTCTTGTCTGGCAAATCAGGCTTTGATGGTGATGTCTATCCTTTTTCAGCAAAATCTGACTATAAAATCTCTTATTTGACTCAGGAACCGGACTTCGATGAAGAGAAGACGGTCTTGGATACTGTTTTGTCCAGTGATTTGCGAGAAATGCAGCTCATTCGAGAATACGAACTGCTCATGGCTGCTTATGATGAAGCCAAGCAGGCTCGTCTAGACAAGGTCATGGCAGAAATGGATTCGCTGCATGCTTGGGAAATTGAGAGTCAGGTAAAAACCGTCCTATCCAAGCTCGGTATCTCAGATTTGGCAGCAAAAATCAGTCAGCTTTCAGGTGGTTTACGTCGGCGCGTCCAGTTGGCGCAGGTTTTGCTTTCAGAAGCAGACTTGCTGCTCTTAGATGAGCCAACCAACCATCTGGACATTGATACGATTGAATGGCTGACAAATTTTCTCAAGAACTCAAAGAAGACGGTTCTCTTTATCACCCACGACCGCTATTTTTTGGACAATATTTCAACGCGGATTTTTGAATTGGACGGCGGGAGCTTGATTGAGTATCAGGGCAATTATCAGGACTATGTCCGACTAAAGGCTGAGCAGGATGAGCGCGATGCTGCCCTGCTACACAAGAAACAGCAGCTTTACAAGCAGGAATTGTCTTGGATGCGCCGTCAGCCTCAGGCACGAGCGACCAAGCAGCAGGCACGTATCAATCGTTTCCATGACCTCAAAAGTGATTTGGCTGGTCAGACCAATCAGACGGACTTAGAGATGAACTTTGAAACCAGCCGTATTGGGAAGAAGGTCATCGAGTTTCAGGATGTGGATTTTGCATACGGAGACAAGCAGATTTTGTCGCATTTTAATCTCTTGCTGCAAAACAAAGATCGACTGGGCATTGTCGGAGATAATGGAGTGGGCAAGTCTACTTTGCTCAATCTCATTTCTGGTCAGTTGCAGCCTCAGTCTGGTCAGGTCATAATCGGCGAGACAGTCCGAGTAGCCTACTTTTCTCAACAGATTGAAGGGTTGGATGAGTCCAAGCGGGTCATCAATTACTTGCAGGAAGTCGCAGAAGAAGTTAAGAGTGGTAGCGGGACGACATCCATTGCTGAGCTCTTGGAGCAGTTTCTCTTTCCTCGCTCAACCCACGGCACTTTGATTGAGAAATTGTCTGGTGGAGAAAAGAAACGCCTCTACCTGCTCAAGCTTTTATTAGAAAAGCCCAATGTCCTACTTCTAGACGAGCCGACCAATGATTTGGATATTGCAACCTTGACAGTTCTAGAAAATTTCCTGCAGGGCTTTGCAGGACCGGTGATTACAGTTAGTCACGATCGGTATTTCCTCGATAAGGTAGCCAGCAAGATTTTAGCTTTTGAGGATGGTCAGGTCAGAGAGTTCTTTGGCAACTACACAGACTATCTGGATGAGAAGGCTTTTAGACAATCCAGCGCAGCTATTTCCCAAAAGAAAGAAAAGGAAAAGCCCATCAAGGCGCGGGAGCAGAAGAAGCGGATGAGCTACTTTGAAAAGCAAGAGTGGGAGACCATCGAGGCGGATATCGAGAAGCTGGAAGCACGCATCGCCGCCATTGAGACGGAGATGGAGCAGAACGGTTCGGACTTTACCAAGCTTTCGGAACTTCAGAAGGAGCTGGATGACAAGAATGAGCAGCTTCTTGAAAAGTATGAGCGCTATGAGTATCTGAGTGAGTTGGAGTAGGACAGTTACAAACTACATGTGTTGTTTATAGACATTTGTGAGGGAGAATAATGGAAATTAGGATTTATAGCCAGCCTAGTCAGGAAATCAAGGATCAGCTCTTTGAGCTGGTTCAAAGCTGCCAGGCCACAGATGGGACTTATCGTCTTCCTTATCTGGATAATGCCTATAATTTTGATGGGGATATGCCAGCCTTTTTTCTGGCCAATCTAGATCATCAAACGGTCGGTTTTTTATCGGTTTATGCGGATGAGCCGGGGCAAGCAGAGGTATCTGTCTACGTATTGCCTGACTATCGCAGACAGGGCATAGGGAGCGCTCTTTTACAGGAATTTTCCAAAATTGCAGAAAAATACGATCTATCCCAAATCGAATACATCAGTGAAGCTAAGTTTTTAGCAGACCATCCGACCTTTGCTGAGAAGTTTGACTATGATTTGAAAGAAGCAGAAATCTGGCTGGAGCAGGCGGCGTGGACTTTCCCTGAAGAAGAAAAAGAAGGCGTAGAAGTTTTACTGGGGAGAAAGGAAATGGTTGCAGAGATTGCAGGGTTTCAGTCGCAGATTTTTGAAATGCCGATGGAGACTGCGCTTCACTATGCCAGTCAAGCGTTGGAGAGCCCAGATAGCCTGCTCTATGTCCTGAAAAAAGATGGTCAAACCGTGGCGTCTTGCTCAGTTGATACAACTTTTGGCAGCAATCACCTGTTTTCCTTAGCTGTGGATCAGGCCTTTCAGGGACAGGGCTTAGGGAGCCACCTAGTCAGGTCTATCCTGAATGACCTTGCTAGCCGAAATGGACAAGTCTGTCAAATCGTCGTAGAAGCCCAGAATGCAGGTGCTCTGAGGCTGTATGAAAGATTGGGCTTTAAACGAAAATCGGAAACAGTTTATTTAAAGAGAAAATAAAAAGCTTAACCTTCAGAGAAGAGCGGCATGGAGGTCAGGAGATCTGTTTATGATAAAGAGAAAAGAGCCATCCTTAGTTCAGGCAGGATTGGTGCTAGGCTTACTAGCCTTGGGAAATTTAGTCGGTGATGTCAGTCAGTTCTTGCGCTATCTTTTAGCAAGTCTGGCACTCTTGTTTTTCCTCCATCTAGTGATGGGAATGCTGACGCATACTAAGAAAGTCAAAGAGCAACTAGGTCAAGCGCTAGTGGCCTCGGTCTTCCCGACTTTTTTCATGCAGGGAATGGTGGCTTCGACCTATCTAGCGAGCTGGACTTTTTTGGGAAATTTTGCCCGAATTAGTGCGCAAGTGCTGTGGTGGCTAAGCTTTGGCGGGTTGGTTTTCTTGATGGTCTATTATATCCTGACCTTTGTCTTCCCTTTCAAGTGGGAGAATGTTTTTCCTGCTTGGACGGTCTTATTTGTCGGGATTGGTGTCGCTCCTCTGACAATTGCAATTCCTCAGCAGTTAGCTTTGGGGCAGCTGGTCTTTTGGTACGGCCTTTTAGCGACCATCTTGGTCTTGCCAATCGTCCTTTATAAGACCTATAAAATAGGCTTAGCAGAACATGTTCGTCCAAATACGACAACCATTTGTGCGCCTATTTCCTTGATGACAGCGGCTTATGTGGCTACTTTTCCTCAGCCCAATCCTGTCTTGTTGAGCTTGCTCTTGATTTCAGGACAATGCTTTTATGCCTTTATTTTGTGGCAACTTCCTCGTTTGATCAATCGTCCTTTTTCAGCAGGATTTTCGGCATTTACCTTCCCCTTGGTCATTTCGGCTGTGGCCTTGAAGCAATCTTTAAATGCATTGAATCTTGGTCTTGCTGGGCAAATTCTGCTTTCTTTTGAAGTCTTAATAGCCCTGCTCGTCGTTCTTTATGTTACCTTCTTGTATGCAAAGGATATTTTGGGCAAATGAGGCAGATTTCAGATATATATTTCCAAGAGGAAAGTAGCTGCCTGCCTTTGAGGAAGGCTGATTTTGTGGTATAATTAGGAGTATTTGTAAAAGGAAAAAGATATGAATATTCAACAATTGCGTTATGTAGTGGCCATTGCCAACAGCGGAACTTTTCGTGAAGCAGCAGAAAAAATGTATGTCAGCCAGCCCAGTCTATCTATCGCGGTGCGAGATTTGGAAAAGGAACTGGGATTTAAGATTTTCCGCCGGACGAGTAGCGGAACCTTTCTGACTCGGCGGGGAATGGAGTTTTACGAGAGAGCTCAGGAATTGGTCAAAGGATTTGATGTCTTTCAAAATCAGTATGCTAATCCTGAAGAGGAAAAGGATGAATTTTCCATTGCCAGTCAGCACTATGACTTTTTGCCGCCTTTGATTACGGAGTTTTCGCAAAAGTATCCAGAATATAAGAATTTCCGGATTTTTGAATCAACGACCGTGCAGATTTTGGACGAAGTAGCCCAAGGCCACAGCGAGATTGGGATTATTTATCTCAACAATCAGAATAGCAAGGGCATCATGCAGCGGATTGAAAAGCTAGGCTTGGAGGTCATTGAGCTGATTCCTTTCCAGACCCACATTTATTTACGAGAAGATCATCCTCTGACTCAAAAGGAAGAGTTGGTCATGGAGGACTTGGCAGATTTGCCGACGGTTCGCTTCACTCAGGAAAAGGACGAGTATCTCTATTATTCAGAGAATTTTGTCGATACCAGTGCCAGCTCCCAGATGTTTAATGTGACGGATCGAGCTACGCTGAATGGGATTTTGGAGCGGACGGATGCTTATGCGACTGGATCTGGCTTTTTGGATAGCAACAGTGTAAATGGAATCACTGTCATCAAACTACGAGACAATTTAGACAATCACATGGTTTATGTCAAGAGGGAAGATGTGGAGCTGAGTCAGGTCGGAGAAGCCTTTGTAGCCGTTATGAAAGAATATTTTGCACAGAAAAGAGAAGTATGAAACGAAAGATTACCATTCCTTTTTTAGTTGTTCTTTTGATTGCTCTTGATCAAGCGGTCAAGTATTATATTGTTTCCAATTTTTCCTTGGGGCAGGTCAGGATGTTTATCCCTAAGATTGTCAGTTTGACTTACTTGAGAAATACTGGTGCCGCCTTTTCTATCTTGGAAAATCAGCAGTGGTTTTTCGCTCTGATAACTTGTATCGTGATTGGAGTTGCCGTTTGGTATTTGATTAAAAATATCCAAGCTTCTAAGTGGATGCTAACGGGACTCATTCTAATTATTGCTGGTGGATTGGGCAATTTCATTGACCGGATCCAGCAGGGATTTGTAGTGGATATGTTCCAGCTAGATTTTGTCAATTTTGCTATTTTTAACGTAGCGGATATGTACCTGACTGTTGGAGTAGCAATTTTATTACTGGTAATTTTGAAGGAAGAAACAAATGGAATTGAAAATTGATGCAACAGCCGCAGGCCTGCGTTTGGATAAGGCAGTGGCGGACTTGACAGAGCTATCCCGAGGTTTAGCTAATGAGCAGATAAAAAATGGCCAGATTTTAGTTAATGGAGAGGCAAAAAAAGCCAAGTATGCCGTTAAAGAAGGCGATGTCATTTCTTATGAAGTACCTGAGCCAGAGGTAGTTGAGTATGTGGCTGAGAATCTTCCGCTAGAAATCGTCTATCAGGATGAGGATGTGGCCGTCGTCAACAAGCCTCAAGGCATGGTGGTTCACCCGTCAGCTGGGCATACTAGCGGTACTCTGGTCAATGCCCTCATGTATCACATCAAAGACTTGTCTGGCATCAACGGAGTTCTCCGACCGGGCATTGTCCATCGGATTGATAAGGATACTTCTGGCCTTTTGATGATTGCCAAGAATGACCAAGCCCATCTGGCACTTGCAGATGAGCTCAAGGATAAGAAATCCCTCCGTAAGTACTGGGCGATTGTCCATGGAAATCTGCCTAATGACCGCGGAGTGATTGAGGCGCCGATTGGTCGTAGTGAAAAAGACCGCAAGAAACAGGCGGTTACAGCCAAGGGAAAACCCGCTCTGACACGTTTCCAAGTCTTGGAACGTTTTGGAGACTATACCTTGGTGGAGCTGCAGCTGGAGACGGGGCGGACGCATCAAATCCGTGTTCACATGGCTTATATCGGCCATCCAGTAGCTGGTGATGAGGTTTATGGGCCACGTAAGACGCTGAAAGGCCATGGCCAATTTCTGCACGCGCGAACACTAGGCTTCACCCATCCTCGGACTGGTGAAGTACTGGAATTTACAGCTGAAGCTCCAGCTATTTTCCTAGAAACTCTTAAAAAACTCAGAAAAGTCCATGACTAATCGTCTCCGTATTTATGAGACTCTAGTTAAATGGAAAATTAAGTCGACTGTCTTGGTTACAGTCGTTTTTATTTTCGACAAATCATGATATAATAAATAGAATACCCTAAAAGGAAGAGAAGAATGAATTTAGAAGATTTGAAAAAACGTCAGGAGAAGATCCGCAATTTCTCCATCATTGCCCACATCGACCACGGGAAATCAACCTTAGCTGACCGGATTTTGGAGGCGACTGAGACGGTTTCCAGCCGGGAAATGCAGGCCCAACTCTTGGACAGCATGGACTTGGAGCGGGAGCGCGGTATCACCATTAAGCTTAATGCTATCGAGCTCAATTATACTGCCAAGGACGGTGAGACTTATATCTTCCACTTGATTGACACGCCGGGACACGTGGACTTTACCTATGAGGTATCGCGGTCGTTAGCGGCTTGCGAAGGGGCTATTTTGGTAGTGGATGCGGCTCAGGGGATTGAAGCTCAGACCTTGGCTAATGTTTATCTAGCGCTGGATAATGACTTGGAAATCCTGCCAGTCATCAATAAGATTGACTTGCCAGCTGCGGATCCAGAGCGGGTTCGGGCAGAAATTGAAGACGTGATTGGACTGGATGCTAGCGAAGCCGTATTGGCTTCTGCCAAGGCTGGTATCGGAATTGAAGAAATTTTAGAGCAGATTGTGGAAAAAGTTCCAGCTCCGACTGGAAATGTTGAAGCACCGCTCAAGGCCTTGATTTTTGACTCAGTCTATGATGCCTATCGTGGGGTAATCCTGCAAGTGCGGGTGATGGACGGTGTGGTCAAGCCAGGAGATACCATTCAGCTCATGAGCAACGGCAAGACCTTTGATGTAACTGAGGTCGGCATCTTTACGCCCAAGGCAATTGGTCGTGATTTCTTAGCGACAGGGGATGTTGGCTATATCGCAGCCTCTATCAAGACGGTACAGGACACCCGGGTCGGAGATACAGTGACCTTGGCGGACAATCCAGCTGCAGAGCCACTAGCTGGCTACAAGCAGATGAATCCCATGGTCTTCGCTGGTCTCTATCCTATCGAGTCCAATAAATACAACGACCTGCGTGAGGCGCTTGAAAAGCTCCAGCTAAATGATGCCAGTCTGCAGTTTGAACCAGAAACATCGCAAGCATTAGGATTCGGTTTCCGTTGTGGATTTCTGGGCTTACTGCACATGGACGTCATTCAGGAGCGTTTGGAGCGCGAGTTTAATATTGATCTAATTATGACGGCGCCATCCGTTATCTATAAGGTCAATATGACAGATGGGGCGTCTATTGATGTGTCCAATCCGAGCGAGTTTCCGGACCCGACCAAGATTGATTCCATCGAGGAGCCCTATGTCAAGGCGCAGATTATGGTTCCCCAGGAATTTGTCGGAGCGGTGATGGAGTTGGCTCAACGCAAGCGCGGTGACTTTGTGACCATGGACTATATCGATGATAATCGGGTCAATGTCATCTATCAAATCCCACTTGCTGAAATCGTCTTTGACTTCTTTGACAAGCTCAAGTCCTCTACTCGTGGCTATGCTAGCTTTGACTATGAAATTTCTGAGTATCGCTCGTCCAAGCTGGTGAAGATGGATATTCTCCTCAATGGCGACAAAGTTGATGCTCTCAGCTTTATCGTTCACAAGGAATTTGCCTATGAGCGTGGTAAGCTGATTGTAGACAAGCTCAAGAAAATCATTCCTCGTCAGCAGTTTGAAGTACCCATTCAGGCAGCCATTGGCCACAAGATTGTGGCTCGGACAGATATCAAGGCTCTCCGTAAAAACGTTCTTGCTAAATGTTACGGTGGTGACGTTTCTCGGAAGCGCAAACTCCTAGAAAAACAAAAAGCTGGTAAAAAACGGATGAAAGCGATCGGATCTGTCGAAGTCCCACAAGAGGCCTTCCTCAGCGTCCTAAGTATGGATGAGGAATAAAATTGACATTAATCGTCTGAGCTCAGTATTACAAAGCGAAGGAAAAAATCGATCTGTTCCTAAAAATAAGATATGGAAGCAATCTTGAAACGTTCTATGTTATCTATAATATTTCAATAGTATGGAAATCTAGATAGTTCGGGCCCATGTAGTCTAAAAAGGAGATTTGTTATGGCAAAAAAATATTTTCTTAGTTTCTTGACAGTTTTGGTTGGTCTGTCTCTGGCTTCTTGTGGCCTTATAAAAAATTATGGTAATCGGAAATCGTCTACTTCTAGTAGTGCAACTAGTCAAGTTTCTCAAAAAGATAGCAGCAAGTCTGATAAAGCTAGTGGCAAAGATGTTTCTACTACAACCGAGACTAAACGCATTGGTTCGGCTGATTATGGCTATATCGATATTCCGAGTAATTGGATCAAGTTCACCGACCTAGATGGTGGCGACAGCGTTCAGTTTACGGATGGTTCAGCTTATAATATCGTTACCATGAATGGCTATACTAGGGAAAAAGCTCATGTCCAAGATGGGGAAACTTTCAATGCTGAGTTAATTGCCCAGCGACTGGCCTATAGTTGGAATGATAATAAAGATGTAGAAAAAATGTGGGGAGCAAAATCCACTGTTTCTGGCAATGAAGCTTTCCAACTGAATGTAATTATGAAATCAGGGCAA
Organism: uncultured Streptococcus sp.; assembly: GCA_963547765.1. Classification (GTDB taxonomy): domain Bacteria; phylum Bacillota; class Bacilli; order Lactobacillales; family Streptococcaceae; genus Streptococcus. The sequence goes on along the minus strand of CAUUSJ010000034.1, from coordinate 3,904 downwards.
CTAGTTGTTTCTTGGGTTTTCCAAAAAGACGACAAAGTCTATTTAATCTCTTTTGAAGGCGACCGAAAAACTCTGGCTTCTGTCATCTCATACATAGAAGAAACATGGAGCCTTGATGAAAAAAGGGCCAGCTAACAATATTTAAAACCAAGAAAATGAGGGCTACCTGAAAGTAGGTCTCATTTTTTTGAGATTTATGATATAATGCTAACGAAAATCAACTGATTAGAAAGTAGTTTATGACTCAAGAAATTGACCTTGAAAAATACCATCAATTAGCCCTGCAAAAGCAGAAAGAGCATCGAAAATTTTTAGCTGGTCTCAAGAAAAAGCCACCAAAAAATCTCGATAAGATTGCCCAGCAAATCCATGATGAGGTCTTTGAGGAGATTGACTGCACAGCCTGTGCCAATTGCTGCAAGACACTGGGACCAGACTTTAAGGAAGCTGATATTGTCCGTATTGCCAAGTACTTCAAGATGAAGTTGCCGGCTTTTGAAGAGGAATTTCTGCAGGTGGACGAAGACGGTGACAAGGTCTTCAAGGCTATGCCTTGTCCTTTTTTAGATGGAGACAATCTCTGCTCAATCTACGATGTCCGTCCAAAGGCTTGCCGCGAGTTCCCTCATACAGACCGCAAGAAGATTCATCAGATTAATCATCTGACAATCAAAAATACCCTGACCTGTCCAGCAGCTTATCTCTTTGTGGAGAAGCTGCGGGATAGGTTGTAAAATCCCCCTTTAAATCTTGTACAAAAATTCTAGGGCAGAAGTATCTGATATCTGTTAGACTATAGTCAAGAGGTGAAAAAGAATATGATGCATCAATTCAATCGAACCATGGAATATCTGGAAAGTAAGCTGGACGCAGAAGTGGATTTGCAGAAATTTCAGCAGCTATCGGGCTATTCTTATGCTCTCTTCAGCAGGCTCTTTTCTATCCTAGCAGATATGACTCTAGCAGAATATTTGCGAAATCGCAGGCTGTCAGAAGCTGTGACGGACTTGCGGGAAAGCTCTGAGAAAGTCATTGTCATAGCGCTGAAATACGGCTATGAGTCTGCGGATGCTTTTAGCGCAGCCTTCAAGAAATTTCATGGTGCGACCCCCTCAGAAGTTCGAAATGGAAAACCTTATCGGGTCTTTCCTAGACTTCAATTATCCTTAAAGATTACAGGAGGAAAGAACATGGATATCAAGATTCAAAAGAAATCTGCTTTTACCGTGGCAGGCATCCTATTGGAAGCTATTGACAATAGCCAGTGCCCAACTGCTTGGGAGCAGCTCTATGCCAATCACAGCTTTGAAAGCCTAGAAAGTCTGGGCAGTGGCCAATCCTTTGGCGTCTGCTCGGATGTCAAAGAAGGCGAAATCATCAACTATATGGCCGCTTACGATGTGACGGATAAAGCCAAAGCAGAAGAACTAGGTCTGTCAATCAAAGAAATCGCAGAAGCTGAATATGCCATCGTACCAGTCAATGGTGCTATACCAGCAAGCATCCACCATGCTTGGAAATATGTCTTGGAAGTCTTTTTCCCAGAAACTGGCTATCGCCACTCAGGAGCACCAGATTTTGAAGTTTACACCGAAGGTGACATGTCCTCGCCAGACTATCAAATGGAACTCTGGATTCCTGTTGTGAAATAAAATGGTGATTGCAAGTCATTATTTAGGTGTCGATTACAGAGGAGGATGATGCTATGCAGATGTATTTTGGGGACGTTTCTCTTTGTTATACATATTCACTTGCGATGGCGCTGCATTCGTATGGTTATGATGTTCGCCCTGAGTTTTTGGAAGCCATTATGGTAATGGGAAATGGCGCTAGTACTATAAAGGAAGATGAAAAACACCCCTTAGTCTTCTTTGATAATGGGATGCCAGATAGTTCTATCAGCCATTCTTTAAACATTCTGGGCTTTACATATGATGAATACTATATAAAGGATTCAAATGCGGTGAATCATATCTCTATCAGAGAGAACTTAAGTAAGTTCTTGCTCAGCGGACCAGTTGTTCTTGGCCCTTTGGACATGGGGTATCTGACTCATAATCCCAATCATATCCATTTGTATGGGGTGGACCATTTTGTTTCGGTTTATGATCTAGATGATGAGTTTATCTATTTCCATGATCCAGCAGGCTTTGCTTGTATGAAAATGAGTTTCTCAGAATTTTCGAAAGCCTGGGAAGCTAAAAATATCGACTATAAAAGAGGTTCTTTCTCCATGTGGGGAAACTTCAAAAAAATCAAATCTCCAACTTACAAAGAGATTTATCAGAAAACATCTATGCTGATGAAGCAACGATATGAGCACGGCGAGGAGAATGTGATAACAAGATATGCTAAGTCGGTAGCGGACAATGGCTTGAATGAAGAACAAAAACATCTTCATCAATACTTTAGTTTCAAATTAGCTTCTATCAGAAATCTATACATGAGTAACTTCTTAAAAGACCACGATACGGTCAGATCTGAACTAAAGGAAAATTTAGCAAAGTTGTTCGGCCAAGCTCATCTATTTTGTATCAAGGAAGATTATCAGAAACTGTCAGAAGTCTTGTATGATATTGCAGCACTAGATAATAAGTTTAGAGATTTGTGTATTCACTATAAAGAAGAGTAGAAGAAGTGGGAAAAGCGAAGATGCTGTTTGGAATGCAGCAGAATCAAAACAAGAGCCACCAAACTTTCAAATGAAAGTCTGGATTCCGGTAGTGAAATAGATTAGAAACCAGCCGTTTATTTTTGAGCGGCTGGTTTTTTATGCATTGTGGTATTCGGAAGAACAAGAACGATGGGAAAAATTTAAGGAAGAAAATTTGTGGTTATTTTATTATCTTTAGTTCAATTTTACGATAGATTGATAGGTCAAACTATGATATACTGTAGTTGTTATGGAAATTACAGTTGAATTATTTAAATCAAGATTTATTGAAGTTTTTGGTGATATATGCTGGGTAAAGTTCAATAAGAAATTTAGAACAAATGCTGAAGCCACAGAGGGATTCAGAACAATGGAGGAGATTGATACACATTTACAAAAATATGTTAAACACATTACTCAAGTAAAAAATTTTTATAACTCAAACAATAAGCAATTTTTACGATTTATTTTGATTTGTATTGAAAGAAAAATGAGGCAGGAGAGTATGGAGATTGATTTCTCTGCTAAGTACAATGATGGTTCCGGAAATGAAATGAAGTATGAAGTTGAGCATATTATTCCAAAGTCTGAATTTAGTGAAAGAGTTATGGATCCAAATTTTGAAAGTATGCATAAACATAACCTTTCTAATCTCACTCTTATTTCAAGAAATTTGAATAATAATGAAGACTACAAAATTGCCATTTTCGAGCGGAAAGGAGAATTGATTCGAGGTCATGAAGATGGAAATTTTTACATAAATCAGATTTTTCAAGAGACGGCAATAACAGACGGAAAGTTACTGGAGTTATTAGAAGATCGAAACAATAGTTTAAGAGAGGAATTTAAGAGCATCTTTTATAATGATGGTGTGTGGAATGTTGACTCATTCTTTAGAGTTGTTTTACAATTATCTAGATAAGAAGAACATTATTTTGCACTCCTTTTGCACCCTGTATCCCCTTGGAAAGGAAAATAGCCAAATTGTCCTACAAATTTCTACTTTTTGACCTTGACCATACGTTACTGGATTTTGATACGGCAGAAGATATTGCCTTGACTCATTTTTTGGAGGAGCAGGGCGTGACGGAGATTCAGACCTACAAAGACTATTATATTCCCATGAACAAGGGGCTTTGGCGGGATTTAGAGCAGGGGAAAATCACCAAGCCTGAGCTGGTCAATACTCGCTTTTATCGTCTTTTTGCCCATTTTGGCATTGAGAAGGATGGCGCCGAGTTGGCCCTTCTC
>CAUUSJ010000033.1:0-18933 GCA_963547765.1 uncultured Streptococcus sp. | reverse complement strand
TTTCTGCTCCTGTGATGACGCTTGACATAGCGAGTTCAGGTGCAGGGATGGTTGATGCGATTTCCAAGTGCTCTGGATTTGTGAAGCGTTTGATGTAGTTAACATTGCTGTTAAAGAAGGTTTCCAAGTCGCTATCACTTGTCTTAACAAGGATGGTGATTGGCTTGCTTGGAGCTACGTTTACTTCTGCACGCGCATTACGAACGGCACGGATCAAGTCTTTGAGGCTCTCTACACCTGTGTGAGCAGCAAGGTCTTCAAAGGCTGGATTGACAGTTGGGTATTCTGCTGTAACGATAGAGCCTTCTGAGATTTGTCCAAAGATTTCCTCTGTCACGAATGGCATGATTGGGTGAAGGAGACGAAGGATCTTGTCCAAGGTGTAAAGGAGAACAGAACGTGTGATGACTTTCTCTTCTTCGTTGTCGCTATAAAGGACTTCCTTGGTTAATTCAACGTACCAGTCCGCAAACTCATCCCAGATGAAGTTGTAGAGGATGTGGCCAGCTACACCAAATTCAAACTTATCAAAGTTTTCAGTAACCTTGCCGATGGTTTCATTGAGGTTGTGGAGAATCCAGCGGTCTGTGACATTTCCAGCTTCCTTGTTGACAACTTTTTCCACATTGGCAGTTGCTTGCTCGAGGGTCAAGCCTTCATTGTTCATGAGGATGTAGCGAGAGATGTTCCAGATTTTGTTAATGAAGTTCCATGAAGCATCCATTTTCTCATAAGAGAAGCGCACGTCTTGACCTGGTGCAGAACCATTTGAAAGGAACCAGCGAAGGGCATCGGCACCATATTTCTCGATGACATCCATCGGGTCAATCCCGTTTCCAAGAGATTTAGACATCTTGCGTCCTTGCTCGTCACGAATGAGACCGTGGATCAGAACGTTTTGGAATGGCTGACGACCAGTGAATTCCAAGGATTGGAAGATCATACGAGACACCCAGAAGAAGATGATGTCGTAGCCTGTTACTAGGGTTGAAGTTGGGAAGTAACGTTTGAAGTCTTCTGAGTCCACATCAGGCCAGCCCATGGTTGAGAATGGCCAAAGGGCAGAACTGAACCAAGTGTCCAAGACGTCTTCGTCCTGAGTCCAACCGTCACCTTCTGGTGCTTCCTCACCGACGTATATTTCACCCTCAGCATTGTACCAAGCAGGGATTTGGTGACCCCACCAGAGCTGACGAGAGATAACCCAGTCGTGGACATTTTCCATCCATTGGAGGAAGGTATCGTTGAAACGAGGTGGGTAAAATTCTACATTGTCCTCTGTATCTTGGTTGGCAATGGCGTTCTTAGCTAATTGGTCCATCTTGACGAACCATTGAGTAGACAAGCGTGGCTCAACTACTACACCTGTACGCTCTGAGTGACCAACGCTGTGGACGCGTTTTTCGATTTTGACAAGGGCACCGATTTCTTCCAACTTGGCAACGACTGCCTTACGAGCTTCAAAACGATCCATACCTGCGAATTCAAAAGCTAAGTCGTTCATGGTTCCGTCGTCGTTCATGACGTTGACTTGTGGTAAGTTGTGGCGTTGACCAACCAAGAAGTCGTTTGGATCGTGAGCAGGCGTAATTTTCACGACACCCGTACCGAACTCAGGATCTGCGTGTTCATCTCCAACGATTGGGATGAGTTTATTAGCGATTGGAAGGATGACATGTTTGCCAATCAAATCCTTGTAGCGTGGGTCTTCTGGATTGACCGCAACGGCTACGTCCCCAAACATGGTCTCAGGACGAGTTGTCGCAACTTCAAGGGCGCGTGAGCCGTCTTCTAGCATGTAGTTCATGTGGTAGAAGGCACCTTCAACATCCTTGTGAATCACCTCGATATCAGAAAGGGCTGTGCGAGCTGCTGGGTCCCAGTTGATGATAAACTCACCACGGTAGATCCAGCCTTTCTTGTAAAGGTCCACAAAGACCTTGCGGACGGCTTTTGACAAGCCTTCGTCAAGAGTGAAACGCTCACGAGAGTAGTCTACAGAGAGCCCCATCTTGCCCCATTGTTCCTTGATAGTAGTGGCATATTCGTCTTTCCATTCCCAGACCTTATCCAGGAATTTTTCACGACCTAGGTCATAACGGCTAATGCCTTCACCACGCAAGCGCTCCTCAACCTTAGCCTGAGTAGCAATACCAGCGTGGTCCATCCCTGGAAGCCAAAGCGTATCAAAGCCTTGCATGCGTTTTTGACGGATGATGATATCTTGCAAAGTCGTATCCCAAGCGTGACCAAGGTGGAGTTTCCCAGTTACGTTTGGTGGTGGAATCACGATTGAATAAGGCTTAGCCTTTTGATCTCCAGAAGGCTTGAAAACATCAGCATCAAGCCATTTTTGATAACGACCAGCCTCAACCTCGGCTGGATTATATTTAGGTGAAAGTTCTTTAGACATGTGTGTTCTCCTATCTTTTTATAACGGCCTAACTAGACCTTCTTCTATTCCTTTTTTAAAACTGCTAAAACAAACTCTTGTCATTGCTTCATTTTTCATTCCTTCAGAATATTTTTTTTCAGATTTCTCAGCAAAATTACGGAAATACCACTCAACATGGTGACTTGAATCAACTGACTTATACTGCTCAAAATTTTCAAACGAAGCAATGTAACCAATATAAACTTGAATTAACAAGGATTCGTCAAAATAAGCATCATTAACAAAATGATAATTTGTTTTTTTATCTAAAAGAAATTTATTCAACTCTGTAATTAAGTTATATTGTTGTTCATTTAAATCAAAATATTCCTCATTTAATAATACCCTCTTATCAGGTTTATTAAAATCATACCTAGTATCTGTAGTCATTTGTGAAACTAACTTTCCAATCAAAACAACAATCATATCTGTTATTTGTAATCCGACATAGTCTCTAGAATTACAAGACTCTTCAATTTTATTAATCTTTAAATTACTAAATATGTCACTAGGTATTCCTTCATCTAGGAAAAGGACCCATTCAATGTTTTCATCAGGATATCTTTGCTCAGTCATCCACAAATCAAATGCCCACTTTACTTTATTCCAATCGAAAGATAGTTCTAAGTCAGGTTCGGATAACTTAATTTTATGGTCATTAATTACCCTATCCATTGAAATAATGAGTTGTTGATAAACATCTAATTGCCGAGCCATCCTCATATTTACTTGATTATTATTAATTATCCTATTCAAATCCTGCTTTATTAGTTTCAACAAAGGTCTTGTTGGCAATGTTTTATCCAATAAAGCTTCAATAACTTTTTTTGAAGCCTCAATTTCAGCATATTTGGTTAAAACATATTTAGCGATAAACGGTGAAAATTCTGTCTCTTCATCTAAAAAATAAAAGAAGTTAGTTAGTCTTGATGAGGTAATAATTGACATCTTACTAATCATAAACAATAAATTATCAACTTCGAATTTATTTAACATCTTAAAGATAGATAAATAAAACTGAACTTCATTATTTTTCATAGAAGCAATTCCATACTCAAAGTTTGATTTCAACAAATCTAAACCTTTAAGTTCTTTATTCTTCTTTTTTAATGATTGCTGGAGTTGTTTTCTACTTGATAAATAAGTTTCAACAATCTGATTATATTCCCGTTCAATTGTTTCATAGGTTACTTCATCAATTTGGATCACATTAGCAACATATGAATGCATATTATCATTAGCATAAGATAATTTATTTTGCTTATCAAACGGCTTTGTAATTTTAAAGGAATTTTGTGGACCTTTTTCGTCCATAAATAGATAATTCATTTTCTCTCTCTTTTTCTTTTCCCCCAACTGTTCGAAATATTCGAACAGTTCAACTAGCAAATTCTAGTTTCCCACTCACTCCTCAGCAAGCCATATATCAGACTGTCACAGCGGTTACCTTGAGCATCTTTGCGGTCTCGGATGCGAGCTTCGAGGGTGAAGCCAAGTTTTTCTGCGACTCGTTGACTTTGAAGGTTATAGCCAAAGCAGGTCAGCTCAATCTTGTGAAGACCAAGTTCCTTAAAAGCTAGGTCAATCAAGGCACACGCTGCTTCTGGTACATAGCCTCGTCCCCAATAGTCTGGGTGCAAGGTATAGCCAATTTCTAAGACATCGTCTTCGTGCCGATGGTTGAAATCAACAGAGCCGATGACTTTATCAGTCCCTTTAATGACAATACCGTAACCAGCTGGGAGATTTTCCTTTTCATTACGCTCAGGAAGGATATGCTCCAGATAATAAATCTCATCTTCCAAGGTCTTGACGGGGTGAAATGCTGCTGGATAGGCAACTTCTGGCAGACTAGCATAGGCATGAATATCCTCGGCATCAGCCACGGTGCGGACTCGTAACACGAGTCGTTCCGTTTCTATTCGTTCTGGTAACTCAGCTCTTATCATTCTTCTCCCTCACTTTCTACAAAAAATCGCCCCTGTCATATCCATGACAGGGACGAATGTGTTTATCCGCGGTACCACCCAATTTCGGGCAGTTGCCCGCAACTTTGTTTATTTCAATTTATCATCTCATCAGCAACCAGTCTTGACACACTTGTGGACTTCTCAGCACCGCCACTTTCTGTAAAATGTGGGATTCAAAACACCTCTGATGAACCTATTCTATCACCTTTCCAGCGAAAAATCAATAATTTCTCTCCCCCAAAAGTCCATCTGGCAGGTCGTGGAAGCCTTTGCCCGCCTGATAGTTGGCGAATTTCCCCAAAAGAAACTGATAGGCGTCTAAACGACTCTCATAGCGAATAGCCGCTTCCTTTGCCCGCTCATCCTGGTCCGCCTCGTAGACTGCCTGACTCTCCTTGAGGGCCATCTCGTTAATCATGACCTGGGTCTTGACCCAAGCTTCAAACTCCTGTAAAAATTCCTGTTCGTAACTCATTTTTCTCACTTTCTATCTGTAAATAGCTAGTCCAAATCTCGGTAAAAATCACTGTCAATGTCACGGAAGGGCTGAATGTCCTGCACATACTCCAGCACCCCCTGAAATTCACCAGCCTCATCCCGCACCGCCGCATAGGTCACATGGACAAACTTGCCCCGTGATTCCGACTTGAACCACATCTCAAACTTGTCCCGCTCTCCCTCACGCAGCGCCTTAAAAATCCGCCGCACCTTGTCCAAAAACTTGGGCGGGTGACAGAGCTCGACATTGCGCCCTATCTGAGACGGCGTCCGCTTGAAAATCATCTCATCCGCCGGTACGCTGTCATTATAATACTGGAAAATATCGTCCTTATTGACAAAGGTAATCTCCATGGGCAGATGGTCCAAAATCAGATTGGCCTCCGCCACCGAGAGATAGCCATGACCAAAAGGCTGCTGGGCCTCCCGATTAAAGACTTGCTCCTTCTTTTCCTTAGGCTTAAAGGAAATGGTGACCTGACCATCCGGCGTATCAATGACCTGCTGAAACCTGCCATCACTAGTCTGCTCTGTGCTTGCTGGCGCTTCGCTTCCTTCATCAGCAGCATCCCCAACTTCCTCCTCCGAGAATGAGTGCCGCGCAGGAATCCATTTCTCTGTCGGCTTGATAATGGCATAGCCATAAGCATCGCTCTCCTCAGCAATCTTGAGCCAGTCATCCTGATGGAAGGACTCGAGGAGAATCATGAGAAGGATAGACTCTTCCTTGAAAATCATAGCTTCAAACTCAGCCGCAAAAGCCTCAAACTTGTCCTTGACTTCTTGAATCGAAGTATCTGGTAGCTGCTCTGCAGCAATCTTAGCCTCTTGGAAAAGGTCTCGAATCTGGTCATCTACACCCCACATGACCTTGGGCGGCGAATCGTGGCCGTAGCTCTCCATGATTGGAAACATGAGCTCTTCCTTGCGCTGATAGTGGATATCAAACTGCCCCACCAAACTCAGCTGGCGCTGAAGTCCCTTGCAGATTTCAGGAAGAAGATCCTCATCTTCTGTCGTTTCATAGGTAGATAGGAGCCTGCGAACCCGCATAAGGGCAGCCCGCAAGGCTAAATTTTCCTGCTTAAAGACCTGAATAGGATGGCCTGGATGGTCGGTATCAGCCACCTCTACATCCTGAATGGCACCTTTAAAGAGGTTGGCATGAACATTGCAGAGGGACATGACATCTTCAAAGGTCACTCCCGTATCCGAGTTCATCAGCTCATGCTCCATCAGGCTAATCTCTATAGCGGACACACCAGCAAAATGCTCATTAAAAAGCTCCTGAACAGACTCTGCCGAAGCTCCGTTATGTAAATCCAACAAGATAGACTTGAGGACTTCAATGCGTTCAGTAGCCATGCCTAAATCCCCACCACTTCATAACCGTTTAATTCCAGAGTTTGCTTGATTTTATTCAGGTCAATACCGTTCATGCTGGCTCCTTTTTTGATCGAAACCATGCGCCCGACTGTATTGCGCATGACAGGATTGGCCAGAGGCTTAAAGCCCAACTCGACCAAGACATCCAAGACCTCGGGCTGCTTTTCAATCACTTCTGCCACTGGAATAGACAAATCAATCACATTATCCATATGCCCTACCTCCGTGTATTTTTTACTATTATATCACAAAAGATGCGTCCTATAAAAATCCCTCTCACACTTGCTCAAATTCGGTCTTAGAGAATATAACAAATTCTAATAGACTATAAGTTATTGTTATAAGGACACTGATAAACAGAGTTTCACAAGAAAAAGCCAGGCCCATCAAGGATTTATGAGATTATTTTCACAAACTCCTATCTTTTGTCAGACTTCAGCTTTCTTGAAAACGCTTTATTATAGTGATATAATGATTTTAAATACAGAATAAAGGAGATGCCCTATGTCTATTACAGAATTGTTGAACATCAAGTACCCTATTTTCCAAGGAGCTATGGCTCAGATTTCCCACTACCAACTGGCGGCGGCTGTTTCAGAAGCTGGCGGACTGGGAATCATTGCTTCAGGAGGAATGACGGGTGAGCAGTTGCGCGAAGAAATCCGTGAACTGCGTAAATTGACTGACAAGCCATTTGCCGTCAATGTTATGCTCATGATGAAAAATATCAAGGATATTGTGACAGTCATCATTGAAGAAAAAGTTCCTGTCGTAACGACTGGGGCTGGTACACCAAAATTCATCTTGCCTTATCTGAAAGAGGCTGGTATCAAGGTTATCCCTGTTATTGCCAGTGTCAAACACGCGCAAAAAATGCAAGAGCTCGGAGTTGATGCCGTGATTGCCGAAGGTTCTGAAGCTGGTGGCCATATCGGTGAAACCAATACTATGGCTCTCATTCCTCAGATTGTTGACTCCGTTGATATTCCAGTCATCGCTGCAGGTGGGGTTGCCGATGGTCGTGGTCTCGCTGCTGCCTTTGTCCTCGGTGCGCAAGGGGTTCAGATGGGAACTATCTTCCTAGCTTCAGAAGAATGCCCAATTGCCGCAGCTTACAAGGATGCCATTGTCGCAGCCAATGACACTGCTACTGCCGTTACTGGTCGTATTGCTGGTGCGCCGGTTCGTTGTATCCGCAATGAAATGACTGACCACTATATCGAACTAGAAAACAAAGGCACCAATCGTGACGAACTCGAAGAAATCACCATTGGTTCTCTTTCTAAAGCTGTTTACGAAGGAGATACCGTGCATGGCTCTATGATGAGTGGCCAAATCGCAGGCTTAGTCAAGGAAATTCGTCCATGCAAAGAAATCCTCGATACAATCGTTGCCGATGCCCAAAAGGTTCTCCAAAACACCGAAATCAAGCTATAATCCTCTAACTCAAAAGAGAGTGGGACAGAAATCGGTAATTCGTTAGAATTCGATTTCGTCGTCCCACCTCCGCACAGTTGACTAGGGCTGTAAAAGCTGATGAAATCAGCGTAATAGAGCCCACTCGACCACTGCGTCTTGCTCGTCAATCCAAAGACAATTGAGAGGCTAGGACTTTTGTCCCAGCCTCTTTTGCTGTTCATTTAGACTTGTTTTTGTCGTTGCCTCAAATATGCTTCAACAAATTGCTCTTTTACTTGACTTTTTTGACCAATTTCACCACTGCCTCGGTTCGCGCGGTGTGAGGAAACATATCAACCGACTGGATGTAGTGGACATCGTAGACCTGACTAAGCTTGACCAAATCCCGAGCCAGAGTTGAGACATTGCAGGAAACGTAAACCATCTTTTCAGGTGCATAGCGGACAATCGTTTCCAACAACTTATCGTCCAGACCTGTTCGCGGCGGATCGACAATCAAGGCATCCGCCCGATAACCTTCAGCGTACCAGCGAGGAATAATCTCCTCTGCCGTTCCAGCTTCGTAGAGCGTATTGTCAAAGCCCATCTTTTTCGCATTGCGCTTGGCATCTTCAATGGCCTCAGGAATGATATCCATGCCCCGCAGAGATTTGACCTTTTTAGCAAAGGCAAAGCCGATAGTTCCCACTCCGCAATAGGCGTCAATCAAATGGTCTTCTTTCGTCACATCAAGCGCCTTGACCGCCTCCCCATAAAGCACCTCTGTCTGCTCAGGATTGAGTTGATAGAAGGCCCGAGGCGACAGGGAGAACTCATAGTCCAGCACACCTTCTTGGATAGCTTCCTCGCCCCAGATAATCTCTGTCTTATCCCCGTAAATCTCACTGGACTTGCTCGTATGATAATTGACCGCCACTGTCTCCAACTCTGGAAATTCCGCCACTAGGTCTCGAACGACTGGAGAAAAATCCAGCTTGCGTCCTGTTACAAAAATCATCTGCACCTGACCTGTTTTTCTGGATCTGCGAATCATGACAGTGCGTACGCCAGCAATCTTTCGCTCATCATAGATGGGTAGCTTGTATTTACCTAAAAGTCGAGCCACCTTATTGACAATAGCCTGCGTCACCTTGTCCTGAACCAGACAATTTTTTAGCGAGACCAGATAGTGGGAATTCTGGGCGTAGAGCCCTGCCTTGACCTCATCCTTAAACTTGCGAGTCTGAAACTGCAGCTTGGCCCGATAATAAAGTGGCTCCTGCATACCAATGGTCGGACGAATCTCATAGTTCTCATAACCAGCTGGCGCAAACTTTTTCAAGGCCTGACGCAGCAAATCTTCCTTAAACTCCAACTGCTTATCATAGTGGAGGTGCATGATTTGGCAGCCCCCGCAACTTTCATAAATCTCGCACGGCGCTTCCACCCGAAATTTGGATCGTTTGTTGATTGTAAGGAGCTTGGCTTCAATAAAATTGCGCTGAATCTTGGTCACCTGACAGTAGACTTCTTCACCCTTCAAAGCCCCCGGGACAAAGACCAGCGTTTTCTTATAAAATCCAATCCCTTCCCCATTGATTCCCATTTTCTTGATTTTTAGAGGAATTCTTTGCTTCACTTTTACATTCATGCTTCTATTATACCATGCTAGAGTCGATTCGTTGAGAATATGTTACAATAAAGATGAGAAAATATTCTAAATCATAAAAATCTCTCGACAACTACGAATAGAGTCAGAGAGACGATGGAATGACTTTACTCTAAAACATCGTCCAAGTGAAAGGACTAGTATGAAAATCACAAGAATCGAAAAGAAAAAAAGGCTCTACCTCTTGGAGTTGGACGACAGCGAAAAACTCTATATTACAGAAGATACTATCGTCCGCTTCATGCTGTCCAAAGGGATGGAAGTCACAGAGCAAGAATTAAAAGAGATTCAAACTTACGCCCAATTTTCCTACGGAAAAAATCTAGCCCTCTACCATCTCTCCTTCAAGCAAAGGACTACCAAGGAAGTCAAGGACTATCTGACCCAGCACGACATCCAGCCAGAAATCATCAGTCAAGTTTTGGACGCTTTGAAAAAAGAAAATTGGATTAACGACAGAAAATATGCTAACTCTTTTATCCAATCCAACCTTCTCACTGGTGACAAGGGCGCTTTTGTTCTCAAGCAAAAACTCAGTCAAAAAGGGATTTCTAGCACTATTATTGAAGAAGAACTAAGGCAATTTGATTTCACTGAAGTAGCCGAGCGAGTTTCTGAGAAACTTTTAAAGAAATACCAGGGAAAGGTTCCCAGCAAGGCTTTGCAAGATAAAATCCTCCAGGCCCTGATAAACAAAGGTTTTTCCTATGGACAAGCCAAAGAGGCCTTCCATCATCTAGACATCGAAGAAGACCAGGAAAATCAACAAGAGCTTCTCTATAAAGAGCTAGACAAGCAATACCGCAAGTACTCAAAAAAGTACGAGGGCTACGACTTAAAACAGCGTCTGACCCAAGCTCTGGCTCGCAAAGGCTATGATTTTTCGGATATTTCCAGCGCTCTGAGAGAATATCTTTAAGATTTTCTATGAAAACTTAGGCATTTTTATGAAAATATGTTACAATAAAGAGGATAAACTTAAAAATTGTAGAAAGTTGGTAGGTTATGAAACTTCCCAAAGAAGGCGACTTTATTACAATTCAAAGTTATAAGCATGATGGGAATCTTCACCGCACCTGGCGAGATACCATGGTACTAAAGACAACAGAAAACGCCATTATTGGCGTTAATGACCACACACTGGTAACAGAAAGTGATGGCCGACGTTGGGTAACACGTGAACCAGCCATTGTCTATTTTCATAAAAAATACTGGTTTAATATCATTGCCATGATTCGCGACAATGGAACTTCATACTACTGCAACCTAGCCAGTCCTTACTATCTGGATAATGAAGCTCTAAAATACATTGACTATGATTTAGACGTCAAAGTCTTTGCTGATGGTGAAAAACGCCTGTTGGATGTAGAAGAATATGAACGTCACAAAAAACAGATGCACTATTCTGATGATTTGGATTTCATTCTCAAAGAAAATGTCAAAATCCTAGTTGATTGGATTAACAACGGAAGAGGTCCATTTTCAGATGCTTATGTCAATATTTGGTACAAACGTTATGTTGAACTAAAGAATCGATAAAGTTGTCAAAGAGCGCAAGCTCTTTTTTCTTGCTTTCTTTCTCAAAAGACCTTCGTCCAGCAAAAAAGCAATTTCTTGCAATTCCTACTTATTTCTTGTATGATAGAACCATCAATGCTGCTAGTAAAGCACTAGAGGACCAATTTCTGCTCCTCCACAGCAAAATTTCCAGAAAGGAGTGAGTCTCATGGCTTTTACCAATACTTGTGGTCGCTATGCCAGCTTTGGCGCTATCACTAGCCTTCCAGATGATGTGATTGACACTTTCTGGTACATCATCGACAACTTCCTTAAAGATGTTTTCCCTTTGAATAATCTGATTCGCTTCGAATTGATCAATAACGAAGGGAAGCTGACTTTTCGTTTTTCTGAGGACCATCTCGATACACTCATCTCCTTTGATTTCACCTATAAATTTGACCCATTCTATCCTCGCATGATCTACGTTGTGGATAATAACGGCAGAGAGACGGTCATGTTAGCCGATGAATACTCCATGTTTTAAGAAAGCAAAATCCAGTTGAGACACTGCCATTATGAGCGGTTCTTCAACTGGATTTTTTCATTTTTTGTAAATCATTTTGATATGAGGCGTTGATTCAAAGATAAAAGGCTCTCCTTGAGTTACAAAGCCGAATTTTTCATAAAGCCCCACGACTTGCTCCTGAGCCTCAATCTCAATCATTTTTCCCGGCCACTTTTTCTCACAAAGAATCAAGATTTCCTCTACCAATCTATTCCCTAGCCCCTTTCCCCGGGCTGACGGGGCCGTCACAAGTCGACCAAAAACGACTTTTTCATCTTCCTCAAACACGCGAGCATAGGCCTCTACTTCCTCTTGTTTATTAACATGAAAAATGTGAACAGCTTTTAAGTCTTTTTCATCCAATTCATGGTAGATTCGCTCTTGCTCGACGACAAAGATATCGATTCGCAGTTTTAAAAGCTTGTAAAACTCTAGCGTGTCCAACTCTTGCAAATATTTTTTATACCACATACTTGTTTCCGTCCTTGCTTTATTATATAATCATTGTAAATGCAACTATCAAAGGAGTTCTTATGGATTATCGTCAGTTATTTCGTCAAATGGGATTTATCTCCCGTCAAGCCATGATGAGAATGAATCAAGAAGCTAGCCAATACGGGCTTGATAACAATCTCTTTCTCATTCTTACTCGCATTGTCGAACATCCCGCCATCCATCAATCTCAGCTGGCAGAGCTGGTTCAGATTGACAAGACTACCCTAAGCCGCTCTCTTCGAAAGCTAGAAGAAAGGGGCTTAATTGTCAAAAAGACCAAAGCTCAAAACAAGAAATTCAAGGAGCTCTATCCACTGACTCCTGCACTAAAAGTATATGATAAGCTGATTGGCTACGAGGACAGATATATTCAGGCTAGTCTGCATCAACTGACTTCATCTGAACTCTTTCAACTGGATCATATCTTACAGAAAATTCAGAACTCCCAACAAGAAGAAGTATAACACAATACAGTTGCATTTGCAACTATTTGACATTAAAAACTAAAGCTATTAAAAGCGGCTGTTTACAAATGACTGAGCGAATATCCCTCGTCTCTGCAAGCAAAACCGCCTTAATAGCTTTTTAAGTTAATTGATTGAAGTCCCAGATTTGGTCCATCCAGCCTTCATAGAAATCAGGCTCATGGCAGACCATGAGGATGCTGCCCTTGTATTCTTTCAGAGCTCGCTTAAGCTCCTCCTTGGCATCTACATCCAGGTGGTTGGTCGGCTCATCAAGTACCAAAACGTTATTTTCTCGGTTCATGAGGAGGCAAAGGCGGACCTTAGCCTGCTCTCCACCTGAAAGAACCTGGATCTGGCTCTCGATATGCTTGGAAGTCAAGCCACATCTGGCCAGAGCAGCTCGAACTTCTGCTTGGTTAAGAGCCGGAAAGGCATTCCAGACTGCTTCCAGCGGTGTCTGACGATTGCCACCCTCTACTTCCTGCTCGAAATAACCCAGCTCTAGATAGTCCCCACGCTCGACTTGACCTGCGATAGGCGGGATAATCCCCAGCAAACTCTTGAGCAGGGTTGTTTTTCCAATCCCATTTGCCCCGATGATGGCCACTTTCTGATTGCGCTCAAAAGTCAGGTTAAGAGGTTGAGTCAGTGGACGGTCATACCCAATCTGCAAATCCTTGGCTTGGAAGATAAAGCGGCCAGGTGTACGAGCAGACTTGAAGTCGAAAGATGGCTTTGGTTTCTCACTTTGCAGCTCAATAATGTCCATCTTATCGAGTTTCTTTTGGCGAGACATGGCCATATTACGAGTCGCCACACGGGCTTTGTTGCGAGCTACAAAGTCTTTAAGGTCCGCAATTTCTTTCTGTTGACGCTCGTAGGCCGCTTCCAGCTGAGATTTTTTCATCTCATAGACTTCTAAGAATTGGTAATAATCCCCAGAATAACGGGTCAACTGCTGATTTTCCACATGGTAGACGATATTGATCACATCATTCAAGAAAGGAATATCATGCGAGATCAAAACAAAGGCATTTTCATAGTTCTGTAGATAACGCTTGAGCCAGTCAATGTGCTCAGCATCCAGATAGTTGGTTGGCTCGTCCAAGAGCAGGATATCTGGCTTTTCCAGAAGCAGCTTAGCCAAGAGAACCTTGGTCCGCTGCCCACCAGACAGCTCCGTCACATCGCTTTCCATACCGTAGTCCATGACGCCCAGAGCACGCGCGACTTCATCAATCTTAGCATCCAGCGTATAGAAATCCCGGCTCTCCAAGCGGTCTTGCAACTCGCCCACTTCTTCCATAAGGGCATCAACATCGGCTCCATCCTCAGCCATGCTCATATAGATTTCATTGATACGGGCCTCAGTCTTAAAAAGCTCGTCAAAGGCTGTCCGCAGCACATCGCGGACAGTTTGGCCATGCTCCAATACAGCATGCTGGTCCAGATAGCCAGCCGTCACATATTTAGACCACTCAACCTTGCCCTCATCCGGCAGCATTTTGCCCGTCACAATGCTCATAAAGGTTGACTTTCCCTCACCATTGGCACCGACTAGGCCGATATGCTCTCCCTTGAACAGACGGAAGGATACATCCTCAAAAATAGCCCGGTCACCAAAACCGTGGCTGAGATTTTTTACTTCTAAAATACTCATCTTTTCTCCTCTATCATTGATTGCAGTTCCTTGATTATACCATCTTAGGAAGCCAATTGGCAAGAAAATAAAAGCCTCTATTGAGGCTCTTACTTTATAAAACTTTTGCACTGGTGCGGGTAATATCTTCTACTTTTATATTGTGTGCTTCAAACTTGGCCTTCAAGGAAACCAAGTCAACATCTCCGTCAATTTGTACCTCAATGACAACTTTACCGTCCTTACGAGGAATATTGACCGTGTTTGAAATATTGAGGTTTTCTTCGACAAGCAAGGCGATAATATGCGATAGGACACCAACCTCGTCTTCTGTGACAAAGCGCATTCGAACGCCCTTTTCGCCATAACCAGAAACTTCTAGAAAAGCCTTGAAAATATCGCGATCCGTAATGATTCCATAGACCTGCTCATTGTCAACAACTGGTAAGATTCCAATTTTATTTTTCAGCATCAAATAAGTCGCATCTTCCAGACTAGCATACTGGGAAATCGTAACGACATCGTGGATCATCACATCTTTTACCTTGGTTTTATTCAGAAGATAGTTCATTTCATAAATAGATAGGCTCGTTGCCTTTGATGGACTTGCTTCTGCGATTGTTCCTTCTGTCACAAGGCCCACCAGCTTATCATTTTCAATCACGGGCAAGCGGTGCAATTTTTGGTCGCGCATAATATCTGCCGCATGCGCAATCGTTGTGTCTGGGCTAATGTATACAACCTTGCGTGTCATAAAATCTTTTACTGCCATGAGAAGCCTCCTCTAATTCTTTTTCTAATCTTATTATACTGTATTTTCCAATCAATTTCAAACGCTTTCACAGTTTTCTCTTATGTTTTCAAAATTTAGAAAAATCAGGCAGGCTACCTATAAAAAAGCTAGATTCTCCTATGAGAAAACGAGGGGGAACGTTTGACCCAGCCTCGCTTTAGCCTATCTCTATAGTTTCTTGTCTAATACCACTAGCGACAAGATTATGAAAAAGCAATTGAAATAAGAAATCGATCAGCCTAAAGCCACTTTTCTATTATTTCTCCAAACTTCTAACAAAGGCCTGGTAAGTCTGTTCCATTAGCATGGTAATGGTCATCGGTCCAACTCCCTTTGGAACTGGAGTAATGAGACTAGCCACTTCTGCCACTTCGTCAAATTTAACATCGCCAATCAACTTGCCATTTTCATCCCGGTTCATGCCGACATCGATAACGACAGCTCCCTCCTTGACAAAGTCCTTGGTTACAAAGTGTCCTCGTCCGATCGCCACCACTAAAATATCAGCTTTCTTTGCAATTTTTGCTAAATGATGGGTCCTCGAGTGCGTCAAAGTAACGGTCGCATTTTTAGACAACAGAAGCTGAGCCATGGGTTTTCCGACAATATTACTACGGCCAATCACCACCGCATTCTTTCCTTCCAAGTCCACCTTATATTCACGGAACATTTCCATGATTCCTGATGGTGTAGAAGGGATCATCAAGGGATGCCCTGACCAAAGTCGCCCCATATTGGTCGGATGAAAGCCATCTACATCCTTATCTGGATCAATGGCTAATAAAACCGCTTCATCGTCAATGTGGGCTGGCAAAGGAAGCTGAACTAAGATTCCATGCCAAACTGGATCCTGATTATATTTAGCAATCAAAGCCAGCAATTCTTTCTGACTCGTTGACTCGGGCAGACGCACAACTTCACTGCGAAAGCCAGCGGCTAGAGCAGACCGCTCTTTATTTCTCACATAAACCTGACTGGCTGGATTATCGCCCACCAAAATCACTACTAAACCTGGTTCCTGACCTGTTTCTGCTTTTAACTTTGCTGTTTTTTCTGCAAGTTTCGCTTGAAGCTTTTCTGCTAAAGCTTTTCCGTCAATAATGTTTGCCATTCTTTTCTCATTTCTTTTTCACTATATTTATTCATTATATCAGAAATCCTCTTGTCCCACTTATACATTTTTCTTATATAAAGTTATAAGATTAAAGACTGAGCTTGGCGAGCAAAATAAAAAAGCAGAAGTCTGCTTTTTAGTATAATAATTCATAAATTTCCATGGCAATCAAGTCAATACTATCGAAAGTATAAGTCTCACGCGCTGCCACATCACGCAGAGTAAAAATTGGTCCATTTTCTTCGTCGTAGCTATACGCCACTTCGGCAACAACTACTCCTTCACGTTCAAAATTACGTTTTAAATTTCCACCATCTTTGGCCATAGCTTCCAAACGATTGATGATTCTAACTAAATGTGATTCCATTTTATTTCTCCTATTTACTTGCTTCTCTCCTATTTTACCATAAAAAGAAACTGAAATACCAGTAAAAGACCATTTTTTTCTCTTTTTCGCGCTATAATTTCTCAAAAAATCAGTCTCAGGGAGGATTTTGTAGTAAATTCTTGCATTGTGCAAGAATACTGATATAATGAAACTATAATACTTTGACTATTTTTGACCATTTAAAAATAGGTGGATCTACGGCCAAAGAAAGAGGTAGAATATGCTTTGTCAAAATTGTAAAATCAATGAATCAACCATCCATCTCTATACAAATGTAAACGGAAATAAACAGCAGATTGACCTTTGTCAAAATTGCTATCAAATCATGAAGACAGACCCTAACAATAGCCTTTTTCGAGGACTGACTCAGGCTAACAACCAAGGAATTGATCCTATTGACGATTTCTTTAACAGTCTTGGTAATTTTCAACAACCCCAAGAACCAAATCCAAATATCCCGCCAACTCAATCTGGAGGAGGCTACGGTGGCGGTGGCTATGGTGGCAATTCCAATCATGGAGGCGGAGCACGCCAACAGGCTCCGCAAAAGCCAAAAGGTCTCCTAGAAGAGTTTGGTATCAATGTGACTGAGATCGCTCGTAAAGGAGAAATCGACCCTGTCATCGGTCGGGACGAAGAGATTACTCGTGTCATTGAAATCCTCAACCGCCGCACCAAGAACAATCCTGTCCTTATCGGGGAACCCGGTGTCGGAAAAACAGCTGTGGTCGAAGGCCTAGCCCAGAAGATTGTGGACGGGGATGTGCCTCATAAACTCCAAGGCAAGGAAGTTATCCGCCTGGACGTTGTCAGCCTAGTACAAGGAACTGGTATCCGTGGTCAATTTGAAGAGCGGATGCAGAAGCTCATGGACGAGATTCGTTCTCGTCAAGATGTCATTCTCTTTATTGATGAGATCCATGAAATTGTCGGAGCAGGCTCTGCTGGCGATGGCAATATGGACGCTGGGAACATCCTCAAACCAGCTTTGGCTCGCGGAGAACTCCAAATGGTTGGAGCGACTACCCTCAATGAATACCGTATTATTGAAAAAGATGCAGCCCTCGAACGCCGCATGCAGCCAGTTAAGGTAGATGAGCCGACTGTTGAAGAAACCATTACCATCCTCAAAGGGATTCAGAAAAAATACGAAGACTACCATCACGTCAAGTACACAGATGCGGCTATTGAAGCTGCTGCGCTTCTCTCCAACCGCTACATCCAAGATCGCTTCCTGCCAGACAAGGCTATTGACCTCTTGGATGAGGCTGGGTCCAAGATGAATCTGACCCTCAACTTCGTTGATCCCAAGGTCATTGACCAACGTCTGATTGAGGCCGAAAATCTCAAGGCTCAGGCAACTCGTGACGAAGATTTCGAGAAAGCAGCTTACTTCCGTGACCAAATTGCCAAGTATAAGGAACTCCAGCAGACAAGTGTGCTAGACAAGGATACTCCGATTATCAGCGAGAAAACGATTGAGCACATCGTAGAGCAAAAGACCAATATCCCAGTTGGCGACCTCAAAGAAAAAGAACAGTCTCAGCTGGTCAATCTTGCCAGTGACTTAAAGACCCATGTCATCGGCCAAGACGATGCTGTGGATAAGATTGCCAAGGCTATCCGACGCAACCGGGTCGGACTAGGAAGTCCTAATCGCCCAATCGGCAGCTTCCTCTTTGTCGGACCTACTGGTGTCGGTAAGACTGAGCTGTCTAAGCAACTAGCCATTGAGCTATTTGGCTCGGCTGACAGCATGATTCGCTTTGACATGAGTGAATATATGGAAAAACACAGCGTGGCCAAGCTGGTCGGTGCCCCTCCGGGCTATGTCGGCTATGATGAAGCTGGTCAATTGACTGAGCGCGTCCGTCGTAATCCCTACTCGCTCATTCTGCTGGATGAGGTGGAAAAGGCCCATCCTGATGTTATGCACATGTTCCTGCAGGTTCTAGATGATGGCCGCCTGACCGATGGTCAAGGCCGGACTGTCAGCTTCAAAGACACCATTATCATCATGACATCCAATGCCGGAACTGGCAAAGCTGAAGCCAGCGTTGGCTTTGGAGCAGCGCGTGAAGGCCGCACCAACTCCGTTTTGGGTGAATTGGGTAACTTCTTCAGTCCTGAGTTTATGAACCGTTTTGACGGCATTATCGAATTCCAGGCGCTCAGCAAGGACAATCTGCTGCAAATCGTCAACCTTATGTTGGACGATGTTAATCAACGTTTGGCAACCAACGACATTCATCTGGATGTTACGGAGAAGGTCAAGGAAAAATTGGTTGACCTGGGCTACGATCCAAAAATGGGGGCTCGCCCACTGCGCCGTACCATTCAGGACCATATCGAAGATGCTATTACTGACTTCTATCTGGAAAATCCAAGCGAAAAAGATCTCAAAGCTATCATGACTAGCAATGGAAAAATTCTCATCAAATCAGCCAAAAAGGCTGAAGCAGAAAAAACTAAGCTCGATGAAAGCCAAAGCTAACTGACTTTAACTCTGCGTCTTGATAAACTTTTAAAAACAAGAAGAGAACGGATAAAGTATTCCGTTCTCTCAGAACGAAGACAAACGTCATTTTTGGTGTTTGTCTTTTTGTATTTTCAAAAC
>CAUUSJ010000032.1:0-19782 GCA_963547765.1 uncultured Streptococcus sp. | reverse complement strand
GTTCGTCGGATTGTTTTTTTCTTTTCCCGCTATACGGATACCGTTTTGGTCTCATGTTTACTCCTTTCTTATTTTTGCAAAATCCTAAATTTTAAATTTCTCTCTTTTATTTATTTAGAGGAGTATTAGTTTGTTGTAAGTTAGTAGTTATTACTAAGTTAGTGCCGTAAGGCTTAGATTATTATTAAGTTAGTTATTATTATTTATTAGTTATTATTAGTGTCGGATTTTTCAACTTTTGAACTTTTCAACTTTGTAAAATTCAACTTTTGAACTTTTCAACTTTGTAAAGTCAGTAAGTTGTAAATAAATCCTTTTACTGTTCTGTGGATAACTCTTTTTCAAGATTGCTTATCCAATATTTCCAATAACTTTCTGAAATTGGCACGTCTTGAACTAAAGGAAAATTCTGGATACCTTTGCCACGGCCAAAACTTTTGCGATAGATACGGATATAACCCGCCTCTTTCAACTCCTCAAAAGCCGCCCTATGAGCATCACGCCCATTCTTAGAACGTTTAGAAAGCTCATCAATGTAAGGACGCCATGTGTCCTTGTTAGACATCAGTACTAATAGCAACCCCTTAGCTTGCAAACTAAGTTCTGAGTTCTGAGCTGAGTGGTTGTTCAGTTGAGTGTAGTTCTCGTTGGTATTCCTGATTATGTACTGCATATCTCATATTTAAGCCCCTTTCTATCCTTTTCTGTTACGGTTAAACCGTGTCGATTGGTAAAAAAATAATATCGTTATAGTTAATGCGATAAAGATTTTCAATCTTATTAATATCCAGAACATCCGGAAAGCTTTTGCCGGATTCCCACTTGCTTAATGTGGAAGGGGATATTCCTAGAGCCTTTGCTGCCGCTTCTTGCGTCAGATTATCTCGCACTCTTAACATTTTTAGTGTCATTTTCGGCACGTTCCTACCTCCTTATTTTTCTATTTATTCCTCGCAATTCTGCTATAATGTAGTCAGAAAGGAGGTGAATATTATGAATCTAAATCAAATTAGGATATTAGAAGCTAGCTATGCGTATCTTGTTTCAAAAACTAATTCAGAAGTCGAAAAAACTTTAAAATCTGAAAATCTCATTTTTAGCTATGAAAATAAATTGTATAAATTCAAAACATATCAAGAAAAGTCAGATAATTATACTTTTATCGACTACAGTCTTGGCATGTTTGAACTAGATCATGAATCTCATGAAATACGTATCCATGATTTATATAAATCTTTCGACTTCAAAGAGAACGAACTAAGTATTCTTAGTTATATTTCAGATACAGATGTTGTTCGTTCTCAAATTTTCAAACTTTTGAATCGTATTGATTTTGCTTATTTGGAAGAAGAATATTCAAAGCTGAAGACTGATAGCTATGCTTACGATGTGCACATCTTGGAAGTTGATAAATTATTCCCAGTTTATAAATTTCCAGAATTGGCATCATTCGACCTTGTCGGTATTGCTTAACATAGCTCGACTTTCAATTTCACCTTGAAAGTGAAATGCTTCCAGCTCATGAGCTATTTCGTTTAGCTCGTGGGCTTTTTGATTGAATTTTTCAACCAATAAACGAAATTTGTCCGCATTGGCTATTTTGACAATTACATTAATTTTATTAAGTTCCATCTCCCGTCACCCCCTTTCAAATGTGGTATAATCAAAATAAAATGATTGGAGAAAAACATGACTGAAAAGATTTGTTTTATTGTAACTGCCATTGGTGAATCTGGAACACCTACCAGAGAACGAGCTGACAACGTATATAGATATCTTATCGCTCCTGTTTGTGAAGAACTTGGTTATAGACCTGTTCGTGTTGATCACGTCAATGCGGTTGACAACATCAACGAAACAGTTATAAACTACCTCAAAACTGCCCCTATGGTCATAGCAGATATGACTGAACATAATCCTAACGCGTTTTATGAATTAGGTTTCAGGCAAGCCCGAGAACTCCCCCTTGTACCAATCATAAAGGTAGGAGAAAGACTTCCTTTCGATGTTATTACAACTCGTACCGTATTCTACGATACCGATGTGGCAAAAATTGAAGATTCTAAAGAAAATTTGAAATCTAAAATACTAAGTTTTGAAAACTTCGAAATGCCTGAGAGTCGTGCCGAAAGAAGTCTTACACTTGATGATCTCAATGACAATTTGACCAAAAAGCTAAACAAGATACTAAATCTGTTAGAAAAACAACAGTCTTATTCTTCTTTCACACCAATCAAAGATATAAAAGTAAAACCGTTTATATCCGAACATCAGTCATTGATTCAACAAGCTCAAGAGATACTCAATCGGACACAGAACCATCCATTATTCCCCGAAGATAAGAAATAGCTAGCTCTTGCTGACTTTGAAGTTCAACAACCTCAGCGACTTTTTGATTTATAAGTCTAACCGTCCTCAATACTTCATTGAGGGCTGTTTTTTCTAGTTCATTCATCTTTCTTCTCCTTTCTCTTTTGCTCTTAGCTTTGTTATTTCTTTAAGCTTGATTATATTTTAACACGGTTAAACCGTGTTGTCAACACGAAATTTAAGTTTTTTTTATTTTTTTTATATTTTTTTGATAGAAATACGGTTTTTCCGTTATAATGTGTTATAATATATAGTAGGAGGTGAGACGTATGACTAACTCGCTGGGAAATAAAAAAATAATGGCAAACAATATACGCAGGCACTTAGATAGCTTGGGGCTTAACGTCAAAGATTTTGCCACCCTGATGAATTTTAAATATACCACTGTTTTAGATTGGGTTAACGCCAAAACTTATCCCCGAATCGATAAAATAGAATTAATGGCTAATTATTTTAAGGTCGATAAATCAGATTTAGTAGAACGGTATACCCCCTCCACCTCTCTTCTACAGCAAATTAACGACACAGTGGTACAATTAACCCCGTCCAATCAAAAAATCGTGCTACGGACGTCTGAGGAACTTCTGGAGAATCAAGAAAACGAAGAAGAAACGAAGATAAACGAAGTATCTGAAGTTATTCAACTCTACAGCTACGACTACTACGACCACCCGGCTTCTGCAGGCACTGGGCAGTATTTGAACGATGTACGAGTTGAACAGATTGAGTTGCCAGTAGATGTAGATGCTGACTTTGTTATTCCGATTAAAGGGGACTCTATGGAGCCAGACTATCACGATGGCGACCTGGTATTCATTCAGACCAGCGTGGACTTGAATAACGGCGTTATAGGCGTATTCAACTATAACGGCGATGCCTATATCAAGCAGCTAGTGATTGACAAAGAACAAGCTTACCTACATAGCCTAAACCCTGCGTACAAAGATATGCCAATCACTCCAGAAACAGACTTCCGAATTATCGGCGAAGTCGTGGATTTGTATAGAGAAAAATAAAAAACCACTACCTCATCAGTAGTGGCTAAAGAATAATACTTGAATTTAATTAGTTAAAAAATGTGCAACCACTGAACCACACTAAAAGCTGAGGAGGTTTATTTATGCAGCAAGAAAGCAAAGCTTTAGGCATTTTAGCTATTGTCTTCGGAGCAATTGCTCTGGTTGGATCGTGGATCCCTATTATTAACAATCTATCGTTTTTAATTGGCATCCTTGGCCTTGTACTTGGAGTTATCGGTCTTATTGTAAATCGAAAAAAACAAAAGACCTTATCTATTGTTGGCTCTGTTATCTCTATTTTATCTCTCATAATCGTTATTGCTACTCAATCATTCTACTCTCATGCAATCGATGAAGCTAGCAAATCTTATGAGTCTGCAGCAAGCTCTGTAAGCTCCTCTATCGAATCGTCACAAAAAGAAGAAGATGCAAAGTTCAATTGGACAAAAGAACAATTCGACGCTCTTAAAGAAGGTGACATTGCCAATAACGGCGCAGGCGGAACAAAATACGACGACGTTATCCGTGACCACGGCAAACCAACTGACGAAAATACCACTACTATTAGCGATCACGAAAGCAAAACGATCACATATACTTCGGCAGGAAGCAAATTTCAATCGGTTATTTTGACCTTTGCGAAGCAAGAAGACGGATCTTTTCTTCTGACAGTTAAAATTTCAAATGGATTAGAATAAAATAAAAATCCCCACGCTCTCAAAACTTTGGCGACTCTGAGTGTGAGGATATGATTTAGGAAGAGTTTTATCGGTTAACTGGTAGTTAATGAGGAAAGAAAAAATTATGGGAAGTAATAGAACAAATGAAGAAATAGCTGTCTACACTGCCACGATAATACAAGAACTAGAGGATTATCTTCATCTCCTTCAGAGAATGGACGATGAAGGGAATAAACGATCTGATAAAATAGCGCAGTGGATAGAGAGTTGGGTAAAATACTTAAAGATAGAACAAGTTTTTAATCCGCGAAGTATTCAGGCTTTAAACAGAGGAAGTATCGTTTATGCTGATTTTGGTTTCAATGTTGGTAGAGAATACGGAGGCCTTCATTATGCAATAGTTCTGAATAAAATAGATGCACGTTCAAACCATCTTCTTCATGTATTGCCTTTAACCTCTGTAAAAGAAACAACTGATATATCCAATTTGAAATATTTTCAACTTCCAATTGGCGACGAAGTATTTCAGTTATTAATAAATAAGGCTAATCGAAAAATCATAGAATTAACTGAATTGTATGATCGTGTTTCAAAAAAAGATGATGAATTGCACGAAAGAGCTGCAATGATTGAATCGTTAATCAAAGATAATGAAAAAACTTTTGAAATACTTGAAAACTTACTGAGTTATGATATAGACGATTCTTCTATTGAGCAAATACGAACTATCAATAAACAAATACGAACTATCAATAAAAATATAGAATTCGCAAGTGATCAGGCGGATAAAATACGACAGGAAGCAAAAGAAAATGCAATTTTACTTGCAGAACTCAAGGAGAAACTGAAGTATGCTAATAAATTTATCCTAAAAACACAAAATATGAACAAAGATAGCATCGTTCTATTGAATCAGGTTACAACAATTAGTAAAATGAGACTCCGTGATCCCAAAAATAATAATTCAATTTTGAATGATATTGTACTTTCCGATGATACTATGGACAAAATAGATGAGGCACTGAAAAATATTTTTTAAAATTCGAGTATTTTTATTGACTTTTCTTAAAATTAGGGTTAGAATAGGATCATAAGGTCGCTTGACGACAAAATATATGATACTGTCCCAAGAGGACAATCCTAACCCTGCTCTTATGAGTAGGGTTTTTAGTTTATTAAAAAGCCCCACACTCGCCATCGCCAAACTTTGAGTGTGAGGATATCCAGTATAAGAAACAACCATTCAAAAGGTCGTTTTCTTATACCCATTTTACCAAGAAATGAGGTAGAAAACAATGGCATACTTTAGAAAAAGGGATAATGGTTGGGAATATCGTATCTCTTACAAAGGGCCTGACGGCAAGTATAAGCAGAAATCAAAATCAGGCTTTAAGACCAAAAAACTAGCTCAAGCTGCAGCAAGGGAGGTAGAGGATAGCCTATCCGAGAATATCCTGACAGACAAAGATGTCACTCTTTATGATTTTGTCAAAACGTGGTCCGATGTTTACAAGCGTCCGCACGTCAAGGATAAGACCTGGGATACTTATACCAAAAACCTTAAGCACATCAAGACCTATTTTGGAGATTTGAAAGTAAAGGACATCACTCCGCTTTTTTATCAAAAAAGGCTCAATGAATTTGGTGAGAAATACGCCCAAGAAACCCTCGAGAAATTCCACTATCAAATCAAGGGAGCTATGAAAGTAGCAGTCAGGGAGCAAGTGATTAGCTACAACTTCGCTGAAGGTGCCAAAGTCAAATCTCAGATAGAAACTAGGTCGGAGGATAACGACTTTTTAGAAGAGAGCGAATATAAGAATCTAATAGCCTCTACACGGTCCAATATCCAGTACGTGTCCTATTTCACCCTCTACATCCTTTCAGTGACTGGTATGCGCTTCTCTGAGGCTCTGGGGCTAACCTGGAATGATATAGACTTCGACAAAGGAATTATTGACATTAACAAGGGATTTGATTACTCGAAAACTCAAGATTTTGGAGATTTAAAAAATGAAAGTTCAAAAAGAAAAATCCCAATTGACAGGATCACGATCGAGACTTTAAAAACTTATAAACAGAAACACTGGCAGGCCAATATTAAAAACAGGGTATGTTTTGGCGTTTCAAACTCGGCTTGTAACAAGCTCATTAAAAAACTGGTAGGCAGGCCTGTCAGAAACCACAGTCTAAGGCATACCTACGCTTCTTACCTGATATTCAAAGGGATTGACATTGTAACCATATCAAAGCTATTAGGTCATGAAAGCCCAGATATAACCCTAAAGGTCTACTCGCACCAAATGGAAGCCTTGGCAGATAAAAACTTTGAGCAAATAAAAGAAATATTCCTGACCGCTTAAATTTGGGGCGAATTTGGGGCGAAACCCCCACAAAGCCCGATAAATCAATAGCTTTTAATCCGTCTACCGCCTTTTTTATCGGTTTAAATCCGACTTTATACTAACCAAGAGGCTGGGACAAAAGTCCTAGCCTCTCAATTGTCTTTGGAATGTCGAGCAAGACGCAGTGGTTGAGTGGGCTCTACTACGCTGATTTCATCAGCTTTTACAGCCCTACTCAACTGTGCGGAGGTGGGACGACGAAATCGAATTCTAACCAATTACCGATTTCTGTCCCACTCTCTTTTTGTTTGTATTTTTTACGTCACTGCTCAAGTTTAATGAATTGCAATGAGACCAGAATGACCAGCTTTTATCTAAAATCTCAGGGCTGCTAACAAAAAAGAGCGAAAAATACTTTCCGACTCTTTTTTATGCATTCAAAAATTATAATTCAGCAATTTGGCTGAGGTTGACTTCTGCAACCGTGTCATTTCCAAACATAGAGATAATCATCTTGACCTTATTATTGTCAATTTCCGTGATTTTGCCAGTATAGTTAGCAAAGGCACCGTCAATGATGCGAACTGTATCACCCACTTTGACATCCAAATCAAATTCTTGAACCGTTTGTCCCATAGAAATCAGAATGCTGCGGATTTCTTCCTCCAAGAGCGGAGTTGGTTTCGAACGGTTTCCGTGTGAACCCACAAATCCAGTTACGTTTGGCGTATTCCGCACGACAAACCAAGCTTCGTCCGTCATGACCATCTCAACCAATACATAACCTGGGAAGCGGTTTTCTTCGACTTCCTTGCTCTTGCCGTTTTTCTCTACTTGTACGGTCTGAGTTGGAATTTCCACGCGCAGGATATTTTCCAGCATATTATAGGTCTGAGCGCGCTGCAAGAGATTTTCCTTTACCTTGTTTTCATAGCCTGAGTAGGTTTGCAGTACAAACCAGCCTTTATCAAAACTGTCCATGTTTTGTCCTTTCCTAAATAAAAAAGCCTAGGGCTTCTGCTTGATATTCTAGCCTTATTATACCATAAAATCTAAAATTACAAAGCATTTTGATAAATATTTTACAGACAAAAGAGAGTGGGACAAAAATCGGTCATTCGTCAGAATTCAATTTCGCCGTCCCACCTCCGCACAGTTGAGTAGGGCGTAGAGCCCACTCAACCACTGGTCTTGCTCGACATTCCAAAGACAATTGAGAGGCTAGGACTTTTGTCCCAGCCTCATCTTTCTTATGAAAACATATTGATTATGCGGAAGAGACCGCTGGCAACCACCTTATCAAAAATATAGATGACAACAGCAAAGAATGCTGTGTATTCCATTACGGAAAGGAAATCAGTCCATCTTTCTTTACGGGTAGGCCAAGTTGTATCTCGTAGCAAAACGAAAACATCTTTAATGAATTTCACAACTATCTCCTATCTGGTTTCTTTATGCAGCGTATATTTACTGCAGTGTTTACAATATTTATTCACTTCTAGACGCGTAGGTTTTGGAGTGCTACTAAGTTTGATTGAGTAGTTTCGTGACCCACAAACTGTACACGCTAGACTCGCTTTTTTTAATGCCATGACGCCTCCATTCCCCTTATTATAGCAGTTTTCTACTTCTTTGACAAGCTGTTTGGACGATTAATGGAACCAGCCAGTAATGGTATCCCATAGATTTTTGGCTTTTTCAGTAATCCCAGACTCATCGATAGCTTTCTTGGCATCATCTACCAGGTTTTGCGCTCTTTCTTGGACTTCTTTCAAAAAGTCTTTATTTTCGCTAGTCGTATTCGTTTGACCAGTACCGTAGGTATCGACTGGGGAAATTCCATTTTCAGCATAAGCATTTTTCTGACCCGAGAAGGATGTTCCTTCCGTATAAGGCAGGATGGTGTTGGCTACATTGCGGAAAATAGCCGAAGCTTCATTGGCACTCGTACCAGTCAGATAGTGAGTTTCATCCGTCTTAGGGAAGCCCAACCATTGGCTGATAACCACATCTGGTGTGTAGCCGATGACCCACTGGTCTCCTGACAAATCAGGGTTAAAGTCAGTCTCTGTCGTTCCTGTCTTTCCAGCCATTGTATAGCCATACGGAGCCGCATAGACTCCCGTCCCGTTTGAGAAAGTTCCCAGCATCATACTGGTCATCTTTTCTGTGGTTGAGCGATTGAGAACGCGGGTAGAAGTCTGCCGGTGGGTTTTGACAACCTGACCACTAGCATTTTCTATCTTGGTGATAAGATGGGCATCATTCATAACTCCATCATTCGCAAAGACT
Organism: uncultured Streptococcus sp.; assembly: GCA_963547765.1. GTDB lineage: Bacteria > Bacillota > Bacilli > Lactobacillales > Streptococcaceae > Streptococcus. The sequence continues at coordinate 11,076 of CAUUSJ010000032.1, read as the reverse complement.
GAGTAGGCTTGAGCCATCTGAAGTGGATTGGTCGTCACGCCGCTTCCCAGAGCTACACCCAGATTCTGTTCTACCTTATCCATATTAAGACCAAACTTTTTGCCGTACTCAAAGGCCTTGTTCACGCCTAATTCGTCCACTGTTGAAACCGCGGGAATATTGAGGGATTCAGCCAAGGCTTGATACATTGGAACCGTCGGTGAACTTTGGATATTGCCGTAGTTATTGACCTTATAGTCACCAAAAACTGTCCGACTATTATCTAGTTCCTTATCCGTTGACCAGCCGGCTGCTATAGCTGGGCTGTAGGCCACCAAAGGCTTGATGGTTGAGCCTGGACTACGAGCAGACTGAGTCGCGTAGTTGAACGTCCGAAAAGCAGAGCCATCAGCACTATTGACACGGCCAACCAAAGCCCGAACACCACCCGTCTTAGGATCTAGCGCTACGCTTCCTGACTCGGCCCGCGTCCCGTCCTCAGCCAGCGGGAAGAGATCAACATTGCTATAGATGACCTGCATGCTGGCTTGGTAATTTTGATCCAATTCGGTGTAAATCCGATAGCCGTTGTTGACGATTTCTTCTTCCGTCAGACCGTAATCATTGACCGCTTCATTGATCACCGCATCAAAATAAGATGGGTAGCGGTAGTCTTCTGACTTACCCTCATAGGCATCAACTAGCTGGCCTCCAATGCCAACCGTCGCAGCCTGATCCGCCGTCGCCTGATCAATGTAACCTGCCGCCACCATATTTTGAAGAACGGTGTCACGACGGTTGGTCGCATTTTCGACTGAATACAGGGGATTATATAACTCTGGTCCTTTGAGCATGCCTGCTAGAACAGCCGACTGATCTAGACTGAGCTGGCTGGCAGATACACCAAAGTATTTCTTGCTGGCATCTTCCACGCCCCAAACCCCATTTCCAAAATAAGAATTGTTGAGGTACATGGTCAGGATTTCCTGCTTGCTGTATTTTTTGTTAATTTCTAAAGCTAGGAAAAATTCCTTAGCCTTACGCTCAATGGTCTGATCCTGAGAGAGATAGGCATTCTTGGCCAGCTGCTGCGTGATGGTCGAACCACCACCAGAGCGCCCCGCAGTCAAAACGGCTAGAAAGAAGCGACTGTAGTTAATCCCGCCATTCTTATAAAAAGAACGGTCTTCTGTCGCAATCACAGCGTTCTGCAAGTCCTGACTAATCGCATCTAATTCGACATAGGTTCCCTTTTGCCCAGACAAGCTGCCCGCTTCGTTTCCATCCTTATCATAGATCAAAGTCGTGGCTTTAAGAGCATTCTGCAAGTCTTTGACATTGGTCGTCTTAGCTACATAAAAAAGATAGCCACCAACCACCAGACCAAAGGTCAAGCCGAGAATCAAGAATATCTTGGTTAGATGGAACCTGCGCCAAAAGCGGCGGATGGGATGCTGAGACAAGGGCTTCTTCCGACTCTTGCCAGTGCGACTGTATCTAGGTTCAGGCGTCTCACCCTCCAGCTCCTCAGCAACCTTTTTCTCAGGCTGATCCGTTTTAAACATATTGACTAATTTTTCAAATATCTCATTTAATTTCTTCATAAAACATATTTTATCACCTTATCCATGCAGACACAAGGCGCGACTCCGCTACTTTCTATTTCTTTTAGCTTTCTTTAAGGAAATAGCAGAGCTGCTTTCCATTTTCCAGCTAAGCATTTCCAAATAGGCTAGTTTTTGCTACAATGAAAACATGAAATTTACCATTACCATCCCCGCAAGTCTAACTTCAATGACCGTCAAAGAATTACTAGAAGACCAACTGCTCATTCCTCGCAAGATTCGTCACTTTCTCCGAACTAAGAAACACATCTTAGTCAACGGAGAGTCCATCCACTGGCAGAACTTGGTCAAGCCTGGCGACAGCATTCAACTGACCTTTGACAAAGAGGACTATCCAGAAAAAGAACTCCCTGCTGGCCAACCTCATCTGGTCGAAGAGCTCTATCAGGACGAGCATCTCATCATTGTCAATAAGCCTAAGGGCATGAAAAGTCACGGAAACGAACCGACAGAAGTCGCTCTGCTCAACCATGTGTCAAGCTATGTCGGCCAGACCTGCTATGTCGTTCACCGTCTGGACAAAGAAACCAGTGGTGCTATCCTGTTTGCCAAAAATCCTTTTGTCCTCCCCATTCTCAACCGCCTCTTGGAAAACAAAGAAATCGCCCGCGAATATTGGGCCCTTGCCCAAGGGAAATTTCCTAGCAAGACCATCGTCTACAAAGATAAAATTGGACGCGACCGCCATGACCGACGTAAACGTCTCGTTGATTCGAAAAAGGGTCTCTACGCTGAAACTCATGTGACCCGACTCAAGGAGTTTGACAAGGCAACCTTGGTCAAATGCCAATTGAAAACAGGACGGACTCACCAAATTCGTGTCCATCTCGCTCATCATGGTCATCCCATCATTGGTGACCCTCTCTACCACCCCCAACCTCAAGGCCGTCTCATGCTCCATGCCCATCGTCTGACATTCACCCATCCGTTCTCCCTAGAAACCATCAGCGTGGAAGCACCGTCAGAAAGTTTTGAAGCAGAACTCAAACAGCACAGAAGCAAGTCTAGGAATGGATAGCTTACCTGATTGCCGAGTCTCCAAGGCTAGCACTCCACGCACTCAACTAGCTCTCCCTCTAGAAAAATTAAATTTTCCCCCAAAAGACGATTCCCCATGAACTGCACCGTATATAGTCTTTTTCTTATCCTCTAACTCGCACCTAACTAGTCCAGATACACACAATCTGCCATCAGACCTTGATAGTCGTCTGACTTTTACCAAATTGATTTTCAGTCAATGCGTGATTATTTACACTGACTGGAACATGCCCCATCTAGCTTTGAATCAATATCTTAGCAAATAAAAATCATAAAGTCACAAGAAAAGAGAGTGGGACAGAAATCGGTAATTCGTTAGAATTCGATTTCGTCGTCCCACCTCCGCACAGTTGAGTAGGGCTGTAAAAGCTGATGAAATCAGCGTAATAGAGCCCACTCAACCACTGCGTCTTGCTCGACAATCCAAAGACAATTGAGAGGCTAGGACTTTTGTCCCAGCCTCTTTTGATTATTGATTTTTAAAGCGTTCTACATCACGCGCAATGACTAACTCTTCATCTGTCGGGATAACCAGAACTCTGACTTTAGCAGCTTCTGTTGAAATATCTCCTGTAGCACCAAAGAAATTCTTCTCTGGATCGACATCGCAGCCAAACCAAGAAATTCCTTCGATAACCATGCGACGGATAGTCACAGAGTTTTCACCGATACCAGCTGTAAAGATAATGGCGTCTGCTCCATTTAAAACAGCTAAATACTGACCAATGTATTTTTGAATGCGATCCACAAAAATTTCATTTGCCAATTGTGCCTTTTCATCACCTGCACGCATAGCTTCATGAATATCACGCATATCGCTTGATTTCTCTGAAACACCCAACAGTCCAGATTCACGGTTCAGAATTCGACTGATATCTTCTGGCGTGTTAAAGTCATCTGTATGCTGCATCAAGTATGGAATAATCGCTGGATCGATGTCACCCGTACGCGTTCCCATCATAACTCCACCAAGAGGAGTGAAGCCCATAGAAGTATCCACTGAGCGCCCTTTATCAACTGCTGTGATAGAAGCACCGTTTCCGATGTGGCAAGTGATGAGTTTCAATTCTTCAATCGGTTTACCCAAAAGTTTCGCAGCTTCGTGAGCCACATACTCATGGCTGGTTCCATGTGCTCCGTATTTACGAACCTTATTTTCAGTGTAATACTTGGTTGGCAATGGATAGCGATAAGCCTTTTCTGGCATAGTTGTGTGGAATGATGTATCAAAAACAGCCACACTGGTAATCTCTGGAAGAAGTTGCTTGAAAGCACGGATACCGTCAGCATTGGCAGGATTGTGCAAAGGAGCCAATAGAGACAACTCTTCAATTTTTTCCAATACATCGTCAGTCACAAGAGCTGATTCTTTGAAATACTCGCCTCCAGCTACGACACGGTGCCCAACACCTGTGATTTCATCGTAAGATTGAATAATTTCAAATCGTTTCAAATCATCCAATAAAATTTTCACAGCTTGTGTATGATCAGCAATATCTAAGGTTTGGCGTTCAGAACGACCATCAAATTTAACCGTAGAGATTGAATCTTTGAGACCAATCCGCTCAATCAAACCTTTAGCCAGCACCTTTTCTTCTGGCATTGAATAAAGTTGCCATTTTACACTCGAACTTCCAGCATTGATAGAAATAGTTTTTGACATCTCGTCACCTCTTTAAGCGTTTTCAAACTATTATATCAGAAATTTGTTTGAATTTCACTAACTTTAACCCAGTTTTGAAAACTTTCACGAAACTTTAAGATTTCATCCTGACTTTGCAAGTCCTGCAAAGGGTAGATAAACGGCTGAATGTCTGATTCGCCTTGTTTTCTCAGGACAAATATCGTCTTAGCATTCTGTCGGCTCGCGAAAATCTTCTCTGGTAGGGAAATCATTGCCAAGAGCTGGGCACTAGAAAGCAGCCATTTTTTCAGCAGATGACTTTGAGGGCTCGTCAGCAGATTATTTGGCGCGAGAAAGATAGCATAGCCCCCCGGTTTCAAATATTTTAACGATTGCTCCATCAAGAGATGATGGGCGTAAGTATGCTCGTCTGGACTGGCAACCTCATAACGAGCCGCCACGGCATCATCTGGATAATAGCCCACTGGCAAATCACTGACAATCAAGTCGCTTTCTTTCAGAACCTGAGGCCGCACCGCATCTCCTTGAGCAAAGTGTGCCTTAGAATTCATAACTTCGGCAATGCTGGCAGACAAATCAATCAGCAAGTCGTCAATTTCTAGGCCCAGATAATCCATGTTTTTTTGTGTGTGGTTAAGCAGAGTCTCCGCCAAATTGCCTGTTCCACTGCCAATCTCCAGCAAATCAATTCTCTCGTCTTGGGCCAACTGGTCGATCAAAAAACTCAGCAAGAAGCCGACCGAATCAGGTGTGAACTGATGATTAGCTTGGAGTGGCTCTGTCTGAGAAGCCTTCATAAAAATAAACTGATAAGCCCGACGCCACTCTTCCTTGGTCAAATGCAGGGCGCGGAGTTTCTCGTTATTTTTCAGAATTTCTTGTAAGTCTGTATCTCCGTCCAGATAAATCCCATTCTGCTCAATCAAGGCATCATAGAAATTTGTTCCCAGCGCATTTTGGATATTTTGTACATTTTCTAAAAGCAGGTGAAAAGCTCGTTCTATTTTTTCAAATTTCATGGCATCCTCCGTCGTCTTATGATACCAAAAAGAAGCCCTCTTTCCAAGGGCTATCGGATTACAAATCTTTTACATTTATATTAGTCGCTTCTCTTGTCAGTTGAAGGAGAGGACTCTTTACTTTCTTTGGCATTTTTGGAGTCTTTGCCATCTTTAGCCTTCTTCTCTGGCTCCTTTTTGCTCTCAAAATAGAAAGAATAGCTCTTCTGATTGGCAAGTTGGCTACTGACTTCCAGCATATTTCCCTGCCTGCGATAATGGGTGCTCCCTTGGTCGAAGGCTAATTGCCCGCTCTCCTCTGTGGCAGTCTCCTTGGTCAAAACAGCCAAGGCATAGGCTTCTGTCCGCTCCCGATTGGCTTGAAAGAGACGCTGATTGGCTACCTGCCGGTTCAGATAAAATTGCAAGAGCAAGCTAAAGACAGCTGCCATAAAGAGAGCATAAAGCAAGATGCCTGCCTTAACTTTTATCTTGAACACGATAGATGTACTCTCTTTCTAAATTATTTTCAAACCGGAAGCGAAAGCGAACAAGGTTCCCCTCCTGACTGATCGGAGCAGCCTTGAGCCCATAGACCATGGGCTGATAGCCACGTCCCGAAGCATCCGTCTTGCGGAAATCATCACTCCGAGACTTGCCCAAAGCTATATTTTTGCCATCCTGTTTGATGTAGATTTTGTCGTTTTCGACTCGGTCAAATTGGCTGCGCGATAGCTCCGTCTCCAACTGATCGACAAATAAGAGCCATTCCTGCTGCTTATTTTCCTGTTGATGTCGCAGTTCAAAAGCCAGAAGCTTGGTCATCGACTGAAAGACTAATATGCCACCGCTCAAGACCAGCAGGGCGACTAGAGTCTCCAAAAGTGTAAAAGCTTTGATTTTAACGTTTTTTAACACTGAGCACCTTCTCTTCTTGGTGATAGACGGTTAATTGCTGGTCGGTCTTGATCTGGCGGACTGTAATGCTGTTGACCGTCAGATTTTCCTGCCCCGTCTGCATGGCCATCCGAGCAACCCGCAACACTTCCTCCTCCTGCAACAAGCGAGTCTGTTCCTGCCGCGACTGACTAATCTGGCCAAGCAGGAAGCTGGCAATAGCCGCAAAAACTGCCATTGCCACCAGAGCCTCCAGCAAAATGCTAGCTTCCATTCGTCGTCTTTTTAAATTTTCCATTACCCATATAAAGCTGGTAAACAACCTTTTTATCCTCCGTTTGAAAAACAATCTTGCTGAGCGAAGAATTCCCGCCAGCCTGGTCAAACTGAATGGTCTGAGGAGCATGTTCCTGCAAAGTCTTGGGAAACTCCACCTGCTGGTAGCCATTGGAGATGTTGCGCTCCGAAATGGTCAATTTGATCTTTTCATGCCCAGCCACACTTAGCTTTTGGCTCTCCTGATAAAGATGCTCAAATTCCATGAAAAACAGCTGCTCCTGTACTTGATTGAAACCAGCCTGAACAGAGCCAGATAGACCTAATAAAATGAAACTGACCACAAATAAAGCCAGGAGACTTTCTAACAGCGTAAAAGCCTTAATCCGCAACTGCACGAGCTTCACTGCTGTTTTTTCCATAGTAAGCCTTATAGGATGCTACCTGCTTATCGGTAATCCGACCATCAGCAACCAATTTCCCTAGAGTGGCTTTTTCATTTACATTCTTCAATTCATAAAGCTCAGCTTGACTTTCTACCACCTTGACTACAGCCGCGTTACCACTTTCTGAGATAGTATCCTTTTGCTTAGTCAAATTCGGGACAAACAAGAGCATCAAGACGCTGATGATAAGAAGGACGACTAACATTTCCACCAAAGTAAAGGCTTTAACCTTCAAAGCTTTTAATTTTTTCATAATTGAATCTCCATATTCTGATAAATTGGCAGCAACATAGCTGCATAAAGTAAAACGATCACGAGAGCGACAAAAACAAAGACGAGAGGCTGAATCAAATTCATGGCACGATTGATTCTCAGGAAAAACTCTTCCCAAGTCTTTTCGGCATACAGTTCCAATTCGTCACCCAACTTGGACTTGACCTCCCCGTACTCGATGATTAAGGCCAGCTCTTTCTTAAAGAAGGGGTAGGTGCCGACCTTCTCGGCATAGCCCTGACCTGCACCTAGAGCCGTCTCCAAGTCTCGTCCCAGCTCCTGAAAGAGCTGAGAAGGCTGGTCCTGCATGATGAGAAAGATCTGGCTCAATTCCAGCCCTTGCCCAATCATATTCCCCCATTCACGCGCATAGTAGGCCGTCAGATAGGCCCGCACTAAGGCGCCAACAAAAGGAAACTTAGCCAAACGGCTGAAAAATCTCATCTTAGAGCTCTTGCGATAATAGAACCAACCACCGCCAATCAGTAAGCAAATCACCAGAACGCCTCCCAAAAAGATTTGCGGTAGATAATGAATAAACTGAGTAGCCATATTTTGACTGTCCAACTGAGGCAGGAGATAATTACGCAAGCCCAGCATGATCAGTACTAGAAACCCAAGCAGCATCAGGGGATAAGTCCCCACCTCAATCAATTTCTTACGAACCTTGGATAGATTTTCCAGATAATCTTCGATTTTACCCAAACTAAGATTTAGATTTCCGTGCAACTCAGACAAAGATAGCTGGGTGACCACATTATCTGAAAATCCTAAACGCTTCATAATCTGGGAAAATGACTGGCCAGCAGCCAAACCCGAACGCATTTCCATGACATAGGCCTCTTCTAAAAGGGCACTCCGCCGCAGAAAATCAACAATCTCCGCCAGATGAAAACCGCTGGTAAAGAGATTACGAAACAGCTCGATAATCTTCTTTTGCTTAGGCGTAGATAATTTTTTCCGCCTGCCTTTGATCAGCTGTGATATATCCATCTGCAAAAAGCTGGTCAATCTGCTGGTTCCAGAGACTGGCTTCGTGCTTTTGATAGTCTTGGTTGACAAAGTCGATCACACCTCCTCCCCCGATTAAGCGCTGATAACAAACGCCCTGTAACACCATGCGCAGCTCATCCTCACTGACACCCAGCTCTAGCAGGCGCTCATACACTCCGCGAATGCTCTTAGCATGGATAGTTGAAAAGACCGTAGCCCCTGTCAAACTAGCCCTTACCACCGCTCGGGCCGTTTCTTGGTCGCGGATTTCCCCGATAATCAAGAGATCCGGCCTGTGGCGCAGAGACAGCTTGATGAGGCTGTCATAGGTCATCCCGATAGTTTCATTCAGCTGAAGCTGGAGCATGTTTTCCTGCTTGATTTCCACAGGGTCTTCGATAGACATGATCTGTTGTTGGCCAAATTTCATCTGAGCCAGCTGGTGCATCAGCGTCGTCTTTCCACTGCCAACTGGCCCTGAAAAGAGATAAAGGCCGCGAGAATTTACTTTTTTACGAAGATCAGGCAGATTGTCAAACCAGAAACGCAGCTCACGCTCCTCATCATGTAAGAGCCGAATGACCAAGCTCTCATAGCCACGGTAATCGCCGACGGTTGACAGACGGAGCGAGACCGTCACATCTCCACAATCATAATCGCAGGAACCTAGCTGACTGCGCCTCTTCTCCCCGACATTCATCCCCGAGACAAACTTAAAATGGCTGATGACTGACGACAGTAAATCAAAATCATAGGTCTGAATGAAGCGCCGCTCATCTCCTACCCGCATATAAAGCTCATAGCAGGTGCTCTTGGGAATCAGATAGATATCTTGAGCTGCTTCCTGCCTGGCCAATTGAATCATTTCCTTTGCAATTTTTTGAACCATAAGTCCTCCTCACCTTACTATTCGCACAAAATGAGAAAAAATAAAAAAAGAATGAAGAAATTTTCTCCATTCTTTGACTTTTATCCTATCTAGCCCGCACTTTAATTTTGCAAATACGGTGTTTTTCAGTAGCATTTTGCTTGCGGTAGCCTGGACGATACTTGCTCTTGGGGATCTTACTTTCATTTTCTAACAAAAGCAGGGAGTGGTATTGCTGAATCTCTTCATTACACTCCTCACACCAACGTTGATCGGTCGGATCCCAGAAAATCGTCATAAGATCACTGCGGCTTTTATAAAGTGGCGATGCTTCAGACATCTCTAGCCAGCGGTTCTTATAGTATTTGAGGGCGGTGTAATAATCATCGAAATATCTTTTTTCAATGATATCGTCCTCCCAACCGTCTAAAAACCACCAGGGCTCATAATCGCCATACATTTCTATTACGCTGTACATACCTGTCCCCTTTTGTATCCTATATTATATATAAATCTCTTTGATAATGAAACTATTTTGCTCGTGGGCTCTATAATAGTTCGTTTCTCATCAAAGAAAAGTAAAGAAACAAAAGGGAGTGTCCTTTTTTGTGCTTATTTCCAATTCAGATGCACATGCTCTTTCATTTCCTTATAGGCCGTATCAATCCGATCTTTGGTCGCTTGATCTAGCTGATTGCGATATTTTCCACCCTCAATGAAGTCTTCTAAGATAAGGGTTTGATAAGTGTAAAGCGGATAACCCTCTGGCGAATAAGTTCCCTTTTCCACACGACTGACCCAGCTTGGATGTGCCTGAGCTTTTTTGATAATGGTCTCCTTATCCGTCTTTTCAATGGTCACATCCATCAAGACGCCACGCTCGGTCCACTCAGCCGTATCCACACCAGCCATGGTTTCAATCCGCTGATTGGAGATAAAATTCCCCATAGAGTAGATAATTAGCTTCTTCTGACCATCTTTTTCAAGAATTTCTGAAGGCTGCACTACGTGCGGATGCCCCCCAAAAATGATGTCCGCTCCCCAGTCCACCATCTTGTGATAGAGCTCGACCTGCTCCTCATTTGGCTCCAGCTGGTATTCGATCCCCGTCTGTGGCATGACTACTGTAATGTTCGCTTCTTTCTCCGCCTGCTCAATCTCCGCTTTCATCTTCTCCTCATCAAAGGTTGATAGGTGATGATCAATCTCCTTCTGACTGAGATTGGACTCCAGGCCATTAAAACCATAGGAGTAAGCCAGAATAGCAATCTTGATGCCTTTTATCTCTTTGATCAGGATGGGCGATTTGTCCCTGTTTTTGTGAGTATAGACGCCGACTGGGCTAATTCCGTGATTTTCAAAGGCTTTGGCAGTCGTAAAGACTCCCTCAAGCCCTGAGTCTAGGATGTGATTATGGGCCAGATCCACCACTTGGTAGCCGGCATCTTTGATGGCGGGCACAACAGCCTCCGGAGCATTGAAAAGAGGATAGCCTCCCAAAGGATAGTCTGAGCGTATGGTCCCTTCAAAATCTCCCAAGACCAAATCTCCTTGCTGGAGCCAGTCCTTGACATAGGTGAAATTTTCCGAAAAATCATAGCTACCATCAGCCTTTTGGGCACTCATATAAAGCCCATCATGATACAAAAGATCGCCATTAGCCATGATGCGCACCGTTTTCGAGTCGGTATTCTTTCCTGCAACCGAGGAGGATTTGGGAGCATCTTTAGCAGCATTCCTACCGCTTCCCTTAGGCAGCCCCATGATGCTTTGGAAGAATAAAATGACAGTCGCTGATACAAATACCGCTCCCAGCAGGGCAAGGATAAAGGCACGGTTGCTTAACGCTACTTGTCGCTTGGTTCCAGATCTTTTCTCCATTTTGCCAACCTCCATATTACTTATATTTTATCATAAATTATTCCCCCAAGGGAATAAAAAAGAGTCTGGGACAAAAGTCCTAGCCTCTCAATTGTCTTTGGGTTGTCGAGCAAGACGCAGTGGTTGAGTGGGCTCTACTACGCTGATTTCATCAGCT
>CAUUSJ010000031.1:0-19806 GCA_963547765.1 uncultured Streptococcus sp. | reverse complement strand
AAATCCAGTGTCCGCAAGGACGTGCCGGTTCGACCCCGGCCGCCGGTATAGTAATTAAGACAAGGTTTTCGGATCTTGTCTTTTTTTACTAATTTTTATCTTTGGTTTTTTATAATTTCTTATGTTATACTAGATTGTCTGATTTATCTGCTTTTTTCTTTGTTAAGCGCTAAATTAGACTGCTTATTTGTATTGAGAAATGACTTACCGAAGTCTTTCTAAAGGGAGAAACGTATGGCAATGATAGAGGTGGAACATCTTCAGAAAAATTTTGTGAAGACAGTGAAGGAACCAGGTTTAAAGGGGGCTTTGCGCTCCTTTATTCATCCTGAAAAGCAGACCTTTGAAGCAGTCAAGGATTTGACCTTTGAGGTGCCAAAAGGTCAAATTTTAGGTTTTATCGGGGCAAATGGTGCTGGGAAGTCGACGACCATCAAAATGCTAACAGGGATTTTGAAACCGACATCTGGTTTTTGTCGGATTAACGGCAAGATTCCGCAGGACAATCGCCAAGACTATGTTAAGGATATTGGGGTTGTCTTTGGACAACGAACTCAGCTATGGTGGGACTTGGCTCTGCAAGAGACCTACACGGTCTTGAAGGAGATTTACGATGTGCCAGACTCGCTCTTCCATAAGCGCATGGACTTTTTGAATGAAGTCTTGGATTTGAAGGACTTTATCAAAGACCCCGTACGGACTCTTTCACTTGGCCAACGGATGCGGGCGGACATTGCGGCTTCCTTGCTCCACAATCCTAAGGTTCTCTTTTTAGATGAGCCGACTATTGGTTTAGACGTTTCGGTCAAGGATAATATTCGTCGGGCCATTACTCAGATCAATCAAGAGGAAGAAACAACCATTCTCTTGACCACTCACGACCTGAGTGATATTGAGCAACTCTGTGATCGGATTTTCATGATTGACAAAGGGCAGGAGATTTTTGATGGAACGGTGAGTCAGCTCAAGAAAACCTTTGGCAAGATGAAGACTCTCTCCTTTGAACTGGTGCCGGGTCAAAGTCATCTCGCTTCTCACTATGAAGGCCTGCCTGATATGACCATTGATAGACAAGGAAATAGCCTCAATATTGAATTTGATAGTTCCCGCTACCAGTCAACTGATATTATCAAGCAAACCTTGTCTGATTTTGAAATCCGTGATTTGAAGATGGTGGATACGGATATTGAGGATATTATCCGTCGCTTCTACCGAAAGGAGCTCTAAGATGGTCAAATTGTGGAGACGTTATAAACCCTTTATCAATGCAGGAATTCAGGAGTTGATTACCTATCGAGTCAATTTTATTCTCTATCGGATTGGCGATGTCATGGGGGCCTTTGTTGAGTTTTATCTCTGGAAGGCTGTCTTTGATTCCTCGCAGGAGTCCTTGATTCAGGGATTCAGTATGGCGGATATCACCCTTTATATCATCATGAGTTTTGTGACTAATCTTCTGACTAGGTCGGATTCTTCTTTTATGATTGGGGAGGAGGTCAAGGATGGCTCCATTATCATGCGCTTGCTGCGACCAGTGCATTTTGCGGCCTCATATCTCTTCACCGAGCTTGGTTCCAAGTGGTTGATTTTTATCTCTGTTGGACTGCCATTTTTAAGTGTTATTGTCTTGATGAAAATCTTATCTGGGCAAGGGATTGTAGAAGTGCTAGGATTAACGGTCCTTTATCTTTTTAGCTTGACGCTAGCCTATCTGATTAACTTTTTCTTTAATATCTGCTTTGGGTTTTCAGCCTTTGTTTTTAAAAATCTATGGGGCTCTAATCTGCTCAAGAATTCTCTGATTGACTTTATGTCTGGGAGTTTGATTCCCTTGGCTTTCTTTCCCAAAGTGGTTTCAGATATTCTCTCCTTCCTGCCTTTTTCATCCTTGATTTACACTCCGGTCATGATCATTGTTGGGAAATACGATGCCAGTCAGATTCTTCAAGCGCTTTTGCTCCAGTTTTTCTGGCTCTTAGTGATGCTTGGCTTGTCTGAATTGATTTGGAAACGAGTCCAGTCATTCATCACTATTCAAGGAGGTTAATATGAAAAAATATCAACGCATGCATCTGATTTTTATCAGACAATACATCAAACAAATCATGGAATACAAGGTTGATTTTGTGGTTGGTGTGCTAGGAGTTTTCCTGACTCAAGGCTTGAACCTCTTGTTTCTCAATGTCATCTTTCAACACATTCCATCTCTAGAAGGCTGGACCTTTCAAGAGATTGCTTTTATCTATGGATTTTCCTTGATTCCCAAGGGACTGGACCATCTCTTTTTTGACAATCTCTGGGCACTGGGGCAACGATTGGTGAGAAAGGGAGAGTTTGACAAATACCTGACTAGGCCTATCAATCCTCTCTTTCACATCCTAGTTGAGACCTTTCAGATTGATGCCTTGGGTGAACTTTTGGTTGGTGGCATTTTACTAGCGACAACGGTGTCTAGCATTGCTTGGACTCTTCCCAAATTCTTGCTTTTCCTAGTCTGTATCCCCTTTGCGACCTTGATTTATACTTCTTTGAAAATTGCGACAGCCAGTATCGCTTTTTGGACCAAGCAGTCAGGCGCTATGATTTACATTTTCTATATGTTTAATGATTTTGCTAAGTATCCCATTTCCATTTACAATTCGCTTCTTCGCTGGTTGATCAGTTTTATCGTGCCTTTCGCCTTCACGGCCTACTATCCGGCTAGCTATTTCTTGCAGGAAAAGAATGGACTTTTTAACATTGGTGGCTTGATTCTGATTTCCCTTGTTTTCTTTTTCATTTCCTTGAAACTATGGGATAGGGGCTTGGATGCTTACGAAAGTGCGGGTTCGTAAGGGGAATATATAAAGTGTGAGATTTATATAGAAAGTCTATGAATAAGAGATCAATTAGATACAGCATAAGGACAAGGTATTCTGCCTTGTCTTTTCTAATATATTTTAAGGTATCTATCTTTCAAATTTTTTCTTTTGGAATGAATAAAGTATACTTATCTTGCTAAAATGGTAGAATAGATTTAAGATTTGGTAAGAAGGAGAGCCTAATGAAATTGAGATTGGAAAATAAAGAATCTGAACGTGTCCAAGAACTTGGAAATTTAATCCGAGCCTATAATCGCTCTAAACGGGAAGCTTCAAAAAGTGAGCCTCTCAATATCTTTGTCGAAGATGAGGACGGAAATTTAATGGGAGGTCTGGTGGCCGAGACGTTTGGCTATTGGCTGGAAATTGAGTATTTATATGTGAGTGAGGATTTACGAGGGCAAGGGCTTGGCTCGGATATTTTGCAAAGGGCAGAAGAGGAAGCTCGTGACAGGAAGTGTAAGTATTCATTTGTGGATACCTTTCATTTCCAAGCTCCCGATTTTTATAAGAAGCATGGCTATGAGGAAGTGTTTAGATTAAAAGAGTATCCTTATACAGGTGAACGATACTATTATACGAAAGAGTTATAATTTATCAAAGGATAGATAGCAGATTTCTACCTGACAAATGTAGCGATTTTTGGTATAATATCATGAGGTGATTTTATGGCAAATTTGAATAGATATAAGTTTACATTTGGAAACAAAACCTTAACTTTAACAACAGAACACGATAATCTTTTTATGGAAGAAGTGGAGCGGGTTGCCAAGGAAAAATATAAGGCTATTAAAGAGCAGATGCCTGCGGCAGATGATGAAGTCTTGGCCATTTTGCTGGCGATTAATAGTTTATCTACCCAGCTCAGTCGCGAGATTGAGTTTGATGATAAGGAAAAAGAATTGGAAGGCCTTCGTCACAAAATGCTTAGCGAATTAAGAGAAAAGTCAGCTAATACAGGGGAAAGATAGTGTTTGCAATTATTATTTTACTAATATTAGCTTGGAGCTTTTATATTGGCTACTCGCGTGGGATTGTTCTGCAGGGATATTATGCTGCTATGACGATTGTATCCATGCTAGTGGCTGGAGCTCTATATCAGGACTTGGCTAAGTCCATCAGCTTGTGGGTGCCCTATGCTAGCGCTGTTAAAGGTAGCTCGACTTATTTCTTTGCAAGTTCTCAACTTTTCCATTTGGATAAGGTTTTTTATGCGGGGCTGGCTTATCTTCTTATTTTCAGTCTTGTTTATATAGTAGGCCGCTTTTTTGGGATTTTCGTAAATTTAATTCCCTATCCGAATAAGTGGGATACCAAAGTTTTCAATATGGTTAGTGGGGCTATTGCGGTCTTCATCTCACTCTTTGTTATCGAGATGGGACTGACTATTTTAGCTACTGTGCCTATGTCCTTTATCCAAGAACGCTTAAATTCTAGTTTGCTGATTCGGTTTATTATCAATCACACGCCTGTAACTTCATCCATTTTACATGACCTTTGGGTCACAAAAATTATCGGATAATTAAGACTCAGTTGCCCTGTAGCTGAGTTTCTTTTTCAGTTTAAATCATATAGAAATAGAATGAACATGATGAATCATAAAATTTTAGAAACTTTGGAATTTGATAAAATTAAGGAGCTTTTTTCTCCCTATCTACTGACTGAGCTGGGAGAGTTGGAGTTGAAGCAGCTCCAGCCAAACAGCAAAAAGGAATCAATTGTTGCTGCTTTTTTGGAAATGTCCGATATGCGGCAGATTTTTGTGCAACATCCGCACTTTAGTTTGGGAGCCATTCAGGATATTAGGGGCTTGACCAAGCGCCTAGAGCTGGATAGTGACCTGAATATTGAGGAGTTTCTGGCCCTCAAGCGGGTCTTGGCTGTGACGCATGAGCTGGTATCTTTCTACGAGGACTTGGAAAATATCCAATTGGAGCGTTTGGATCGTCTTTTTAACAATCTAGTAGAGTTTCCTAGTATTCAGGGAAGCCTGCAAGCTATCAATGATGGGGGCTTTCTCGAAAGTTTTGCTAGTGAAGAGTTGAGTCGTATTCGCCGGAAAATCCAAGAAAATGAAGTTCAGGTTCGAGATATTCTGCAAGAAATTCTCAAAACAAAAGGAGATATGCTGGCAGACCAAGTGGTGGCCAGCCGGAACGGCCGTAATGTACTGCCTGTGAAAAATACCTACCGTAACCGTATTGCAGGCGTCGTTCACGATATTTCAGCCAGCGGAAGTACGGTTTACATTGAGCCGCGGGCGGTGGTCAATCTCAATGAAGAGATTGCTAGCAGTCGGGCAGACGAGCGCTATGAGATTCAGCGGATTTTACAGGCCATGTCGGATATGATACGGCCTCATGCGGCTGAAATTGCCAATAATGCTTGGATTATCGGACATCTGGATCTGGTGCGTGCCAAGGTCCGCTTCATGCAGGAGACAGGAGCGGTGGTGCCAGACCTGTCGGAGGAGCATGATATTCAGCTACTTAGTGTCCGCCATCCCCTGATTGAAAATGCAGTGGCTAATGACCTGCATTTCGGGCCGGACTTGACAGAAATTGTCATTACAGGGCCTAATACGGGTGGTAAGACCATCATGCTGAAGACCTTGGGCTTGGCTCAGATCATGGCCCAGTCCGGTCTGCCGATTCTGGCGGACAAGGGTAGTCGCGTTGGGATTTTCAGTCAGATTTTTGCAGACATTGGTGATGAGCAGTCGATTGAGCAGAGCCTGTCGACTTTCTCCAGTCACATGACCAATATCGTCTCTATTTTAGAACAGGTGGGTAGCGACAGTCTGGTTCTGCTGGATGAGCTGGGAGCTGGGACTGACCCGCAGGAGGGAGCAGCTCTGGCTATTGCTATCTTGGAAGATTTGCGGCTAAGACAGATTAAGACCATGGCGACGACCCACTATCCTGAGCTTAAAGCCTATGGGATTGAGACGGACTGGGTGGAAAATGCTAGCATGGAATTTGATACAGAGAGTTTGCGACCGACCTATCGCTTTATGCAGGGAGTCCCTGGACGCTCCAATGCCTTTGAAATCGCTCGACGTTTGGGTTTGTCGGAAGTTATCGTTGGCCATGCCCAAGAGCAGACCAACACAGACAGTGATATCAATCGAATCATTGAGCGCTTAGAGGAGCAGACACTGGAAAGCCGCAAGCGCTTGGATAATATCCGTGAGGTGGAGCAGGAAAATCTCAAATTTAATCGAGCCCTCAAAAAACTTTACAATGAATTTAACCGAGAAAAGGAAAGCGAGCTCAATAAGGCGCGGGTGGAAGCTCAGGAAATCGTTGATATGGCTTTGTCAGAGAGTGAGAGCATTCTCAAAAATCTCCATGATAAGTCCAGTCTTAAACCGCATGAGATTATTGAAGCCAAGGCCCAGCTTAAAAAGTTGGCACCTGAAACCGTTGATTTATCAAAGAATAAGGTACTCAAGCAGGCCAAGAAAAATCGGGCCCCCAAGGTGGGAGATGATATCCTAGTCACCAGCTATGGTCAGCGGGGAACCTTGGTCAAGCAGCTCAAGGACGGCCGCTGGGAAGCTCAGGTCGGTCTGATTAAGATGACTCTAGAAGAGCAGGAATTTAATCTTCTCAAGGCTGAAAAGGAACAGCAGCCTAAGCGCAAGCAGGTCAATGTGGTCAAGCGAACCAATACCAATGGTCCAAGAGCCAGACTGGATCTGCGTGGCAAGCGCTATGAAGAGGCCATGGAAGAGCTTGATGCCTTCATCGATCAGGCCCTTCTCAACAACATGGCTCAGGTGGATATTATCCACGGTATCGGAACGGGTGTCATCCGTGAAGGGGTGACAAAATACCTCCGCCGCAACAAGCATGTTAAGTCCTTCGGCTATGCCCCGCAAAATGCCGGCGGCAGCGGTGCGACGATTGTCATCTTTAAGTAGAGAAGAAGCAGTAATGCCGTAGCAAATATTTTCTTTTCCTCTGTGTTTGGTGTACAATATTATCAAAAGTAAGCTATTCAAAGGAGAATATTTATGGTAGCAGCAGTCACAGATGCAACATTCGCTGAAAAGACAAAAGACGGACTGGTTCTGATTGATTTTTGGGCAACTTGGTGCGGTCCATGTCGTATGCAGGCGCCTATCTTGGAGCAGTTGGCAGAGGAAGTTCATGAAGATGAATTGAAAATCCTTAAAATAGATGTGGATGAAAATCCAAATACTGCCCGCGAATTTGGCATTATGTCCATTCCGACCCTTCTGTTCAAAAAAGACGGTCAAGTCGTTAAGCAAGTAGCTGGTGTTCATACGAAGGAGCAACTAAAGGCTATTTTGGCAGAGTTAAGCTAAGAAAGAAGCCTCAGGGCTTCTTTTTTGTATCAAAAACGTTTACATTGTCAAAGTTTTTCATAAAACATTGACAAAAACCGAATATTATTTTAAAATAATAGAAAATTTAGAATAAACACCGAATGAAGTTTTTCAGAAATAAGCGTTTGCACCTTATGACTGTGAAATGGACGGAACTCTGGAGAGACCATGATTGGCACCGAAGGGGCAAGGCAGGTAACTGCTCAAACTCTCAGGTAAAAGGACAGAGCAAGGGAAGGACAGGAGTCGGTCATTCTCAAGCATCCAGAGTACATGTGTAAACATGTACTTTTCTTTTTCTCGGTGTGGAAAAGGAGCATAGGACTTATGTTGAAGTTGCTGAATCAAATTGATTCTTTGGTCTGGGGACCTCCCCTCTTGATTTTATTAGTTGGAACGGGAATTTATCTGACTTTTCGTCTGAAGTTGCTACAGATTTCGCGTCTTTTTCGAGCCTTTCGCTTAATTTTTGTATCCGGAGAGGATCATCATGGAGACGTGTCAAGCTTTGCTGCTCTTTGTACGGCATTGGCAGCCACGGTTGGAACGGGGAATATTATCGGTGTTGCGACGGCCATAAAAGTTGGTGGACCGGGTGCCTTGTTTTGGATGTGGTTAGCTGCTTTCTTTGGAATGGCAACCAAGTATGCCGAAGGTTTATTAGCGATTAAGTATCGTTCCAAGGATGCCCACGGAGCAGTTGCTGGTGGCCCCATGCACTATATTCTGTTGGGAATGGGAGAAAAATGGCGTCCGCTAGCCATCTTCTTTGCTGTTGCGGGTGTCTTGGTAGCTCTTTTAGGTATTGGAACCTTTACGCAGGTCAACTCCATCACAGAAGCCATGCATAATACTATTCAGCTACCTTCAGCTGTGACAGCCTCTATCTTGGCTATTTTGGTGGCTTTGGTTATTTTCAGCGGCATTCAGTCCATTGCGCGAGTGTCGACCAAGGTTGTGCCTTTTATGGCAGCTATTTATATCTTGGGAACCATAACCATTTTGTTTCTTAACTTTGATCGGCTTGGGGCAACTTTGCAGCTGGTCTTCACTTTTGCCTTTAGTCAAACAGCAGCGGTGGGCGGCTTTGCTGGTGCAAGCATGCGAATGGCCATTCAAAATGGGGTAGCTCGTGGCGTCTTTTCAAATGAATCGGGCCTAGGATCAGCTCCTATTGCGGCAGCGGCAGCTAAGACCAAAGAGCCTGTCGAGCAAGGCTTGATTTCGATGACGGGAACCTTTATTGATACCCTCATTATTTGTAGCCTAACTGGTCTGACAATCTTAGTCACTGGCGTTTGGAATAGTGATTTGAACGGTGTTAGATTGACACAAGCGGCATTTTCTACGGCATTCTCTAGTTTCGGTCCTGTTCTTCTCACTATTTTTCTGGTTCTTTTTGCCTTTACTACAATTTTAGGCTGGAACTACTACGGTGAGCGTTGCTTTGAGTTCCTGTTTGGTGTCAAATATATTCGCTTGTACCGAATCATCTTTGTCGCTATGGTGCTCTTAGGAGGCTTTATCGAGTTAGAAGCAGTTTGGGTTATTGCCGATATTGTCAATGCCTTGATGGCCTTGCCAAATCTGATTGCTCTTTTGCTCTTATCCCCTGTTATTATTGCTGAGACCAAAAAGTATTTTGACAAGAAGGGCTGAGTTTTTAGTTGCTGGATTTTTGAAAGAAGGTTACCTTGCTAAAGCTGCTTTGTCAGCTTTAGTTTTTTTATGGGCGAGAAATCTCTTGTACCTTTGTCAATGATGTGAGACCTAAAATGTTATTTTGAAGCAATCCATTTGTTAAGCTTTACTAGGAGCTAGCTCCTAGTAAAGCTTTTCTGATATCGATAGGAGATTTCCATCCTAAAGTTTGCATAGGGAGTCGATTAGAACGATAAAGATAGGTTTTCATCTGCTTGATAAGATCGTCATAGGAGTAGAAGGTCAAGTGCTGGTAGAAACGTCGATTGTCATTTCGATGACTGCGTTCAACCTTGCCATTATGTCTTGGTGTTCGAGGACGAATCAGCTTGTGCTCAATACCAAGTTCCTGACAAAGTAAGTCTAGTGGGTGAACTTGTTTGGTCTCTTTGAAATGAGTGAACTCGAAGCCATTATCCGTTTGGAGGATTTTTGGTATGTATCCAAAGTGTTTGATAGCCATTTTGAGAAATTGAACAGTTGAGTAGGACGACTGCTCTTTGAAAGGGAATATAAAGCGTTCTCGACTGGCCTCATCAATGACGGTATACTGGTAGAACTTGTCAGGTAGTTTTCCTGTGTAGCAGTAAGTTGGTACGTATTTGACATCCATCTGCCACTTGATACCGAGTTTAGTAGGAGTTTCATATGGTTTCGGTACATAAGGTTTTTTCTTTGTTTTAGGGGATTTGAAGAAGTCCAGCTTTCTCAATATTCGAAAGAGTGAGCAAGGGTGTCTATCATATCCCTTGTTGGTTTTGAGTTTGTAGAAGATTTCGATGAGGGTTGCGTTTGGATTTCTTTTAATGCAGTTTTTAATCCATGTTAGCTCTTGCTCGGTATGAGCCTTTGGATGTGGTGTTAGAGGTCGATGGGATCAATTTTTCAGCGATTCTTTAGTTCCATCAAAACGCTTATTCCAGCGCATGAGAGAGGCTTTTGAAACTTTGTAACGTCGACAGATGAAGGCGACAGTGGCACCATTTTGGTAGGTTTTAACAGCGTGGTAACGTGTTTCTAGAGTATGTGGTAAATAGCGAAGATTTTGTGATATACTAGTCATGAGAAGATTCCTTTTTGGTGAGTGGTGGTACTCTTATCATATCAGGGAATCTTCTTTTTGACTTCTAGATGTCTCACATCTATTGTAACGCTACAAGTTTTTTTATGGGCGAGAAATCTCTCGTCTTTTGTTATTGGTCAAAACATGGTATAATGAAGTATTAAGATTCTAGGAGGAAATGACATGCGTTGTCCCAAATGTGGCGGAAGCAAATCAAGTGTGGTTGACAGCCGGCAGGCAGAAGATGGAAATACAATCCGTCGTCGCCGTGAATGCGAGGAATGCCAGCATCGTTTTACAACTTATGAGCGCGTGGAAGAAAGAACCCTAGTCGTTGTCAAAAAAGATGGAACGCGTGAGCAGTTTTCTCGGGATAAGATATTTAATGGCATCATCCGTTCCGCTCAGAAGCGTCCAGTATCAAGTGACGAGATTGAAGAGTTGGTCAATAGAATTGAGCAAAAGCTCCGCAGTCAGAGTGAGAATGAAATTGCCAGCGAATATATTGGCTCTCTGGTCATGGATGAGCTGGCCGAGCTGGATGAGATTACCTATGTCCGTTTTGCCAGTGTTTATCGGAGTTTCAAAGATGTTGGCGAGCTGGAAAGCCTTTTGAAGCAGATTACCAAGGGTTCTAAGAAGAAAAAGGAAAAATAATGGCTTATGAAACCAAATGATCATTTTTCTTTCTTGTCTAATAACCAGGTCAGTCAAGATATGAGCGGGCTGACCCGTTATTATCTACCCATTGTGGGCAAGGATGCAGTGGCACTTTATCTTTATCTGGTTTCTTTTTGGGATAATGGAGCTCAGCAGCGACTTTTCAGTCATATTTTAAATCATCTTGATTTTGGTATGGAAGTGTTGGAGAGAAGCTTGGAGAGCCTATCAGCTATTGGGTTGCTAGAGCTTTTCCAGACTGAGACGGGATTTTCCATCCGACTCTATCCAACCTTGTCCGCTGAGGACTTCTTTGCTCACCATGTGTACAGTAGTCTTTTGGAGAAAAAGATTGGTCAGGCGGCGGTAGATAAGCTACGACCGGAAAATCCAGTTGGGCAAAAGATCAGTCCTTCTTTTAGCCAGATTTATGGCATGGAAGACGTCAGTCCGACGAGAACTAGTCGCCAAAATGATTTTGATTTGACGCATTTTAAACAGAGAATGGCCCAGGATGGCTTGCGTTTTGCAGATGAAAAAGCGGACCTCTTGGACTTGTTTGCCATTGCGGAGCAGAAGAAATGGACTTGGTATGAGACCTATGTCTTAGCGCGTGAAACGGCTGTGTCGCATGTGATTTCGACGAAAAGGATGCAGCAAAAAATTCATCAAAAGCCAATTTCGGGAGACTTTTCTCAGCAAGAGCAGTCTATTATCCGTGAGGCCAAAAGCAAGCAGCCACTGCTCTTTTTGGCCGAAATCAAGAAAACCCGTCAAGCGGCCATTACGCGCAGTGAACGGAAGCTGATTCAGGATTTGGCAGAGATGGGGCTTTTGGATGAAGTTATCAATATCATCCTGCTATTGACTTTTAATAAGGTGGATTCGGCCAATCTCAATGAGAAGTATGCCCTCAAGGTGGCCAATGACTTTTCTTATCAAAAGGTGACCTCGGCTGAAGAGGCGGTTCTGAAAATTCGCGAGCGCAACCAGCAGACGAATAGTCGTCCTGCGCAAGTCAGCCCAGCTTCTGCTAAAAGTAATGTGCCGAATTGGAGTCAGCCAGATTACAAAAATGAAACTAGCTTAGAAAAACAAGCGGAACTGGAAGAACAAAAAAGAAGACTTTTAGCAAGACTGGAAGAGGGAGGCGATTAAATGGAAAAAATAGGACAGGCGATGCCTCATATGAATAAGGTGAAGCAGTTTGATTATCAAAAATTAGTCCAGCAGATTTTAGCAGATCCAGATATCGCTGCCTTTATCAGTCGAGAACAACTGTCTCCAACCGAAATTCAGCGGAGCATTTCTAAGTTCAATCAATACATTACCGAACGCGATCGCTTCCTGCTAGAAGATCAGAACTATATTGCCAAGGGTTATAAGCCGATTTTGGTGAAAAATGAAGGCTATGCGGATGTTGCCTATGAGGAAACGCCTGAGTTGATTGAGCAGGAGAGACAGGAAGCGATTAGAAGCCGTCTCAACCTTATCAATCTGCCAGCTAGTTTAAAAGAAGCTAGTTTGGCCAAAGTGGATTTAGACGATGTCGGTCGCTATAAAGCTTTTGAGCTCTTGACCAGTTTTGTTGCGGACTTTCCGCATTATCAAAAGGCTGTTTATCTCTACGGAGATTTCGGCGTGGGTAAGAGCTACATGATGGCTGCGCTGGCGCATGATTTGTCAGAAAAACGCAGTGTATCAACGACTCTTCTCCACTATCCGAGCTTTGTTTTGGATGTTAAAAATGCCATTAGTTCTGGATTAGTTAAGGAGAAGATTGACCAGGTCAAGACAGCTCAAGTGCTGATTTTGGACGATATTGGTGCAGAGCAGTCTAGCCCTTGGATGAGAGATGAGATTTTACAAGTTATCCTCCAGCACCGTATGCAGGAAAATCTGCCAACCTTCTTTACTTCTAACTTTAGTTTTTCAGATTTGGAGCGTCACTTTGCCAACTCTAAGAATGGCGATGAGACTTGGCAGGCTAAGCGAGTTATGGAGCGGATTAAGTTTTTAGCTCAAGAAGTACACCTAGAAGGAGAAAATCGCCGATGAATGAAACAATTGAGTTGATGAAAGCTCATACGTCTGTTCGCCGTTTTACGGAGGAGCAGATTTCGGATAAGGAATTACGTGCTATTATCGATGCTGGACGTGCTGCTTCCAGTTGGAAAAACTTCCAGTCCTACTCTATCATCGTGGTGCGCAGTCAGGAGAAAAAAGAGGCTCTTTTTGACTTAGTTCCGCAGAAAGCAATTCTTCAGGCATCAGCCTTTTTGCTCTTTGTAGGAGACCTCAATCGAGCTAAAAAGGGAGCTGCGCTATATACAGAAGATTTTTATCCGGAGGGAACTGAAAATATCCTCATTAGCTCGGTAGATGCTGCTTTGGCAGGGCAAAATACCCTCTTGGCAGCTGAAAGTCTGGGTTATGGCGGCGTTATTATTGGTTTAGTTCGCTATGAAGCTTCAAAAATTGCCCAGCTATTTAATCTGCCAGACTATACTTATCCAGTTTTTGGTATGGCTTTAGGAAAACCCAATCAAAACCATGCTGTCAAGCCACGCCTGCCCTATGAAGCGGTGGTCTTTGAGGCAGAATACTGTGAGCAGGAAAGCTCAGTTATCGAGGCCTATGACCGTGTGCAGGCTGAGTATGCTGGTGAGCGAGCACAGGATACTTGGAGCCAACGTTTGGCAGCTCAATTTGGTCAGGAGCCGAATCAAGCGATTGACCAACTGTTCAAAGAAAAGAAATTAGAAAATTAAGGCGGAGCTCTGCTCTGTCCCAAAGAATGAAAGAGGGAAAACATGGCTTTACCAACTATTGCCATTGTCGGCCGTCCTAATGTCGGCAAATCAACGCTTTTTAATCGGATTGCGGGAGAGCGGATTTCCATTGTCGAAGACGTGGAAGGAGTAACCCGAGACCGAATCTATGCGACGGCAGATTGGCTGAATCGTAAGTTTAGTATCATTGATACGGGCGGAATTGACGATGTTGATGCGCCTTTTATGGAGCAAATCAAGCATCAAGCTGAGATTGCTATGGACGAGGCCGATGTCATCGTTTTTGTCGTGTCTGGCAAGGAAGGCATCACGGATGCGGATGAGTATGTCGCTCGCATGCTCTACAAGACCCACAAGCCGATTATTTTAGCGGTTAATAAGGTGGATAATCCCGAGATGCGCAATGAAATCTATGATTTCTATGCTCTGGGCTTGGGCGATCCATTCCCAGTATCTTCTGTCCATGGGATTGGTACAGGGGATGTTCTAGACGCTATCGTTGAAAATCTTCCACATGAGGAAGTGGTTGAAAATCCTGATATGATTAAGTTTAGCTTGATTGGCCGGCCTAATGTCGGCAAGTCTAGCTTGATCAATGCCATCTTAGGTGAGGATCGGGTCATTGCCAGTCCAGTGGCTGGTACCACGCGCGATGCTATTGATACGGTCTTTACGGACAGTGAAGGTCAGGAATTTACCATGATCGATACGGCTGGTATGCGCAAGTCGGGCAAGGTCTATGAAAATACGGAGAAATACTCTGTTATGCGGGCTATGCGGGCGATTGACCGCTCAGATGTCGTTCTGATGGTGCTGAATGCTGAAGAAGGAATTCGTGAGTACGACAAGCGAATCGCTGGCTTCGCCCATGAAGCAGGAAAAGGAATGATCATCGTCGTCAATAAGTGGGACACGCTGGAAAAAGACAACCATACTATGAAAGATTGGGAAGAAGATATTCGTGACCAGTTCCAGTACCTGTCTTATGCGCCGATTATCTTTGTCTCTGCCCTAACCAAGCAGCGCCTTCATAAGTTGCCAGACATGATTAAGCAAATTAGTCAGAGTCAAAATACCCGTATTCCGTCTGCGGTGCTCAATGATGTCATCATGGATGCTATCGCGATTAATCCAACTCCGACTGATAAGGGCAAACGTCTCAAGATTTTCTATGCGACCCAGGTAGCGACCAAACCGCCGACCTTTGTCATCTTTGTCAACGAAGAAGAGCTTATGCACTTCTCTTACCTGCGTTTCTTAGAAAATCAAATCCGCAAGGCCTTTGTCTTTGAAGGAACACCGATTCACTTGATTGCAAGGAAGCGGAAGTAGGACTTGCTTCGGACTGTTTATAAAGAAAAAAACAAGAGCGATTTCAGGGAATTCATGGGCGGAAGCTTATCCTTAAATCCTTAAATTTGCTAGCTCAAAATTTGGAATAGACTGATGAGGGAAACTGAATTTGCAAAATTGAGTTTCTCTCATTTTTTAATGATGAGCTTTCTCCGTCTCAAGTCGGATTTGAGCTTAAAAAATGGTTTTTAAAAGAGTTTTAGCCTTAATTATGGTAAAATAATGTCTGAATACTATTAGCTATCAAATGAATTGAATGAGGTCTTTATGATGAAAATCGGAATCGATCAAATCGGTTTTGCGACCAGCAATTATGTTTTAAAATTAGATCATCTGGCTGAGGAGCGGGGCATTGATCCCAACAAGCTCAGCAAGGGATTATTGATGAAGGAGATCAGCATTGCTCCTTTAACTGAGGATATTGTCACTTTGGGTGCGACAGCGGCTGAGCAAATCTTGACTGTTGAGGACAAGAAGGCCATTGATATGGTCATTGTCGCAACAGAGTCTAGCATCGACCAAAGCAAGGCGGCTTCGGTCTTTATTCATGGTCTTTTAGGCATTCAGCCCTTTGCTCGTAGCTTTGAAATTAAAGAGGCCTGCTATGGCGCAACTGCTGCTCTAGACTATGCCAAACTGCATATCAGACAATATCCAGAAAGCAAGGTCTTGGTCATCGCTAGTGACATTGCCAAATATGGAAAGGAAACGCCAGGCGAGCCGACTCAAGGCGCAGGCGCTGTCGCTATGTTGATCAGTCAAAATCCACGCATCCTTGAATTCAATGAAGATAATGTGGCTCAGACTCGTGATATTATGGATTTCTGGCGTCCAAATTACTCTACGACTCCTTACGTCAATGGTGTTTACTCAACCCAGCAGTACCTGGATTGTCTCAAGACGACTTGGAACGAATACCAAAAGCGTCATGGTTTAGCTTTGGGAGACTTTGCAGCGGTTTGTTTCCATCTTCCCTATCCAAAATTGGCGCTGAAGGGGCTGAATAAAATTATGGATAAAAACTTGTCTCAGGAGGAGCAAAAAGGCCTGCAAGAAAACTTTGACAAGTCTATTCTCTATAGCCAAAAGGTCGGAAACATCTACACAGGCTCCCTCTTTTTAGGGCTCTTGTCCCTCTTAGAAAACTCTGAAAATCTTAAGGCTGGTGACAAGATTGCTCTCTTTAGTTATGGGAGTGGCGCTGTGGCCGAGATTTTTAGTGCCAATCTGGTAGAAGGTTATGAAAAACAATTGACGACTAATCGTTTAGAGCAATTGAATCAACGTCAAGAACTGACGGTTGCTGCTTATGAAGAGCTTTTCTTTGCAGAAGCTCAGCTGGATGAAAACGGCTCAGCTGTTTTTTCTGACTACGATGACCAAGTTTACGCCTTGGTTCAAATCGATCAACACCAGCGCAAGTATATCAAAGTTGAGAAATCATCATGAAAATAAATTGGACCGGATTTTCTAAAAAAACGCCTGCAGAGCGACTAGAGTTTCTGAAAGCCCATGAGCTACTCCAGGCTGAGAATTGGCAAAATCTTGCTAATCAAAGCCATTTGCCGCTGGAGACAGCCAATCAAATGAGTGAAAATGTGCTTTCTGTTTTGGCTTTGCCTTATTCGATTGCACCGGACTTTCTCATAGATGGGCAGGTTTATCAGGTACCTTTTGCAACAGAGGAGCCCTCTGTCGTTGCTGCTGCTAGTTTTGCAGCAAAAATCATTCAGCGCAATGGCGGTTTCAAGATCAAGATTCATAATCGGCAGATGATTGGGCAAGTCGCCCTCTATGATGTGCCCGATGTAGCTAAAGCCTTAGAGCAAATCCAAAATGAGAAGTCAGCTTTATTAGAATTGGCAAATCAAGCCCATCCTTCCATCGTCAAGCGAGGAGGTGGGGCGCGTGATTTACGAATGGACTTCCTAGAGGGAGAAACGGACTTTCTAGTTGTCTACCTTGTCGTGGACACTCAGGAAGCCATGGGTGCCAATATCCTTAATACAATGCTAGAAGCACTAAAAGAACGGTTGGAGGAGCTAACAGGTGGACAGAGCTTGATGGCTATCTTATCTAACTATGCGACTGAAGCGCTTGTAACAGCCTCTTGTGAAATTGATTTTCACTCACTCAGTCGAGACAAGGCAGAAGCTGAACGAACTGCTCAAAGAATCGCTTTAGCCAGTCAATTTGCAAAGCAGGATCCTTATCGGGCCAGCACGCATAATAAAGGCATTTTCAACGGAATTGATGCAGTTCTTTTGGCGACAGGTAATGACTGGCGTGCCATTGAAGCTGGGGCCCATGCCTATGCTGCTCGTGATGGCCGTTATCAAGGATTGAGTAACTGGGAGGCCAATTTAGAGGAAAGAAAACTCTATGGCCAGTTGACTTTACCCATGCCGGTTGCGGCTAAGGGAGGCTCCATTGGCCTTAATCCAATGGTAGTCGCCAGTTTTGATTTATTGGGGCAACCGACAGCAAAAGAATTAGCTTCGATTATCGCTTCTGTCGGCTTAGCGCAAAATTTTGCGGCTTTAAGAGCACTGGTGACTACGGGAATTCAGGCTGGCCACATGAAGCTCCAAGCTAAATCCCTAGCTTTATTGGCCGGTGCTCAGGAAGATGAGATTGCTGCTGTTGTTGAAGAACTTCTCAAAGAGAAGCAATTTAATCAGGCAAAAGCTAAGGAAATTCTAACTAAAATTCGTAAAGAAAAATGAGTCAATATGTATTGACTCATTTTTTATAGTGCAGAGGATGTTTCTTCAGGTAGCTGTAAATCTTTAAGACAACCGTCCCGCTAGCCATGCCGATAGAGATGACCAAGGCTAGGATGACGACCAAGGTAGCATTGACCATAGCATGACTGTAATCACCTGTCACAAAGAAGGCAGTTGTCCGATAGGAAATATATCCAGGTACTAGAGGCGCTAGAATGGCCAAAATAAAGACGACAGCCGGCGTTCTATAGATGATGCTGAGGATTTGGCTGGTACAGGAACCAATGATAGCAGCCACGAAGGTTGCAATGATAACATTGGTCGGCCCCTTGAGTAGGAGATAGAGTAGCCAAGTAGCCATTCCTAAAACTCCACCAGGAATCAGCATACTACGCTGGACATTTAGAACGATTAGAAAAGTGATGATAGCCAGTAGGCTGGCCAGAGCTTGTAGTAAGAAAGTCAAGATTGTCATAGGCTTATTTCATAAGAATGAGGGCGACAGAAGTACCGGCCCCGAGAGCAAGGGTAATGAGGAGCGATTCAAAGAGTTTGCTCATTCCAGAGTTGATATGGTTGGTCATGATATCTCTAACTGAGTTGGTCAGAGCGATTCCTGGGACGAAGGGCATAACAGCTCCTGCGATGATCAAGTCTGCTGTTGAATCGAATCCTGAGTAGCGAGCCCAGATCTGGGCTAATAATCCGAAGACAAAAGCTCCAGCAAAGGCTGAAACAAAAGGAATTCGAATATATTTATCGACATAAAGGGAGAAAGAGAAGCCAAATAGAGTCGCGATACCGGCTCCAAGAGCATCGTAAAAATTTCCACCAAACATGATAGAAAAGAAAGGAGCACTGAGCGTGGCTGCTGTAATGAGTTCTCTTTTGCTATAAGGAACCCCTTTCGTTTTAAGTGCCCTTAGTTGTTCAAGAGCCTCTTCCAAATTGATTGCTCCACTGACTAATTGCCGAGAAACCTGATTGACATCGCAGACTTTCTCGATATTGTAGTTCATATGGATATTTCGCTTCATTCGAGAAATATTAGTATTTTCAATTGAAAAGAATATGGCAACGGGCATGGCTAAGGCATTGCAGTCCAGGATGCCTTGTGAATGGGCAATCCGGATCATAGTGTCTTCGACCCGATAAATCTCTGAGCCGCTTTGTAATAGCAAGGTCCCAGCTAGCATGATAA
Organism: uncultured Streptococcus sp.; assembly: GCA_963547765.1. Classification (GTDB taxonomy): domain Bacteria; phylum Bacillota; class Bacilli; order Lactobacillales; family Streptococcaceae; genus Streptococcus. The sequence goes on along the minus strand of CAUUSJ010000031.1, from coordinate 1,095 downwards.
CATCGACGGCCAGATTAAGATTTTTTTCATCTGTAGACATTTTCTCAGCCATTATATCCCCTTTTTTCTTTTCATTTCACAATAACTCTATTATAACATAAATGCTCAAAGCTATCTCTCCAAAGCAAAAGAAAACCAGCTGATTTTCAGCTGGTTTTACAATTAGGAAAGAGGCTTAGCTAAGTGCATCATCCATAGAAAGAACTTCGTGGAAGACACGTTGAGTCAATTCAGTCTTTTGCTCTGGAGTGAGGTATTTAGTGTTTACACAGTATCCAGAGATACGTACGATAACATCTTCGCCAGACATGATCTTGTCGTAAACATCTTGCAAGTCCATAACGTTCAAGTTAACGTGTTGTCCACCGTTTTCAAAGTAACCATCAAGGATTGTTACCAAGTTATCAACTTGTTCGTCACGAGTCTTACCAAGAGCACGTGGAGAAACTTGAGTTGTCAATGAGATACCGTCAGCTGCGTAACCAAAGTCAAGGCTAGCAAGTGAGTTCAAGTTTTGCAACCATCCACCTTTAGCTTTGTTAGATGGGTTAGCACCTGGTGAGAAGAATTCAAGTTTAGACAAGTTCACAGAACCATCTTCGTTGAGGTATACACCTTTGTGGACTGGTGAGTTACCAGTTTGTTTAGAGTAAGCAACGTTAGATGTGATTGTCAAAAGTGATACAGTAGCTTCTGCGTCTTTGTAAAGTTTGTGGCTACGTAGACGAGTTGTGTAAGCTTCGATCAACCATTCTGCCAATTCGTTTGAACGTGGGTCATCTTCACCCCAACGTGGGTATTCACCGATTGTTTCGTAATCGTAGATGTAGCCATTTTCGTCACGGATTGGTTTAACTGTAGCGTACTTGATAGCTGACAATGTGTCAACAGTGTTAGCGAATCCGCAGATACCGAATCCCATGTTAGCACGTTGTTTAGTTGGCAAGAATGCCATTTGAACAGCTTCATAGTTGTACTTGTCAGTCATGTAGTGGATGATGTTCAAAGCATCTACATAAGTGTCAGTCAACCAGTCAAGTGATTTTTCAAAGTTCGCTTTAACTGATTCAAATTCAAGAACTTCGTCACGGATAG
>CAUUSJ010000030.1:0-20527 GCA_963547765.1 uncultured Streptococcus sp. | reverse complement strand
TATATCTAGAAAAAGTTTCAGAGGAAATTATGGCAATTGAAAAGACAGTCAGCGAGCTGGCCGAGATTTTAGGAGTCAGCCGTCAGGCAATCAATAATCGTGTCAAGGCTCTGCCGCCAGAAGATACAGAAAAAAATGAAAAAGGGGTCACAGTCGTGACCCGCAGTGGCCTGATTAAGCTAGAAGAAATTTATAAAAAGACCATTTTTGAAGATGAGCCAGTCAGCGAAGAAGTCAAACAGCGCGAGTTGATGGAAATCTTAGTGGATGAAAAAAATGCTGAGATTTTGCGCCTTTATGAGCAACTCAAGGCTAAAGATAACCAGCTGGCAAAAAAAGACGAACAACTCCGTGTCAAGGACGTGCAGATTGCTGAAAAAGATAAGCAGCTGGACCAGCAGCAGCAGTTGACAGCCAAGGCTATGAGCGAGCGGGAAACCCTTCTTTTGGAGCTGGATGAAGCTAAGGAGAAGGTACAAAAACAAGAAAATAAAGGATTTTTCGCCCGTTTATTTGGTAAATAAGAAAGAAAATCTCAGTTGAAAAGCTGAGATTTATTTGTCAAAGAAGGGGTGGTTCCAAGATGGCAATAATAGGAGCGGACTCACTGTAGCCACTGTAACCACTGTAACTTGACTACCCTGTTTCGCCTAAATTTTTGAAAGAAGAATAAGATGAAACCCGAAAAACTTAGCTTTAAGCGCTTTTATCATAACTTAGACAAGATCCTAGTTCTCTTTTTCATGGTCTTTATGATGATGGAGTATGCTTGGATTCCCTTTAATTCCTACGCAGCAGAATATCTGCTCAAACAGACAGGTTATCTCTTTTTGTCTTACAACAATGTCTGGGCAGTCCTCAGCTCTAATTGGCTGGTCGGTCTGGGTTTTCTAGTCCTCGTTGTGGTCAATCTCTTTGTCGCCTATTTCCAAAGTGGCATGATTTTCATGGGGATTCGTAATCTCTTGGATAAAGAAAATCGACCGGTATTCGCTTTTCTTGGAAAAACATTTAGGGATAGTTTTGCTATTGTCAAGAAGGCTGGTCCAGGGAAAATGCTCTTTATCGTACTTTATATGGGCTTTCTTTTTCCTTTTTTGCGCCAAATTTTGAAAATTTACTATCTCAATAAAATTTTGGTTCCGGATTTTATTGTCACCTATTTGGCAAATAATATTGTGTTCGCTGTTTTCATGGGACTTCTTGTGGTCGGCATGCTTCTGGTGGCAGTGCGACTAATGTTTGCCCTACCACAGCTCTTTTTTGAGCATGCAACAGTTCCTCAGGCAATTCGCTTTAGTCTGGCTAAGACTAAGAACCGCCTTTTCTTTTACACTAGGCATCTTTTTTGGATTATTATCAAAAGCTTTCTGCTTTATACTTTTCTCTCAGCTCCAGCTATACTAGGACAGCGATACGCGAACACTCAACCAAATGAGGTTGTCCTCTTTAGCGGTATTGTAGCTTTTGTCCTGATTAAGTTTGCCTACTATGCTATGTTGTCCTATTTCCTTCTCAAATTTGTCTCCTTCCTGACAGATCGTACCTTAAATGACTATCCAACGAAAAAAGGCTTGTCTCCCATGCGTTGGTTCGTTCTGACTGTTGCCAGCTTAAGCTTCGCATTAGAAGGTTATGTCTATCTAAATTTCCCTTTGGAGAACGTTCCGATTACGATTTCCCATAGAGGGGTTTCGAGGGAAAATGGAATCCAAAATACTGTAGAAGCGCTGGAAAAAACAGCCTTGCTCAAACCTGACTTGGTAGAAATGGATGTGCAGGAAACCAAGGATGGGCAATTTGTCATGATGCATGACGCAAATCTGAAGCAGTTGGCAGGTCTGGATGCCCAACCTCAAGACTTAACCTTGGCCGAACTAACTTCGCTAGAGATTTCAGAAAATGGCTATCGAGCTAAGATTTCTAGTTTTGACGATTACTTTACTCGTGCCAATCAACTCGGCCAACGCCTCTTGATAGAAATCAAGACCAGCAAGAAAGACTCCAAGGATATGATGGAGCGATTCTTGAGCAAGTATGGTTCCAAAATCAAGGTTTATCAACACCAGATTCAGTCTTTGGACTACCAAGTCATCGATCAGGTTGTCAAATATGACTCCTCTATTCCCAGTTTCTTTATCCTGCCTTATAATACAATCTTTCCACGAACTAAAGCGTCTGGTTACACCATGGAGTATTCAACCTTGGATGAAAATTTTGTCAATAAACTCTGGCAATCCGACAAACGTCTCTATGACTGGACCATTAATGATGAGGATAGTATCGTCAAATCCTTTCGCTTAGGAGTGGATGGGATGATTACAGATGATTTGGAGTTGGTTCAGACTTCCATCAAAGAACTCAAGGATGATCCGGACTATACTACCCTTCTATTAAATAAGTCTTTAGATTTGCTAAGCTTTTCTTAGAATAGCAGTGGAAAATGAACACGAGTAATAGAGTAGAGTTATTGCATGTCTACCATAATATTCAGAAAATTTAGTTTACTTTTTTACTTTCTTGTGCTATAATCCTAAGTAAACCTAAAAAACAAAATTGGAGAATTCGTATGAAAAAAAGCAAAGTATTAGCTTTAGCTGGGGTTAGCCTTCTTTCAGTAGGCGTTTTAGCTGCTTGTTCTGGTTCATCAAAAGGAAACAGCGCATCTAAAGCTTATAATTATGTCTATGTTGCTGATCCAGAAACATTGGACTATGTGACATCTGGTAAAGCTTCAACAGTTGACCTCGTGACAAACGGTGTGGACGGTTTGTTGGAAAATGACCAATATGGTAATTTTGTACCGTCTATTGCAGAGTCTTGGACTGTTTCTAAAGATGGTTTGACTTATACCTATAAAATCCGTAAAGATGCTAAATGGTATACTTCAGAAGGTGAAGAATACGGCGATGTGACAGCTCAGGACTTCGTGACTGGTCTCAAGCATGCTGCCGACAAGAAATCTGAAGCTCTATACCTTGTTCAACAATCTGTAAAAGGCTTGGATGACTATGTGACTGGTAAGACAACTGACTTCTCTACTGTCGGTGTCAAAGCAGTTGATGACCACACTCTCCAATATACTCTGAACCAACCTGAACCACAGTGGAATTCAAAAACAACTTCACAAGTTCTTTGGCCAGTTAACGCAGATTTCCTTAAGAAACAAGGGGACAAATTCGGTCAATCTACTGACCCATCTTCTATCCTTTACAATGGACCATTCTTGATGAAGTCTATCACTGCTAAGTCTGCTGTTGAGTATCAAAAAAATGAAAACTACTGGGATAAGAAAAATGTTCATGTCGATACTATCAAGTTGTCTTACTTTGATGGACAAGACCAAGATGCCCTTGCTCGTAACTTTAAAGACGGCGCCTACACAGTAGCTCGTCTCTACCCTACCAGCTCAAACTATGCTGGAGTAGAAAAAGACTTTAAGGACAACATCTACTTTACTGCACCAGCTGCTACTGTAAATGTGATGAGTATCAACCTTGACCGCCAAGCTTACAACCACACAAGTAAAACAACAGATGCTCAGAAGTCTGCTACTAAGAAAGCAATTCTAAACAAAGACTTCCGTCAAGCCTTGAACTTTGCTATCGACCGTAAGTCTTATTCAGCACAAGTTAATGGTGAAGAAGGTGCTCCTTACGCTGTTCGCAATACTTTTGTACCGCCAACCTTTGTTCAAGCCGGTGATAAGTCTTTTGGCGATCTAGTCGAAGAAAAAGTGGCTACATTGGGCGACGAATGGAAAGGTGTTAAACTTGAGGATGGTCAAGACGGACTCTATAATGCTGAGAAGGCAAAAGCAGAGTTTGCAAAAGCGAAAGCTGCCTTGCAAGCAGAGGGAGTTGAATTCCCAATCCATCTAGATCTTCCAGTTTCTCAAACATCGAAACCATTGATCAACCGTGCTCAATCCCTTAAGCAATCTGTTGAAAAGGCTTTAGGAACTGAGAATGTTGTTGTAGATATCCAACAAATGTCAGAAGATGATCTCTTCAATATTACTTACTACGCTCCAAATGCTGCTGCTGAAGATTGGGATATCTCGATCCTAGTTAGCTGGGGTCCAGACTATCAAGATCCATCAACATACACAGACATTCTGAAAACCTCAGCAGCTGAAACAACAAAAACCTACCTTGGCTTTGAAGGAGCAGATAATGCTGCAGCTAAGCAAGTTGGTTTAGATGAATATGACCGCTTGGTAGATGAAGCTGGTAAAGAAACTTCAGATGTTGCTACTCGTTACGAAAAATATGCAGTGGCTCAAGCTTGGTTGACAGATAACTCTATTATTGTTCCATTGATGGCAAACCAAGGAGCAGCACCATTTATCTCACGTATCGAGCCATTCTCAGGCGCTTATGCCCAAACTGGTAATAAGACAGGTTCTACTTACTTCAAACGTCTTAAAGTTACAAATGAAGTAGTAACGAAGAAAGACTACGAAGCAGCTCGTAAGAAATGGCTGAAAGAAAAAGAAGAGTCAAATGCGAAAGCACAAAAAGATCTCGAAAGTCATGTAGAATAAATCGTTCACTAGAACTTTCTCTAATAACGAGAGAAAGTTCTTTTGAAATTTAAAGGAAACGATAAATGAAGAAATACATTTTTATGCGTATTTTACGCTCAATTGTGTCGATTTTCTTGGTAACGACCTTGACCTATACCATTATTTATACAATGGTTCCGAGAAGATTGATTTTCAAACAAGACCCGAACTACAATAAGATAGCCACAACCGAAGATAAAAAGACAAACTATGAAAATACAGTCTATGAGCGGATGGGGTATATTGACTATTATGATACAAAAGAGTTGCAGGAAAAAGCCAAGAAGGAAAATAAATCTGTAACTACTGAGGCAACCGATGAGAATAAAAAGATCTACGAAGCCTACGTTGAAAAACTTGGCAAAGGTTGGAAATTGTATCAATTCAAAGAAAGCAAAGAATTCTATGCTGTTCGTGAAGTTCCAGTTTACGAGCGTGTACTTGAGTTCTATGCTAATCTGATTCAGATTGATCATCCAAATGTGATTCAAGATGAGGAAAATCCAAATCTTAAGCGCTACATCCGTATCGAAAATGACCCGGCCATTGGTTGGTCAGTCGTAGGTTCTGGTACTCGTCATAAATATCTTCTATATTTCAATGGCCAATTCCCATTTGTTCACCAAAACTTTGTTAGTTTGAACCTAGGAAATTCTTATCCTACTTATGCGAATACGCCTGTATTGCAAGTTATTTCCCAAGGACAAGGTCAAACAAAATCATCAGAAGTTCAATTCCCAACAGGTAAGAAAACTTCTGCTGTAGATATTTACTCTCGTACCTACAAGACTCCAAGTAAGGCAGACTCTCAAGATATTGCTAAATATGGCAAGGGAGATGCTTACACTGCAACCAAGAATAACTATCAAAACCCATCGATGATTGTCAGCTCATCTATTATTGGTCTGATTGGTGTGGCGCTTTCTTATTTGATTGCTGTTCCGCTTGGTTCTTATATGGCTCGTTTGAAAAATACATGGTTTGATAGTATTTCAACAGGTGCCTTGACCTTTATGATGTCATTGCCAACCATCGCTCTTGTTTATATTGTTCGTTTGGCTGGTTCAGCTATTGGACTTCCAGATTCCTTCCCAATTTTGGGAGCAGGCGACTGGCGTTCGTATGTTTTGCCATCTCTGATTCTTGGACTTTTGAGCGCACCTGTGACAGCTGTCTGGATTCGTCGTTATATGATTGACTTACAATCCCAAGACTTTGTTCGCTTTGCTCGTGCCAAAGGTCTTTCTGAGAAAGAAATTTCGAACAAGCACATTTTCAAGAATGCGATGGTGCCGTTGGTATCTAGTATTCCAGCTTCTATCGTTGGTGTTATTGCAGGTGCGACCCTGACAGAAACTGTCTTCGCCTTTCCTGGTATGGGTAAAATGCTGATTGATTCTGTTAAGGCATCAAATAACTCAATGGTGGTTGGTCTTGTATTCATTTTCACCTGCCTTTCAATTTTTGCCCTCTTAGTTGGTGATATCTTGATGACAATGCTTGACCCACGTATTAAATTAACATCTAAAGGAGGTAAATAATGGCTACAATTGATAAAAGTAAATTCCAATTTGTCAAACGTGACGATTTTGCCTCTGAAACGATTGATGCTCCGGCTTATTCATACTGGCGCTCCGTTATGCGTCAGTTCTTGAAAAAGAAATCAACGACGATCATGTTAGGGATTCTGATTGCCATCGTTTTGATGAGTTTCATTTATCCCATGTTCTCGAATTTCGATTTCAATGATGTCAGCAAGGTAAATGACTTTAGTATGCGTTATATCAAACCAAATGCTGAACACTGGTTTGGTACAGACAGTAATGGTAAATCATTGTTTGACGGTGTTTGGTTTGGTGCGCGGAATTCTATCTTGATTTCCATTATTGCAACACTCATTAACTTGATTATCGGAATTATTATTGGTGCTATCTGGGGAATTTCCAAAGCGGTTGACCGGATCATGATGGAAGTCTACAATGTTATTTCAAATATTCCAGCACTCTTGATTGTCATTGTCTTGACTTACTCTATCGGTGCTGGTTTCTGGAACTTGATCTTCGCCATGACCATCACTGGCTGGGTAGGAATTGCGTATACGATCCGTATTCAAATTATGCGTTACCGTGATTTGGAGTATAACTTGGCATCGCGTACCTTGGGAACACCGACATATAAGATTGTGACCAAGAATATCATGCCCCAGTTGGTATCTGTTATTGTGACGACAACTTCTCAAATGCTTCCAAACTTTATCTCTTACGAGGCATTCCTATCCTTCTTTGGACTTGGTCTTCCTGTAACAGTACCAAGTTTGGGACGCTTGATTTCCGACTATTCACAAAACGTAACAACCAACGCTTACCTTTTCTGGATTCCATTGACAACCCTGATCTTGGTATCCCTGTCCTTCTTCGTAGTTGGTCAAAACTTAGCCGATGCAAGTGATCCACGGACACATAGATAGGAGTAAATATGACAAAAAATAAAAATGTAATATTGACTGCTCGCGATATTGTCGTGGAATTTGACGTTCGTGACAGAGTATTGACCGCCATTCGAGGCGTTTCCCTTGACCTAGTTGAAGGTGAAGTTCTAGCTCTGGTTGGAGAATCTGGCTCTGGTAAATCTGTTTTGACAAAAACATTTACTGGAATGTTGGAAGAAAATGGCCGTGTAGCTCAAGGAACGATTGATTACCGAGGAACTGATTTGACGGCCCTAAAGAGTAACAAGGACTGGGAACCCATTCGTGGTGCTAAAATTGCGACTATTTTCCAAGATCCGATGACTAGTCTAGATCCGATTAATACAATCGGAAGTCAAATTACCGAAGTTATCATAAAACACCAAGGAAAAACAAGTAAAGAAGCCAAAGAAATGGCAATCGACTACATGACTAAAGTTGGAATTCCAGACGCTGAAAAACGTTTTGAAGAGTATCCCTTCCAATATTCTGGTGGGATGCGCCAACGGATTGTTATCGCGATCGCCTTGGCTTGCCGTCCAGATATTCTAATCTGTGATGAGCCAACAACGGCCCTCGATGTGACGATTCAAGCCCAAATTATTGACTTGCTCAAGTCATTGCAGGCAGAATATCATTTCACGACTGTCTTTATCACCCACGACCTTGGTGTTGTAGCAAGTATTGCTGATAAAGTGGCGGTTATGTATGCTGGTGAAATCGTTGAATATGGAACAGTTGAGGAAATCTTCTACGATCCAAAACATCCATATACATGGAGCCTGCTGTCTAGCTTGCCGCAGTTAGCTGAAGCAAATGGTGAACTTTACTCGATTCCAGGTACACCACCGTCGCTATATACTAGCATTAAAGGGGATGCTTTTGCACTTCGTTCGGACTATGCAATGGCTATCGATTTCGAAGAAAAAGCTCCTGCCTTTCAGGTTACCGATACGCACTGGGCTAAGACCTGGCTCTTGCACGAAGATGCACCAAGAGTTGAGAAGCCAGCAATTATCGAAAACCTTCATGATAAAATTCGTTCAAAAATGGGCTTCAATCACTTAGAAGCTTAGGAGGAAGGAAATGACTGAAAAATTAGTTGAAATTAAAGATTTAGAAATTTCCTTCGGCGAAGGAAGTAAGAAATTTGTAGCTGTAAAAAATGCGAATTTCTTTATCAATAAAGGAGAAACTTTTTCCCTAGTAGGTGAATCTGGTTCTGGTAAGACAACCATCGGCCGTGCTATCATCGGATTGAACGATACCAGTGCAGGGGACATCTTATATGAAGGTAAAAAGATCAACGGGAAGCAATCTAAAGCTGAGGAAGCTGAATTGATCCGTAAGATTCAGATGATTTTCCAAGACCCAGCTGCCAGCTTAAATGAGCGTGCGACGGTTGACTATATCATTTCAGAAGGTCTTTATAACTACCATCTTTTTGAAAATGAAGAAGACCGTCAAGAAAAAGTTAAGAATATCATTCGTGAAGTTGGTCTTTTAGCTGAGCATTTGACACGCTATCCTCACGAATTTTCTGGTGGTCAACGCCAGCGGATTGGGATTGCTCGTGCCTTAGTCATGGAGCCAGATTTCGTCATTGCGGATGAGCCAATCTCTGCCTTGGATGTTTCAGTCCGTGCGCAAGTCTTGAATCTTTTGAAAAAATTCCAAAAAGAACTTGGCTTGACCTATCTCTTTATCGCCCACGACCTATCGGTAGTTCGTTTTATTTCAGATCGAATCGCTGTTATCTATAAAGGGGTTATCGTTGAGGTGGCAGAGACAGAAGAGTTGTTTAACAACCCGATCCACCCTTATACGCAGTCGCTGTTGTCTGCTGTGCCGATTCCAGACCCAATTTTGGAGCGCAAAAAGGTCTTAAAGGTTTACGATCCAGAGCAGCATGACTACTCAGTGGATCAACCTAGCATGGTTGAGATCCGTCCTGGCCACTATGTCTGGGCTAATCAGGCAGAAGCTGACCGCTATAAAAAAGAATATAAATAAAAAAGAAGCTGTAGAAACATGGAATTGAATGTTTCTCGGCTTTTTTTGTTGTTCTTTCAGCAAATTTATGGAAATATACGCAATCGCTTGCATGCTAAAATTTCACCTTATTCTATATATTATTCCACTAAATATAGGAAAAAGTCCCAAAATAATTTTTATAAAAGCCTTTACAAAATTAAAAATAGTGGTATAATAGTATTATTCAATGCAAACGATTTCATCAAGGGGTGGTTTGTGAAAATATAAGGAGGTCTGGATGATGAAAGATTCATTCAAAAACATTTTTAGCTTTGAATTTTGGCAAAAATTCGGTAAAGCTTTGATGGTGGTTATTGCGGTTATGCCCGCAGCAGGTTTGATGATCAGTATTGGTAAGTCAATTCCGATGATCAACCCTGAACTAGGTTTTCTAGTGACTACTGGTGGCGTTTTAGAACAAATTGGTTGGGGGATTATCGGAAACCTGCATATCCTCTTTGCTCTCGCTATTGGAGGTAGCTGGGCGAAAGAACGTGCTGGCGGTGCCTTTGCGGCAGGTTTATCCTTCATTTTGATTAACCGTATCACTGGGGTTATGTTCGGTGTATCAAGCGATATGCTGAAAGATTCTAAAGCAGTGGTTAGCACTCTCTTAGGAGGAAGCATCAAGGTTTCTGATTACTTTATCAGTGTCCTTGAGTCTCCTGCTTTGAATATGGGGGTTTTCGTCGGAATTATCGCTGGTTTTGTCGGAGCAACAGCTTATAACAAATACTACAACTTCCGTAAATTGCCAGATGCTTTGTCATTCTTCAATGGTAAGCGTTTTGTACCGTTCGTTGTTATCTTGCGTTCAGTAATCGTAGCAATTGTTTTGTCATTTGTATGGCCAGTTGTTCAAACAGGTATCAACAACTTTGGTATTTGGATTGCTAACTCACAAGATACTGCTCCAATCTTGGCACCGTTCTTGTACGGTACTTTGGAACGTCTCTTGCTTCCATTCGGTTTGCACCACATGTTGACGATCCCAATGAACTACACACAACTTGGTGGTACTTATGAAGTATTGACTGGTGCTGCTAAAGGTACTCAAGTATTTGGTCAAGATCCACTCTGGTTGGCTTGGGTAAATGACTTGGTTGGTACTAAGACAGCTGATCCTACTAAGTACCAATATTTGCTTGACACATTCCATCCAGCCCGCTTCAAAGTTGGACAAATGATCGGTTCATTTGGTATCCTTATGGGTGTTGCCGCAGCTATTTACCGCAATGTTGATGCTGACAAGAAACATCAATACAAAGGTATGATGATTGCGACTGCTTTGGCAACCTTCTTGACAGGGGTTACTGAACCAATCGAATACATGTTCATGTTCGTGGCAACTCCACTTTACTTGATTTACTCATTTGTACAAGGTGCTGCCTTTGCTATGGCGGACATTGTTAACCTTCGTGTGCACTCATTTGGATCAATCGAATTCTTGACTCGTACTCCAATGGCTATCAATGCTGGTTTGGGTATGGATATCATTAACTTTATCTGGGTAACAGTTCTCTTTGCAGTAATCATGTACTTCATTGCGAACTTCATGATTCAAAAATTCAATTATGCAACTCCAGGACGTAACGGTAACTATGAAACAGCTGAAGGTTCAGAAGCTGCTTCATCAGAACAAGGTGGTGCAAAAGTAGCTGCTTCTTCTCAAGCCGTTAATGTTATCAATCTTCTAGGTGGCCGTGCTAATATCGTTGATGTTGATGCATGTATGACACGTCTCCGTGTGACTGTTAAGGACACAACAAAAGTTGGTTCTGAAGAAGAATGGAAAGCCGAAGGCGCTATGGGCTTGGTTATGAAAGGTCAAGGCGTTCAAGCAATCTACGGTCCAAAAGCTGACGTTCTTAAATCTGATATCCAAGACTTATTGGATTCAGGAGAAGTGATTCCTGAAACTTTGCCAAGTCAAAAAGCTGAGTCTGCAGCTGCAGCAGTTAGCTACAAAGGCGTAACAGAAGCAATTGAAACAGTTGCTGAAGGTGAAGTCATCAAGTTGGAAGATGTGAAAGATCCAGTTTTCTCACAAAAAATGATGGGTGACGGATTTGCAGTTGAACCAGCAAATGGCAAGATTTATTCTCCAGTAGCTGGTAAAGTGACAAGCGTCTTCCCTACAAAACATGCTCTTGGTCTTTTGACTGAAGCTGGTCTTGAAGTTCTTGTTCATATCGGTTTGGATACTGTTAGCCTTGAAGGCAAACCTTTTGAAGTACATGTAGCAGAAGGTCAAACTGTTGCTGCAGGTGATCTATTGGTAACAGCAGATTTGGCGGCTATTAAAGAAGCGGGTCGTGAAACAACCACTATCGTTGTCTTCACAAATGCTCCAGCAATCAAATCAGTAACAGTTGAGAAATTCGGTAAAGTCGCTCCTAAGACAGTTGTGGCTAAAGTAGAATTGTAAGATAGAAAAGAGAAATCATGGCAAAATTCCTGACTTTAAATACTCATAGTTGGATGGAAGAAGAGCAAGAAAACAAGCTAAATCAGCTAGCTGAGCGGATTCTCCAAGAAAAATATGATGTCATTTGCCTGCAGGAAGTCAATCAATTAGTGGAGTCTGAACAGGTTGTTCAGGCTCCCTTCTATTATGCGGTAGATGGCGCCATTCCGATTCACCAGGACCACTATGCCCTACGTCTGGTTGAGAAGCTAGCTGAGGCAGGTCTGGACTATTACTGGTCTTGGGCTTATAACCATATTGGATTTGATATTTATAATGAAGGGGTTGCAATTCTGTCCAGAAAGCCCCTGAAGGCAAGAGAGCTCTTGGTGTCTGATGTCAATGATCCAAGTGACTACCATACGCGTAAAGTCTTGCTGGCAGAAACGGAGCTCGATGGTCAGCCTATCACGGTTGCTTCTTGTCACTTATCTTGGTGGGATAAAGGTTTCCAAGGAGAGTGGGCTAAGTTTGAATCTGAGCTCTTGCAAGTTGAGACTCCTCTTGTCCTCATGGGAGATTTTAACAATCCCGTTGATTACGAGGGTTACCAGCACATTCTTCAAAGCCCGCTTGCTCTTCAGGACAGCCATAAGGTGGCCGACCAAACGATTGGTGCAGCAACGGTTGAAGGCGATATTGCTGGCTGGGCAGGAAACAAAGACGCTCTAAAAATTGATTATATCTTCACAAGCAAAGATTTCAATATTGAAAGATCTGCTGTTGTTTTTGATGGGCAACGTGGTCCAGTCGTTAGTGACCATTTTGGCTTGGAAGCTCAAGTCCATTTCTAAGCTTATCTGAACAATAGAAATAAACTAAAAAATCGTTTTAAGTGTTTGTTTTAGTTAAACAGCATTTAAATCGATTTTTTGATTTTTAGAGGAGAAGTACAAAGAAGTCTAGAACCAAGAAGTTCTGCTGGTTCAGATAGGATAATCTTTTTATTTCATGCCTCAGACGGAGGTTTTTTTACTTAATTTTGTTACAATAGAGATGTAAGGAAGGGAATAGCTATGTGGAAAGTTCAATTATTCATCTTTGTTGAAGCGATTCTATTATCAATGGCCTTGGTCACCATGCTGGCTGCCGATTTTTCGCGTGTTGTTCTCATCATGCTACTCTTTCTTTTGTTTTTATATTATTATTTCGGCAAGCAGAGAGGCAATTCGCTATTAGTCGCGACCATGATTGTCTTCTTTTTCATTGTCATGCTCAATCCTTACGTCATAGCTGCTGTCCTTTTCGCCTTGATTTACGGCATGATTGTAGCCTATCCTTATCTGTACAAGGAAAATCAGGAGACTCATCTTTTCTTTGAAGATGCGACCGAAGTTCGAGCTGAAAAAAATCGTTGGTTGGGAGATTTACAGCATTTCACAAAGGATGACTGCCAGTTTCATGATATCAACCTTTTGAGAATGATGGGGAAGGATACTATCCATTTAGAGAATGTCATTGTGGTCAATCATGATAATGTGATTGTGATTCGTAAGGGCTTCGGGGATACCAAGATCGTCATTCCTTTGGATGTAGAAATTCAGCTTCAGATCAATACCCTATACGGAGACTTGAATTTTTTAAATCATCCGCCACGCAAGCTGCGCAATGAAACGATTTCTCTGACAACGCCTGACTATAAGCGAGCCAGTAAAACTGTAAAAATTGTTTTGGTCAGCTTTTTAGGAAATGTGGAGGTTGTTAGAAAGTGAAAAAAACAAGTTATTTACTTATTTTCCTCTATACCTTCTTTGTTTTAGGGATTATCTTTCATTACATTTTTAATCTTTTTAATTTAGAATGGCAAAAGCTTCTAAATAATCTGGACTTGCTCCAGTCCTTTGCTTTCTTTGTTCTGGTTCTTGGCTTAGCGTTGACTATTTTCTTGGCCGCTGCTGCGCGCTTCCTTCAGCATCTGTCCCTTTCTCAAGTTCAAAAGAATTTAAAAGCTATTTTAGAAGGCAGAGGCATACAAGAAACCGGGCAGGCAGAATTAGATGATTCTTTCGTCCACTTGAAAGAAAAGTTGGATAGTCTAACCGAAAATTTGCAGAAATCTGAGAATCAGGCTTTACAGGCTGAAGAGAAGATTATTGAAAAAGAACGCAGGCGGATTGCTCGCGATTTGCATGATACGGTCAGTCAGGAGCTATTTGCTGCTAATATGATTCTCTCAGGTGTCGCTGGAAACGTGGAGCGTCTGGATAAAGACAATCTCCAGCAGCAGTTAAAGGGAATTGCAGACATTCTAGATACGGCACAAAAAGACTTGCGGATCTTGCTCTTACATTTACGGCCGACAGAGTTGGAAAATCGGACCTTGGTAGAGGGCATGAATGTCTTAATCAAAGAATTGACAGATAAGTCGGACTTGACTGTCCAGTTTAAGCATGAGGTGGTCGGCCTGCCCAAGCAGATAGAGGAGCATATTTTTAGGATTATCCAAGAAATCATCAATAATACCTTGCGCCATGCTCAGGCCAGTCGTCTGGACATCTATCTCTATCAGACGCCAAATAGACTCAAACTCAAGGTTTCTGATGACGGAATCGGTTTTGATCCAGCTAGTTTGGCAGACATGAGTTATGGTTTGAAAAATATTGAAGATCGAGTGCATGATATGGCTGGCACCTTGAAGATTCTGACGGCTCCCAAAAAAGGAGTTTCTATCGAAATCAGTGTTCCATTGTTAGAAGGGGAAAAGGATGAGAATATTACTAGTGGATGACCATCAAATGGTCAGATTGGGCTTGAAAAGCTTTTTTGAATTACAGGACGATATTGAAGAAGTGACAGAGGCTACCAATGGTAGAGAGGGTGTCGAAAAGGCTTTGGAAAGCCGTCCAGATGTGATTATGATGGATATTGTTATGCCAGAGATGAGTGGCATTGATGCTACCTTGGCTATCTTGAAAGAATGGCCAGAGGCAAAGATTTTGATTTTGACATCCTATCTAGACAATGAAAAAATCTATCCGGTGTTGGATGCGGGTGCTCGTGGCTATATGTTGAAGACTTCTAGTGCGGATGAAATTCTCCATGCCGTCAGAAAGGTTGCAAAGGGTGAATTTGCCATTGAAACAGAAGTCAGTAAGAAGGTCGAATACCATCGGAATCATATAGAGCTTCACGAGGATTTGACAGCGCGGGAGCGGGATATTTTGGGGCTTTTAGCCAAAGGTTATGAAAACCAGCGGATTGCTGACGAGCTCTTTATTTCCTTGAAAACGGTCAAGACGCATGTGTCCAATATTTTGTCTAAGCTGGAAGTGAGCGATCGAACCCAAGCAGTCGTCTACGCTTTTCAGCATCACCTTGTTCCGCAAGACGATTTTTAATGATATAATAGAAAAGATTAAATTGAAAGAGGAAAATATGAAGGCAAAATTAAAATTTAAGGCGAAAAAGATTAAGATTGTTTTCTTTGATATCGATGATACCTTGAGGGTCAAGGAAACGGGCTTCATCCCAGAGTCGATCAAAGATGTATTTAAGCAGCTGAGAGAAAAGGGAATTTTGACAGGAATTGCTTCTGGTCGTGGCATTTTTGGAGTTGTTCCAGAAATTCGTGACTTGGATCCTGATTTTTTTGTTACCTTGAATGGAGCTTATGTTGAAAATCGAAAAGGCGAAGTCATTGCGAAAACGGTCATTCCGCAAGAATGCGTGGAATCCTACATTTCCTGGACCAAGGAAGTGGGCATTGAGTACGGTTTGGTAGGCAGTCACGAAGCGGCTCTGTCTGTTCGCAATCCGATGATTTCGTCAGCAATTGATATCATTTATCCAGATCTGGCTGTCAATCCTGATTTTTACCAAGATCATGAAATCTATCAAATGTGGACTTTTGAGGATGTAGGTGACAGTTTGCAGTTGCCAGAAGATTTGGACAAATCTCTCCGTATGGTGCGTTGGCATGAGCATTCATCGGATGTCGTACCGAAAGAAGTTTCAAAGGCATCTGGCGTTGCCAAGGTCGTGGAGCACCTCGGTTTCAAGCCAGAAAATGTTTTAGTTTTTGGCGACGGACTCAATGATTTAGAATTATTTGACTATGCAGGGCTCAGTATTGCTATGGGAGTTTCCCATGAGGAATTGCAGAAAAAGGCTGATTTTGTCACAAAAACGGTCGAAGAAGACGGCATCTTTGACGCCTTGGAGCAATTGGGCATGGTGGAGAAAGAATTGACCTTCCCACAGCTCCATCTTGATGAGGTTCAAGGCCCAGTTGCAAAGATCAAGACAAATCATGGTGAACTGAAAATTCAACTCTTCCCAGACCAAGCGCCCAAAACAGTTGCCAACTTTATCGCCTTATCAGAGGATGGCTACTATGACGGAGTAATCTTCCACCGAGTTATCAAAGATTTTATGATTCAGGGGGGCGATCCGACAGGTACTGGCATGGGTGGAGAGTCCATCTACGGTGAACGCTTTGAAGATGAGTTTTCACCAGAACTTTACAATATTCGTGGTGCCCTATCAATGGCGAATGCTGGACCAAATACCAATGGCAGTCAGTTCTTTATTGTCCAAAATAGCAGTCTTCCTTATTCAACCAAGGAACTGACTCGGGGAGGATGGCCGAAGCCAATCGCTGAAGTTTATGCTAGCAAGGGCGGGACACCGCATTTGGACCGCCGACATACTGTATTTGGTCAACTGGTGGATGAGGCATCTTATGAAGTTTTGGATAAAATTGCAGCGGTTGAAACAGCTTCAATGGATAAACCACTTGAGGATGTTGTCATTGAGACGATTGAGGTTATAGACTAATGAAAATCGGAGATAAGTTAAAGGGCAAAATTACTGGAATTCAGCCCTACGGTGCCTTTGTCGAACTAGAAAGTGGTCTGATCGGGCTCATTCATATTTCTGAGATTCGGACGGGCTATATTGACAATATTCACGATATTTTGAAAATTGGTGATCAGGTTCTTGTGCAGGTGGTGGATTATGATGAGTTTTCTGGTAAGGCCAGCCTGTCAATGCGGACTTTAGAGGAAGAAAAACATCGTTTGCCGAGACGGCATCGCTTTTCAAACGATCGTTGTAAAATTGGATTTGCGCCCTTAGGTAAGCAATTGCCAATCTGGATAAAGGAAGCCAAAGCTTTTCTGAAAGAACAAAAAGAGTAAAAAATTCCTACCCAAACGGGTAGGAATTTTGTTAACTCTTTTCACGATTAAGCGTCAAATTCGTAGAGAGCGGTAGATAGGTAACGTTCACCATTATCAGGTGCAAGGGCAAGGACTTTCTTGCCAGCTCCTAGTTTTTTAGCGACTTCGATGGCTGCAAAAATAGCTGCAGCAGATGAAATTCCGACTAGGAAACCTTCCTGACCACCAATATGGCGTCCTAACTCTAGCGCTTGATCAGAAGTCACGCGGACAATACCATCATAGGATGCTGTATCCAAGGTCTCTGGAATGAAGCCAGCTGAAAGTCCTTGGATTTTGTGAGGACCTGGTTTCTCACCAGAAAGGATAGCAGATTCGTCTGCTTCAACCGCATAGATTTGGACATTTGGATTCGCTTTTTTAAGAGCATGAGAGACACCAGAGATAGTCCCACCAGTTCCGACACCACCGACAAAAGCATCCAGTCCAGTTTCACCGAAAGCAGCGACAATTTCTGCTCCTGTTGTTCGTTCGTGAACCTCTGGATTGGCTGGGTTATTAAATTGTAGTGGCAACCAGCCATTTCGCTCTTGGGCAATTTCTTCTGCCTTGGCAATAGCCCCTTTCATTCCTTCGCTACCCGGAGTCAAAACTAGCTCCGCTCCATAAGCTTGGATAATCTTGCGGCGCTCCACACTCATAGTTTCTGGCATCACAATGACAACCTTGTAGCCTTTAGCTGCTCCAACCCATGAAAGGCCAATACCAGTATTTCCGCTGGTTGCTTCAACGATAGTATCGCCAGGCTTGATAAGGCCATCGCGCTCAGCCGCCTCAATCATACTGAGAGCAATCCGGTCTTTTACAGAAGAGCCAGGGTTGAAGGCTTCTAACTTGACATAGACCTCAGCTGCTCCTTCAGGAACGATATTATTAAGTTTAACAATTGGCGTTCTTCCAACTAATTCTGTGATGTTTTGATAAATGTTTGCCATTTTTCCTACCTCAATACTTTAATGAGACTAGTATAAGCTGAAAGTGGCACTTTGTAAAATATAAAAAAGCTATGACCACGATAAAAATTCTTTATCACTAAGCCTAGCTTTTTAAATTATTCAACTGTTAAGGGAATTTCAACCTCGCGCAAACCTTGATCATCAATTTGGATTTTGCCATTAAAAAACTCAACTAATTTCTGAACTAGTGGTTCTTTTTCCTGCTTGTCGATATAGATGGTTGTGGCAACCAGATCTGTGAACTCTGTATCGAATTCGATCAGATCTTCAGCTTTTAAAAAGTTATCGAAGTTTTGGTACTGGCTGTAAGACATTTTAAGACGCAAGCCGGCCTGTTCCTTAATTTCAATGAGACCAATTTCTTTGATTGCCAAGGCGACGCTGCCTGCATAAGCCCGAATGAGCCCACCAGCTCCTAGCTTAATCCCACCAAAATAGCGCGTGACCACAAAGCAGACATTGGTTAGCTGGTGATTTTCCATGACGCCGAGCATAGGAACGCCCGCTGTACCACTAGGCTCACCGTCATCACTGGTTCGCTTGATCTCACTTTTCTCTCCGACAATAAAAGCAGAGCAATTATGAGTGGCTTTGTAGTGCTCTTTTTTGATGGCAGCAATAAAATCCCTGGCTTCCTCTTCTGAGTAAACGCGCTTGGCGTGGCAAATGAAACGAGATTTTTTAATTTCTTCCTGGGCTTGGCCGTCTTGTCTAATTGTTCTATATTCCATAGTTTTATTGTACACAAAAAAATGGATTTTTCCAAAAGTTTTACGAATAAAAAAGTATGTTAGAAAAAAATGATTGCCTAGGTAGGATATTTACAAAAGATCAGCTCAGTCCTGAGCTGCGTATGCAGGCTCAGCAGTTACCCAGTATGCGAGAGGAAAGGAGAAAGTTATTTTGCAGCCGCTGTGGCTCTCAAGTGGACAAAGAGAACTACAAACTACCTGTCAATGCCTATTATTGCAGGGAATGTGTGATTTTGGGGCGAGTCCGGAGTGACCAAGAACTTTATTACTTTCCGCAGGAAGACTTTCCAGAAAATCAGGTACTCAAGTGGCAGGGACAATTAACGACCTTTCAAGAAAAAGTTTCTCAGGGACTGTTAGAGTCAGTCGCTCAAAAGCAGAATAGTCTTGTCCATGCGGTGACTGGTGCAGGCAAAACGGAGATGATTTATCAGGTGATTGCAGAGGTGATTGATCGCGGAGGTGCTGTTTGCTTAGCCAGCCCTCGGATTGATGTCTGTTTGGAGCTTTATCGCCGGCTCAAGCTGGATTTTGCCTGCCCGATTTCGCTTTTGCATGGGGAATCCGAGCCCTATTTTCGCAGTCCCTTGGTTATTGCTACTACCCACCAGCTTCTTAAATTTTATCGAGCCTTTGATTTGCTGATTGTGGATGAAGTGGATGCTTTTCCTTATGTGGACAATCCTGTGCTCTACCACGCCGTGGAGCAGTCGGTCAAGGAGGAGGGAACGACAATTTTCTTAACGGCCACTTCGACGGATGAGTTGGATAAAAAAGTCCAAAAAGGAGAATTAAAACGACTCAGCCTTCCTCGCCGCTTCCATGGCAATCCTTTGATTGTGCCCCAAAAAGTTTGGCTGGCAGATTTTCAAAAATATCTAGCGAAAAAGAAATTGCCGCCTAAACTGAAAAAATATATCGAGAGACAGAGAAAAACGGGCTTTCCCTTACTGATCTTTGCCTCGGAAATCAAAAGAGGTCAAGAATTTGCGCAAGTTTTGGAAGAGATCTTTCCAGCGGAAAGAGTTGGATTTGTGGCTTCGACAACTGAAAATCGTTTAGAAATCGTTGAAGAGTTTCGCAAGCGAGAAATTACCATTTTGGTCACAACTACCATCTTAGAGCGTGGCGTGACCTTTCCCTGTGTAGATGTCTTTGTTCTGGAGGCCAACCATCGTCTCTTTAGCCGTAGCGCCTTGGTGCAAATATCTGGTCGAGTGGGACGTAGCATGGAGAGGCCAACGGGAGATTTATTCTTCTTTCACGACGGCACTACACGTTCAATCGAAAAAGCGATTCGTGAAATCAAACTGATGAACAAGGAGGCTGGCCTATGAAAAATTGCCTGTTATGCAGCCAAGCAGTCGAAGAAAATAGGGCTTTTTCTTCCTTGATTTTATTGCAAAAAGAGCAAAATACAATTTGTAAACATTGTCGAGCAGGATTTGAAGCGATTTCCTCTATCCATTGCCCACATTGCTGGAAGGATGGGGAAGTGGAAGTAGAAGTCTGCTCGGATTGTCAAATATGGGAAGCGCAAGGCTATTTAGTGCAGCATCAGGCTTGCTTTCTTTATAATGATTTGATGAAGGATTTCTTCAGCAAATACAAGTTTCAAGGGGATTATCTTCTAAGATTTGTTTTTGCAGAAGTTCTCAAAAAAAGCCTCAGAAACTTCAAAAAATATACTCTGGTTCCTATTCCAGTCAGCCCTGAAAAATACCAAAGTCGAGGTTTTAATCAGGTGGAAGGCTTCTTGCAAGCAGCTGGCTTGCCTTATAAACAGTTGCTGGAAAAGCAGGATGCGCTTGCCCAATCCAGTAAAAATCGCGAAGAACGTTTAAACAGTCAGCAATGTTTCACATTAGTAAAAGATATTTGTCTGCCAGATAAAATTTTATTGATAGATGATGTATATACGACTGGAAAAACCTTGCAATTAGCTCGAGAATTATTGCTGGAAGCAGGTGTGAAAGAAGTTTTGACATTTTCACTCGCAAGATAAGAAAATATTTGCAAAAAAGGAATGAAAGCGTTATAATGATATTGTAAATAAAACATTTATGTTTAGAAAGAAGGTACTTATATGCTTAAATATAGTATC
>CAUUSJ010000029.1:0-20816 GCA_963547765.1 uncultured Streptococcus sp. | reverse complement strand
ACATGAGGAAATGCATGGGAAACTCCAATATATTGCAAGCAAGGGAATTAAGTCCCATATTGATGGTGAATCGGTTGTCATCGGAAATTTTGTCCTGATGCAAGACGAGCAAATCAATATTAGTCCTGAACAAAATGCCCTGATCGAAGAATATAAGAATCACTACAATCTACTGTTCTTGGGCTATCGCAATGATCTTATTGGGATGTTCTGTATCCATACTCCTTTGAGAAAAGAAGCAAAAGTTGCCTTAGAAAAGCTCAAAGCTCAAGGAAAGAAACTGATTTTAGCAACAGGTGATACCTTGGTTAGAACGGAAGAACTTGTAAAAGATTTGCCGTTTGATCAAGTTTATACAGATTTGAAACCTGATGGAAAATTTGAATTGGTGCAGGAGTTACAGCAATCTGGTCATGCTGTCTTAATGGTCGGAGACGGCCTGAATGACTCGGCAGCTCTAACCCTTGCGGATATTGGTGTTGTGATGAATGAAAGTGCAGATATTTCTAAGCAAATGAGCGATATATTATTATTAGATAATCGCTTGGATTTTTTTGAAGAATTAGACTCTCTTTCATCGTCTTTGCAAAAACTGATTCAGAAGAATATCCAAGAAACTATCGTCGTAAACAGTAGTTTGATTGGCTTTGGCTTGTTTAATTGGCTCAGTCCTTCAAATCTCTCTATCCTACATAATCTAACAACCTTACGCATTGTCCTGCGTAGCCTGTCTATTAAGGGATAGGTGGGGACTATTCACAGCAAAAAGGAGTTACCTTTCTCGAGGGTAACTCCTTTGTTTATAGGTAAATGTTGAACAGTTTAGTAAGTCAATACAAAGTATTTTTTCTTTCCACGACGGATAACAGTCAGTTCGTTCTCTAACTTATCAGCGTCACTCAAGACATATTCAAGGTCTTGGATGCGGTCGCCATTGACATAGATGGCTCCATTTTGTACATCTTCTCGGGCTTGGCGTTTTGAGTTGACCACGCCAGATGTTACGAGGATTTCCACGATGTTGTGGTTTTCGTCGGCTTGTACCTGATAGTTTGGCACGCCACGAAGTCCTTGTTTAAGCTCTTTAACAGAAAGGTTTTTGATATTTCCAGCAAAGAGTTGCTCAGTGATGTTAAGGGCTTCTTTGTAGGCTTCTTCGCCGTGAACAAGTGTTACTACTTCACGAGCCAAGACTTTTTGTGCCAAGCGTTCGTGTGGAGCCGCTTCAAACTGTTTACGGATGTCTTCAATCTCGTCTAGTGACAAGAAAGTAAAGATCTTCAAGAAGCGAACAGCGTCAGCGTCCATAACATTCATCCAGAATTGGTACATTTCGTATGGAGAAGTCTTGTCAGCATTGAGCCAGACCGCGTTTCCTTCAGATTTACCAAATTTCTTACCAGTCGCATCAGTGATAAGGGGAACGGTGATAACGTGGCCAGTCTTATCAGCCTTACGACGAAGCAATTCGGTACCTGCTGTCATATTTCCCCACTGGTCAGAACCACCGATTTGCAGGGTAACATTGTGGTCTTGGTTAAGGACAAAGAAGTCGTAACCTTGCATGATTTGGTAAGCAAACTCAGTGTAAGAAATTCCAGTTTCGATCCGTTTTTTAACAGACTCCTTACTCATCATGTAGTTGACAGTGAAGTATTTACCAACATCACGGAGGAAGTCAATGAAGCTGATGCTGCCAAACCAATCGTAGTTGTTGACCATGACAGCTTTGTTTTCGCCATTTTCAAAGTCAAGAAAGCGTGACAGTTGGCCTTGGATAGACTGAACCCAGCCATCAACGGTTTCCTTGGTTTGCAGGCTACGCTCCGCATCTTTAAAGGATGGGTCACCAATCAAACCTGTTGCACCACCAACGAGGGCGTAAGGTTTGTGACCAGCTAACTGTAAGCGGCGACTGGTCAAAATAGCTACCAAGTGACCTAAGTGCAGACTGTCTGCTGTTGGATCATAGCCAGTATAATAAGAGACCTGCCCTTCTTCTAAGGCTTTACGCAAAGCTTCTTCATCAGTAGTTTGAAAAATCAAACCACGCTCTTTTAGCTCATCAAAAATGTGCATAGTTGTCTCTCCTTTTCTAAGATAGCAAAGACAGTTGCCCTTGCTCAATTATTTTTTGTCTTATCTTTCTATTGTATCACAAACCCGACAAATAGCAATGAGTAGCCAGAAAATAATTCCTGTAAAAGCGCTAGAATTAGCTCTTTCTTGATATAATCTGCTGATGTTTGCTATAATAGTCGATAAGGAGAATCTATGTTGAAACCATTTATAAAAAAGTTAAAACAGTTTGGTAAGGGGGAGCCCTCACCTGCTAAGACGTCTAAGCCAAAAGGAGAGACATGGTCGGTACTTGATATTGTTTCCGTTATTTTTCGAACAGTAAAACTACTCTTAAATGTCGCTTTTGTATTTATCTTTTTTGGAATAGTATTGGGGGCTGGACTCGGATTGGGCTATGCCGCCAGCCTTTTTAGTGATGTCTCCGTGCCTAAGCAGGAGGAGTTGGTAAGTCAGGTCAATAAGATTTCTGGGATTTCGAAGCTGACCTATGCTAACGGAGAGTTGATTTCTGAAATCGATAATGATTTGTTGCGGATCCCAGTTGCCAGCGATGCGATTTCTGATAATGTCAAAAATGCTATCATTGCGACGGAAGATGAAAACTTTGAAACTCACAATGGTGTTGTGCCCAAGGCGGTTCTGCGGGCAACCTTGGGTTCTGTAGTTGGAGTTGGTTCATCCAGCGGGGGCTCGACCTTAACTCAGCAGTTGATCAAGCAGCAGGTCGTGGGAGATGCTCCGACTTTCAAGCGGAAGGCGGTCGAGATTGTTGATGCTTTGGCTCTGGAACGCTATATGTCCAAGGATGACATTCTGACTGCTTATTTGAATGTGGCACCTTTTGGTCGGAATAATAAGGGACAAAATATTGCTGGAGTGGAAGAAGCAGCTCAAGGGATTTTTGGTGTATCAGCCAAGGATTTGACCATTCCGCAGGCTGCGTTTATTGCAGGATTGCCTCAGAGTCCGATTGTTTATTCACCCTATGCCTCTGATGGCAGTATGAAAAGTCCAGATGATATGGCTTTAGGTCTAGAGCGGGCTCGGAATGTTTTGTATAATATGTACCGTACAGGTCGACTGAGTGAGGCAGACTATCAGCAGTACAAAGACTATGATCTGACGCAAGATTTTAAACAGACTGAGAGCCTTCAAAAGAGCTCGCATAGTTACCTCTACCATACAGCCTTTTCAGAAGCACAGACGGCCATGTATCAGTATTTGATTCAGCGGGACAATGTATCCCAGCAAGAATTAAAAAATAATGCAACAGTTGAAGCTTATCAAGAGTTGGCTCGAAAAGAGCTGAGCGAGGGTGGCTATACGGTCACAACAACCATCAATCATTCGATTCATCAGGCGATGCAGAACGCAGTTGCCAATTATGGTAGTCTCTTGGATGATGGGACAGGAATGGTCGAGGTTGGAAATGTTCTTCAGGACAATAAAACAGGAGCCATTATTGGTTTTGTCGGTGGTAGAGACTATAGCTCTAATCAAAACAACCATGCTTTTGATACGGAAAGATCTCCTGGTTCGACTATCAAGCCGATTTTAGCTTATGGGATTGCTATTGACCAAGGGCTGATGGGAAGTGCAAGTGTCCTTTCCAATTATCCGACGAACTTCTCTAGCGGTGAGCCGATTATGCACGTGGACAGTCGCGGGACAGGCATGATGGATCTGCAGGAAGCCCTCAATACTTCTTGGAATATTCCAGCTTATTGGACCTATCGTGCACTTCGTGAGAAGGGTGTGAATGTCCGAGGCTATATGGAAAAAATGGGCTATCATATCGACAACTATGACATTGAAAGTCTACCAATGGGTGGGGGGATCGAGGTTTCGGTTGCCCAGCACACCAACGGTTTCCAGACCTTGGCGAATAACGGTTCTTATCAAGAAAAGTATATGATTGATAAGATCACGGCTCCTGACGGCAAGGTGGTTTACGAGCATAAGGCAAAACCAGTTCAGGTTTATTCGCCTGCTACTGCAACGATTATGCAAAGCTTGATGCGAGGCGTGCTCAACTCTGGTGTAACTACGACCTTTAAATCAAGGATTAGTCAAGTCAATGGTACCTTGGCAGGCGCAGACTGGATTGGTAAGACAGGTACAACTAACAGCAATGGTGATATGTGGCTCATGCTTTCCACTCCTCGGATGACCCTTGGAGGCTGGATTGGTCATGACGACAATACTTCTATGGCTGCCCTGACAGGCTACAATAATAATGCGGCCTATATGGCCTATCTAGCCAATGCCATTTATGAGGCGGATCCAAGTGCCTGGGGAATCGGAGAGAAGTTCAATCTTGATTCGAGCGTCATCAAGTCTGATGTTCTCAAATCTACTGGAGAAAGACCAGGAACCGTCACAATCAACGGTCGCTCCATCAATCTAAGCGGTCCAACTGTTCCTAGCTACTGGGCTAAGAATGGCGCTCCAACGACGAGCTATCGCTTTGGTATCGGCGCATCAGATGCGGATTATCAGAAAGCTTGGGGAGCAATTTTGGGTGGTTATACCTCTAATTCTGGTTCTAACTTTAGCTCTAATCCGAATTCCAATAATGGGACTAATTCCAGCAGTAACCGGCAGGGAAACTAGGACATCAAAAACGGCTTTTCAACTTTTCAGAAAGAAGAGGAAAGCCTTGCAATTTCTAGATAAATACGGTATAATAGTATCAATAATTTGTCGTGTGCTTTAATTGAAATATTGTCCGATTAAAGCTTGCAGCAGTTAAATCAAACTTTTTATAAGTCAGATTTAGCTGCTCTTTTTGTGTCTATTTTTCAGAATTCTAGGATTTGTAACGCAAATTTAAAGATTCTAAAAACTTGGCAAAAAGGACTGATTGTAGCTGTTTTGACGAGAGTCAATGGCGTAGAAGGGGTCTCCCTTTGGTAAGAGTGAAGAAGAGTACGATATGAGAGGCAAATGGTTAGTATTTCAATAATCAGTAAATCTCAATTCTCTCCGATTCCCTCCCTCTGTACTTTATAAAAAAGGAGTTAGAAACTTGGCAGGACATGACGTTCAATACGGGAAACATCGGACCCGTCGTAGTTTTTCAAGAATTAAAGAAGTTCTTGATTTACCAAACTTGATTGAAATTCAAACAGACTCGTTTAAAGATTTCTTGGACCATGGTTTGAAAGAAGTCTTCGAGGATGTGCTTCCTATTTCAAACTTTACCGACACCATGGAACTGGAATTTGTCGGCTATGAAATCCGTGAGCCTAAATATACGCTGGAAGAAGCTCGTATCCACGATGCTAGCTATTCAGCGCCAATCTTTGTGACTTTCCGTCTGATTAACAAGGAAACTGGTGAAATCAAGACGCAGGAAGTCTTCTTTGGTGACTTCCCAATCATGACTGAAATGGGAACCTTCATCATCAACGGTGGTGAGCGGATTATCGTGTCTCAGTTGGTGCGTTCGCCAGGGGTTTACTTCAACGATAAAGTTGATAAAAACGGTAAAGTTGGCTACGGTTCAACGATTATCCCTAACCGCGGAGCTTGGTTGGAGCTAGAAACAGACTCAAAAGATATCGCCTATACTCGTATTGACCGGACTCGTAAAATTCCATTTACTACTTTGGTGCGTGCGCTTGGTTTCTCAGGTGATGATGAGATCTTGGACATCTTTGGTGACAGTGACTTGGTGCGCAACACCATTGAAAAAGATATTCACAAGAATCCAATGGACTCTCGTACAGATGAAGCCTTGAAAGAAATCTATGAGCGTCTTCGTCCAGGTGAGCCTAAGACGGCTGAAAGCTCTCGCTCTCTCCTTGAGGCGCGTTTCTTTGATCCGCATCGTTATGACTTGGCAGCAGTTGGTCGTTACAAGATCAATAAGAAACTCAGCGTCAAGACACGCTTGCTGAACCAAACCATTGCAGAGCCATTGGTAGATGCCGAAACAGGAGAAATTTTGGTTGAAGCTGGTACAGTTATGACTCGCAGCGTCATTGACAGCATTGCAGAGCAACTGGACAATGGCTTGAACAAAATCACTTATATTCCAAACGACTCAGCTGTTTTGACAGACCCTGTAGAATTGCAGAAGTTCAAGGTTGTGGCACCAACTGATCCAGACCGCGTTGTGACCATCATTGGTAATGCAAATCCGTCTGATAAGGTTCGGATTGTGACACCAGCTGACATTTTGGCTGAGATGAGCTACTTCCTCAACTTGGCTGAAGGCATTGGTCGCGTGGACGATATTGACCACTTGGGGAACCGTCGTATTCGTGCAGTTGGTGAGCTTTTGGCTAACCAAGTTCGTCTCGGACTTTCTCGGATGGAGCGTAATGTTCGTGAACGGATGTCTGTTCAGGATAATGAAGTTCTCACACCGCAACAAATCATTAACATCCGTCCAGTAACTGCAGCTATTAAAGAATTCTTTGGTTCTTCACAATTGTCACAGTTCATGGACCAACACAATCCGCTGTCTGAGCTTTCTCACAAGCGCCGTCTGTCTGCCTTAGGACCTGGTGGTTTGACACGTGACCGTGCTGGTTATGAAGTGCGGGACGTGCACTATACTCACTACGGCCGTATGTGTCCAATCGAAACACCTGAAGGACCAAACATCGGTTTGATCAATAACTTGTCTTCTTATGGGCACCTTAACAAATACGGATTTATTCAGACTCCTTACCGTAAGGTAGACCGTGAAGCTGGCGTAGTAACCAACGAAATCGTTTGGCTGACCGCTGATGAAGAAGATGAATTTATCGTAGCGCAGGCCAACTCTAAGCTGAATGAAAAAGGTGGCTTTGCAGAGCCTATCGTTATGGGACGCCACCAAGGTAATAACCAAGAATTCCCATCAGACCAAGTAGACTACATGGATGTATCGCCTAAGCAGGTAGTTGCCGTAGCGACAGCATGTATTCCTTTCTTGGAAAATGACGACTCCAACCGTGCCCTCATGGGTGCCAACATGCAACGTCAGGCTGTGCCTTTGATCGATCCAAAAGCGCCTTATGTCGGTACTGGTATGGAATACCAAGCTGCCCACGATTCTGGTGCAGCAGTTATCGCTCAGTATGATGGTAAGGTTACCTATGCGGATGCGGATAAGGTAGAAGTTCGTCGCGAAGACGGTTCACTAGATGTGTACCACATCCAAAAATTCCGCCGTTCAAACTCAGGAACTGCCTACAACCAACGCACCCTTGTAAAAGTTGGCGATGTCGTTGAAAAAGGCGACTTTATCGCTGACGGACCTTCTATGGAAAATGGAGAAATGGCCCTGGGACAAAACCCAATCGTTGCCTACATGACATGGGAAGGTTACAACTTCGAGGATGCCGTTATCATGAGTGAGCGCTTGGTTAAAGACGATGTCTATACATCTGTTCACTTGGAAGAATACGAATCAGAAACCCGCGATACAAAGCTTGGGCCTGAAGAAATTACTCGTGAAATTCCAAACGTTGGTGAAGATGCCCTTAAAGACCTTGACGAAATGGGTATTATCCGTATCGGTGCGGAAGTTAAGGAAGGCGACATCCTTGTCGGTAAAGTAACACCTAAGGGTGAGAAAGACCTTTCAGCTGAAGAACGTCTCTTGCACGCTATCTTTGGTGATAAGTCTCGTGAAGTACGTGACACTTCTCTTCGTGTACCACACGGTGCCGATGGTGTTGTTCGTGATGTCAAGATCTTTACCCGTGCTAACGGTGATGAGCTACAATCAGGTGTTAACATGTTGGTGCGTGTCTACATCGCTCAAAAACGTAAGATCAAGGTCGGAGATAAGATGGCCGGACGTCACGGAAACAAAGGGGTTGTCTCTCGTATCGTTCCTGTAGAAGACATGCCTTACCTTCCAGACGGAACTCCAGTCGATATCATGTTGAACCCACTTGGGGTGCCATCACGTATGAATATCGGTCAGGTTATGGAACTCCACCTTGGTATGGCAGCTCGTAATTTGGGCATCCACATTGCGACACCAGTCTTTGACGGAGCAAGCTCAGAAGATCTCTGGTCTACAGTTCGTGAAGCTGGTATGGATAGCGATGCTAAGACGATTCTTTATGATGGACGTACTGGTGAGCCATTTGATAACCGCGTTTCTGTCGGTGTCATGTACATGATCAAGCTCCACCACATGGTTGACGATAAGCTCCATGCCCGTTCAGTTGGTCCATACTCAACCGTTACCCAACAGCCACTCGGAGGTAAAGCTCAGTTTGGTGGACAACGTTTCGGGGAAATGGAAGTTTGGGCCCTAGAGGCTTACGGTGCGTCAAACGTACTTCAAGAAATCTTGACTTACAAGTCTGACGATATCAACGGACGTTTGAAAGCTTATGAAGCTATTACAAAAGGAAAACCAATTCCAAAACCAGGTGTTCCAGAATCCTTCCGAGTTCTTGTCAAAGAATTGCAATCTCTTGGTCTTGACATGCGTGTCCTTGACGAAGATGACCAAGAAGTAGAATTGCGTGACTTGGATGAAGACATGGATGAAGATGTGATCCATGTGGACGATCTGGAAAAAGCACGTCAAAAACAGGCTCAAGAAGCTAAAGCAGCTTTTGATGCTGAAGGAAATGAAGAAAAATAATTCGTCGCTGATTAGATAAATAAGAAAGGTAAGAAATAGTGGTTGATGTAAATCGATTTAAAAGTATGCAAATCACCCTAGCTTCTCCAAGTAAGGTCCGTTCATGGTCTTACGGAGAAGTGAAGAAGCCTGAGACAATCAATTACCGGACCTTGAAGCCAGAACGTGAAGGCCTCTTTGACGAGGTGATCTTCGGGCCAACCAAGGATTGGGAGTGTGCCTGCGGTAAATACAAACGAATTCGTTACAAAGGGATTATTTGTGACCGCTGTGGTGTTGAAGTAACACGGACTAAGGTTCGTCGTGAGCGTATGGGGCACATCGAGCTTAAAGCACCGGTTTCTCACATTTGGTATTTCAAGGGAATCCCAAGCCGTATGGGCTTGACTCTAGATATGAGTCCGCGCGCCCTAGAAGAAGTCATTTATTTTGCGGCTTATGTGGTGATTGATCCTAAGGAAACACCACTGGAGCACAAGTCTATCATGACTGAGCGCGAGTATCGTGAGCGCCTCCGTGAATATGGTGCAGGTTCATTCGTTGCCAAGATGGGAGCAGAAGCGATCCAAGACTTGCTGAAACAAGTGGATTTGGAAACAGAAATTGCGGCTCTTAAAGAAGAATTGAAAACAGCTTCTGGTCAAAAACGAATCAAGGCCATTCGTCGTTTGGACGTTTTGGATGCCTTCTATCGTTCTGGCAATAAGCCAGAATGGATGATTCTCAACATCCTGCCAGTCATTCCACCAGATCTACGTCCAATGCTTCAATTGGATGGTGGCCGCTTTGCCTCATCTGACTTGAATGACCTCTACCGCCGCGTTATCAACCGGAACAACCGTTTGGCTCGTTTGCTCGAGTTGAATGCACCAGGTATCATCGTTCAAAATGAGAAGCGGATGCTGCAAGAAGCAGTTGATGCTTTGATTGACAATGGTCGTCGTGGTCGTCCGATCACAGGTCCAGGTAGCCGTCCACTTAAGTCTTTGAGTCACATGCTCAAAGGGAAACAAGGACGTTTCCGTCAAAACTTGCTGGGGAAACGGGTTGACTTCTCAGGACGTTCCGTTATCGCCGTTGGTCCGACATTGAAGATGTATCAATGTGGTGTGCCACGTGAAATGGCGATCGAGCTCTTCAAGCCGTTTGTGATGCGGGAAATTGTTGCCCGTGACTATGCTCAGAATGTGAAAGCTGCTAAGCGCATGGTAGAGCGTGGCGATGAGCGCATCTGGGATGTCTTGGAAGATGTTATCAAAGAACACCCAGTGCTCCTTAACCGCGCACCGACCCTTCACCGTTTGGGGATCCAAGCCTTTGAGCCAGTTCTAATCGATGGTAAGGCTCTTCGTTTGCATCCGCTGGTCTGTGAAGCCTACAATGCCGACTTTGACGGTGACCAAATGGCCATTCACGTTCCATTGTCTGAAGAAGCGCAGGCTGAAGCTCGTATCCTCATGCTGGCTGCTGAGCACATCTTGAATCCGAAAGACGGAAAACCGGTTGTAACACCATCTCAGGATATGGTCTTGGGTAACTACTACCTGACCATGGAAGAAGCAGGTCGTGAAGGTGAAGGCATGGTCTTTAAAGACCGTGATGAAGCCGTGATGGCCTTGCGTAATGGCTATGTCCACTTGCACACTCGTGTGGGTATCGCGACAGATAGCCTCAACAAACCTTGGACAGAAGATCAAAAACACAAGATCCTCATGACCACAGTAGGTAAGATTCTCTTCAACGATATCATGCCAGAAGAGCTGCCTTACCTGCAAGAGCCAACGAATGCTAACTTGACCGAAGGAGTGCCAGCTAAATACTTCTTGGAGCCTGGTAAAGACATCAAGTCTGCCATTGAAACCCTAGAGTTGAATATTCCGTTCAAGAAGAAAAATCTAGGAAATATCATCGCTGAAATCTTCAAACGCTTCCGCACGACAGAAACATCTGCCCTGCTGGACCGCTTGAAAGACCTAGGTTACCACCATTCTACGCTGGCTGGTTTGACAGTAGGTATTGCTGACATTCCAGTCGTGGAAGACAAGGCAGAGATTATTGAAGAATCTCACAAGCGTGTAGAACAAATCACCAAGCAATTCCGTCGTGGTATGATTACTGACGACGAACGCTACAATGCTGTTACAGCTGAATGGCGTGCTGCCCGTGAAAAACTGGAGAAACGCTTGGTTGCCAACCAAGATCCGAAGAATCCAATCGTTATGATGATGGACTCTGGAGCCCGTGGTAATATCTCGAACTTCTCACAGCTTGCCGGTATGCGTGGTCTGATGGCGGCTCCGAACGGGCGTATCATGGAGTTGCCAATCCTTTCAAACTTCCGCGAAGGTTTGTCTGTGTTGGAAATGTTCTTCTCTACTCACGGTGCTCGTAAGGGTATGACCGATACGGCCCTCAAGACAGCCGACTCAGGTTACTTGACTCGTCGTCTAGTTGACGTTGCTCAAGATGTGATTATTCGTGAAGATGACTGTGGTACAGACCGCGGCTTGCTCATCACTTCTATCACCGAAGGCAAGGAAATGATCGAGTCTCTGGAAGAGCGTCTCAATGGTCGTTACACTAAGAAGACGGTTAAACATCCAGAAACTGGCGCAGTTATCATCGGTCCAAATGAATTGATCACCGAAGACAAGGCGCGTGAGATTGTCAATGCTGGTGTGGAAGAAGTGACAATCCGCTCTGTCTTTACATGTAACACTCGTCATGGTGTCTGCCGTCACTGTTACGGTATCAACTTGGCGACTGGCGATGCGGTTGAAGTTGGTGAAGCAGTCGGAACCATCGCTGCCCAATCTATCGGGGAACCTGGTACACAGCTGACCATGCGTACCTTCCACACGGGTGGGGTTGCCTCTAATACCGATATCACACAAGGTCTTCCTCGTGTCCAAGAAATCTTTGAAGCCCGCAATCCGAAAGGGGAAGCGGTCATCACTGAAGTCAAGGGTGAAGTTACTGCCATCGAAGAAGATGCATCTACTCGTACTAAGAAAGTCTTTGTTACAGGTGCAACTGGCGAAGGTGAATACGTGGTGCCATTCACAGCCCGCATGAAGGTAGAAGTGGGCGACCAAGTTTCCCGTGGTGCTGCCTTGACCGAAGGTTCTATTCAGCCTAAGCACTTACTGGCTGTCCGTGATGTCTTGTCTGTTGAAACTTACCTGCTTGCTGAGGTACAAAAGGTTTACCGTAGCCAAGGGGTAGAAATCGGCGACAAACACATTGAGGTAATGGTTCGTCAAATGATTCGTAAAGTACGCGTCATGGATCCAGGTGATACAGATCTCCTCATGGGAACTCTTATGGATATCACTGACTTTACAGATGCTAACCGTGATGTGGTTATCTCAGGCGGTGTGCCTGCGACAGCTCGTCCAGTCCTCATGGGAATCACCAAAGCTTCCCTTGAAACTAACAGCTTCCTGTCTGCAGCTTCCTTCCAGGAAACAACTCGTGTCCTGACAGATGCAGCTATCCGTGGTAAGAAGGATCACCTGCTCGGACTCAAGGAAAATGTTATCATTGGTAAGATTATCCCAGCCGGTACTGGTATGGCTCGTTACCGTAACTTGGAACCACAAGCAATCAATGAAGTTGAAATCATTGATGAAGTTGTGGAAACAGTAGAGACTGAAGAAGTTGAAACAAGCGTAGAATCATAAAAACTTGCTTGAGTTTACAATATAAAAGTCTATCAGGAAGAGAATCTTGTATTCTCTTCCTTTTTTGCTAGGTGCACTGCATTGGTGAAGGTATAATAAAAATTGAAATTTTAGCGCTCTATTTTGCTGCCAGATTGAATCAAAAGCTTAGGGAGGGAGCTTCCTAGTGAGCAGATGGCACATTTTTTGATTTTATATGGCTCTTAGCTGTACAGGAAGGGAAAAATTCGATATACTAAGTAAAAGGAGGAAGAAATGAAAATTTTTTTGCAAAAAGTAGAATATAGTTTACTGGCTTTGTTTTTAGCCGTACAGACTCAAGTTCCTTTTGTACTGATCCAGTTTTACAAAGGTCGAGATCAAAGTTTCTCACTGGGAAACACTTTACTTGTTCTGATGATTTATTTTGTGATCATTTTTTATGCCCTGCGAATGGCTAAAAAAGAAGGCTTACTGACCCTTGATTTTAGTTTTTTTAATTTAAAATCAGTGATCTGGCTAGTATTATCCTATCTGATAACTTTCGGAGTTAGTATTTTTGCTGCGATTATTATGGTTCTAGAGGGCCAACTTTCAGGAACGACAGCCAATCAAACTGCTTTGCAAAACTTGTTTCAGAGTACGCCCGTTGTTTTGCTTATTGTGGGAGCTGTTTTTTCAGCGCCAATTTTGGAAGAGATTATTTTCCGTGGTTTGATTCCCCAAAAGCTGTTTCCAAAGCATGAGTTGATTGGTCTGATAGTTGGTTCTATCCTTTTTGGTTTTTTCCACGGTCCGACCAACATCGGTAGTTTTGTCCTTTATGCTGGTATGGGGGGTGTTCTAGCTTTGGTGGTTCACCAGACTAAGCGTTTGGAAATGGGAATTTTAGCCCATATGTTACGGAATGCCATTGCTATTTTGGTGATGATTATTTCACAAAGTTAACTAGATATCATTCATGGATGAAGAGGTCAGATTGACCTCTTTTTTGACATTTCAGGGATAAAAAGTGACTTTTGAGGACATGGAGCTAGCAAAGCGAATCTTTTGTTCTATAATGAGAATTGTATCTTAGCTTTAAGGAGTAAAAAATGAGGCTCACATTTCAAAAATCTATCCAAATCTTATTAGTAGCTATGCTAATGCAATCAGTCTTGCTGCTTTTGGTTCATCCGATGACCAATCATTTCGTGTTATCGAGGCCTAACTTGCTTTTTATCTCTCTGTTTTTGTTCATTCTTTTAGGGTATGCCTCTTATTTTTCTCGTGAGTGGCGGGATTTTAAGATAGAGCTACGTGCTTCCAAGCGGTTTCAGCACTTACGTTGCCTTTATTTTTTAATGATTGCAAGCAACGCAGCGAGTCTCGTTCTCCTTTGTGGGCATTCGAGTTCGGAGCTAACGCCTTTGCAGCAGCTTATCTCAAACAGTTTTTCCGCCTCCTCCTTGCTATTGCTTGGCATGGATTTATTTGGTATGTCATCACAGGCTAAGCAAAACAGACAGATGAAATATAGAAAGAGTTGGTGTATTGCCTTGGGAATTGCTCTCTTTGCTTTCCTGAGAAATCCCGGAGAATCATCTTGTTTTCTAATTTATCTAAGCTTAGGCATGGCTTTTGTCCGGCTCTTAAAAGCTTGGGTTGGATCTCTGGAATTGTCCTTACTGGCTCATCTTCTTCGGAATTTACTTCTGATTCTCCTTTTGCCTTTCTGTTTGTAAAAAGTGTTTTCTTAAATAGGGGAATTGTGGTAAAATGGTAAATGAAACAAGGGGCAGATGAGGTCTTCTTGTGAAGTCGAGTGCAGTTCATAGGACTGGATGCTGCATCTGCTGTTGGCTTTGCGGTACACTAGATGGGTGTGCCTTTTTTGTTGAAAGGCAGAAGTAGCAAGAGGAAAGGAAATACGATGAATCTAAGACAACTTGCTCCAGAGGGCAAGACAGCTCTTTGTGGGATCCTCAATGTTACCCCAGATTCCTTTTCGGATGGGGGCAGATATGATACGGTGGAAAAGGCTCTGGAACAGGCGCGCAAGATGATAGCTCAGGGAGCTCATTTGTTAGACATTGGTGGCGAGTCAACTCGTCCGGGTAGCCATTTTGTGGATATTGAGGCAGAGATAGGGCGTGTGGTGCCGGTGATTGAGGCTCTTCGTCGGGAGACTGATATTCTCATTTCTGTGGATACTTGGAAGGCGTCAGTTGCAGAAGCAGCTTTGGCCGCTGGAGCTAATATCATCAATGACATCACAGGACTCTTGGGTGATGAGCGAATGGCAACTGTGGCTGCTCAGAATGGAGCGCCAGTTATCGCCATGTTCAATCCAGTCATGGCTCGACCCCAACATGCCAGTTCGAAAATCTTTCCGACTTTCGGCTTTGAGCCAGCTTTTACCGAGTCTGAATTAGCGGATTTTGAACAGCTGGATATTCAGGCACTCATGTGGGCATTTTTTGAAAAGACACTGGCAAGAGCTGAGAAAGCTGGCCTGGACCGTGAGCAAATCATGCTGGATCCAGGGATTGGTTTTGGCTTGACCAAACGGGAAAATCTCTTGCTCTTACAGGAATTAGGGAGCATTCATCAGGCTGGCTTTCCTATTTTTCTGGGTGTCTCTCGCAAGCGATTTTTGGTCAATATCTTGGAGGAAAATGGTTTTGAGACTGACCCAGAGACGGCCGCTGGTTTTCAAAACAGAGACCTGGCTTCAGCTCATTTGACCAGCATTGCAGCTAGTCAGGGTGTCGAGGCTGTCCGAGTGCATGATGTGGGAGCCCACCGGATGGCAGCCGAGATTGGCGATGCTATTCGACTGGCTCAGAAAATGGAAGATCTAAATTTACGGCAGTATAAGTGACTATGACAAAAGAAAAATTGCCAGATTTAAGCTGGCTGGAAGCCTATCGGACGGATAGTCCTAATTTTGGTCTGGAGCGGATGGAGCGGATGCTGGCGCTGCGGGGAAATCCTCATTTGCAGCTGTCAGTGATTCATATAGGGGGGACCAACGGGAAGGGCTCAACCATTGCCCACCTGCGTCAACTCTTGGAAATGCGGGGTCTGCGTGTAGGAACCTTTACCTCCCCCTATTTGATCAGTTACAATGAACAAATCGCCATCAACGGTCGACCTATTCCCAATCAAGATTTAGAGCGCCTTTTAGAGACTTATCGAGCTCTCTTTGAGGAGCAAGCGAACGATGAGATTTTGCAGGGAGTGACTGAGTTTGAGATCATGACGGCTTTGGCCTATGATTATTTGGCTCAGGAAGAGGTTGATGTGGCCATTATGGAGGTTGGCATGGGCGGCCTCTTAGACAGTACCAATGTATGCCGACCTGATCTGACAGCCATTACGACTATTGGCCTAGATCACGTAGCTCTACTGGGGCATTCTCTGGCAGCGATTGCCGAGCAGAAGGCGGGGATTATCAAGCCAAATGTGCCCTTGGTGACTGGACGGATTGAGCCAGAAGCTCTAGCGGTTATCGAGGACAAGGCTCATCAAATGCAAGCCCCCCACTATGTTTATGGGCAGTCTTATCAAGTGCAGAGCTTAGGCGGGACTGACTCAGGAGAACATTTTAGCTTTTCCAATGCCTATCGGGAGGCGGAGCCTTACCAGACGCCTCTGTTGGGGCAGCATCAGGTAGACAACGCTGGTTTGGCGATTCAGCTCTGTGACCTCTATTGCCAGCTCAAGCAGTTGCCACTGTTAACAAAAGAGCAAGTTGGCGCGGCTTTAGTGGCGACAAGCTGGCCGGGTCGGATGGAGCAGATTTCGTACCAGCCTCGTATTTTGCTTGATGGCGCCCATAATCCACATGCCATGGAGAGGTTGACGAGGACCTTGAGCCAGCATTATCCAGACTTGGATAAGAAAATCCTTTTCAGCTGTATCCAGACCAAGTCTCTGGAGGAAATGGTGGGTCAGCTCAAGCAGGTGCCCAAGAGTCAACTGATTTTGACCAGTTTTGCGGATCTACGGAGCTTTTCCAAAGAAAAAATGGAGGAGCTGGCCTGTGAGCAGGGCTTGGACTATGCTGATTGGCAGGGATTTTTAGAGGCTTATTTGAAAGCTGAGCATAGGGACGATGAGCTCTTGTTGATTACGGGCTCCCTTTATTTTTTGGCTCAGGTTAGGGCCTATATCATTGACAAAGAAAAAGAATCTAGGAGTGAATATGGACACGAAGAAAATTGAAGCAGCTGTTGCCCAGATTATTGAGGCGATTGGCGAAGACGGAAGCCGCGAAGGCTTGCAGGAGACGCCCCAGCGCATTGCCAAGATGTATCAGGAAATTTTTGCTGGGCTGGGCGAGACGGCTGAGGAGCATCTATCCAAGTCTTTTGAAATTATTGACAATAATATGGTAGTGGAAAAGGATATTTTCTTTCATTCCATGTGTGAGCACCACTTCCTGCCATTTTACGGCAAGGTTCACATCGCCTATGTGCCTAATGGGCGGGTAGCAGGCCTGTCCAAGCTGGCTCGAACGGTAGAAGTCTATGCTAAGAAACCGCAGATTCAAGAGCGATTGACCGTGGAGATTGCCGAGGCCTTGATGGACTATCTGGGTGCTCAAGGGGCCCTGGTCTGGGTGGAAGCTGAGCATATGTGCATGAATATGCGAGGAGTCAGAAAGCCTGGCACTGCAACGGTTACTACAGCAGCGCGTGGCGTTTTAGCGACGGACAAGGATCTGAAAAATGAAGCTTATAAGCTGATGGGACATTGATCTTATCAGTGGTGAAGCATGTCAGAAACGGCTAGATAGTTTTATTGAGGATGAAATGCAGAAACTTGAATCAGAAAGGATAAGAAAATGGATCAGCTGCGCATTAAGGATTTGGAAGTGTATGCTTATCACGGTCTGTTTGGAGCAGAGAAGGAGTTAGGCCAGCGTTTTGTGCTGGATCTGATTTTGGACTATGATATGACTCGGGCGGCTAAAACAGGCGACCTGACAGCTTCTATCCACTATGGAGAATTGGCTCAGGATCTGACCCACTGGTGTCAGGAGAGCAAGGAAGACTTGATTGAGACGCTGGCTTACAAGCTGATTGATCGGATTTTTCTGACTCATCCTTTGGTGCAGAAGGTCAGCTTGGAGGTCAAGAAGCCTTGGGCACCGGTGCCACTGCCTTTAGAGACTTGCTCAGTCAAGCTAGTGCGTCAAAAGCGGAAGGCCTTTATCGCTCTGGGCAGCAATCAGGGCAGCCTAGCTGCAAATCTAGATGCGGCTTTGGAAAAAATAGCAGAGCAAAATATAAGAGTTTTGCAGGCATCAAGCCGTATCCAGACAGAGCCTTGGGGTGGCGTTGAGCAGGATCCGTTTCTCAATCAAGTTGTTGAAGTTGAAACCTGGCTCAATCCTGAGGAGTTAATGCAGACGCTCTTGGCTATTGAAGCGGATCTAGGGCGCGTGCGGGAGATCAAATGGGGACCGCGTGTGATTGACCTAGATATTCTTTACATAGGACAAGAAGAGTTATACAGTCCAGATTTGATTGTTCCTCATCCTTATGTGGCTGAGCGAGCTTTTGTCTTGCAATCTCTGGTGGAAATCGCTCCACACTTTGTCGACCCCGTGCAGAAAAAAAGCATCCGCCAGCTCTGGGATGCGGTTGAAAAATGAGAAAAGAAACTTGTCGTAAGGCAAGTTTTTTCATTGTCTGAACTTTCTCTGAACTTGCCCCTGTATACTAAAGAAAAATCAAAAGGAGTTCAGTATGGAACATATGGTGAAAATAGAAGGAGTCTGCAAAAAGCATGGCAGCAAGCAGGTTTTAAAAGATATTTCTTTTACAGCTAAAAGCGGTCGGATTACAGCTTTTTTGGGCCCAAATGGCGCAGGGAAAAGTTCGACCTTGAGGATTCTCTTGGGATTAGATCGGGCGACGTCTGGGACTGCGACTTTTGATGGGCAAACCTATCAGTCAATGACCTATCCGCTCAGAACGGTAGGTGCAGCCTTTGACGGCATTGGCGGTCTGCCAAATCGAAAGGTCTATGACCACTTGAGGATTATTGCGGCGAGTAATGCTATTTCCAAGTCTCGAATCGATGAGGTTTTGGAGATGACTGGAATTACTCATAAGAGGAAGGACCTTTTGTCAAGCCTGTCTCTGGGGGAAGGTCAACGCTTGGGTTTGGCTGCGGCTTTGCTGGGTGATCCTCAGTTTCTTATATTAGATGAGCCGACCAATGGACTGGATCCAAGTGGGATTAAGTGGTTTAGAAAGTTCATCCGTCAGCAGGCTGATTTAGGGAAAACGGTACTTCTATCTTCTCATATCCTATCAGAGGTGCAAATGGTGACAGATGATGTAGTCTTGATTCATCATGGGCGAATTATTGAGCAGGGACAATTGGAAGAGGTGCTGCAAGATTCAGACAGTCTAGAAGATCTCTTCTTTGATTTGACAGAGGAGTTTTAAGATGAAAGAAACGATGTCTTTATTGCATTCAGAATGGTTGAAAATTAGCTCAACCAAGGCTTTCAAAGTGAGTATGGCCTTCATGCTGCTATTGGTGCCTGCCGTATCCTGGCTAGAGGGCCGACAGTATTTATCTGTCGGCTTGGATGCCACGCCTGAGACGGTTCCCGGCCTGGCAGAAGCCATTGACCCGCTGGAATATCTAGGCCTCAATGGAGCTTCTATGGCAGGCATGGTTTTGGTCATCTTAGCTGGAATTTTGGGAGCTATGGAATTTCAGTCTCATAGCTTGAGAACTAGTCTCTTGACCTGTAATAACCGCCTGAAGTTGCTTGTGGGGAAACTCATGACCTTTGCTTGCTTTTCTCTTGCCACTAGCTTTTTATCAATCTACTTTAGTTATATGGTCATGCACCTGGCTTTAGGAAAGGAAGGGCTTGATCCGATTCTGCTCAATCAGGCAGCTTGGAGTCTGATTTTGTGGAAAACCCTATCTCTAACCTTATTGGGAATCCTTTCATTTTTGTTAGGTTTATTGGCTCGGACCATGCTAGTTCCTCTGCTATTTCTCGTACCCCAGATCTATAATCTGGGAAACTACCTGGCAGCTCACACGAGTTGGGGGGCTTATTTGCCACAGCCAGCAGGAGAGTTGTTTGCGGCAACGCCAACTTCCCAATATGCCAACAATCCCTTGCAAGGGCTGTTGATACTTTGCGTATGGTTACTAGTCATCGGCGGCATGACCTCTCTGCGCTTTTTGAAGACGGATTTAGGAGGGCGATACTGATGATAAAAGCTCTACTTAGAAGTGAATGGATTAAGTTCCGTTCTTACTATCTCGCTCTTGGTGCAGCCTTGGTGGCTCTGGTAATCGTTCCATTTTTTCTGATGAATCTTGACTATAGTCAAACAGCAGTTGGCCAGACGAAGGCTCTGAGCGAGGCTTTGCATGCCCTCTATCTGGCGCAGCCTGTCATCGTCATCTTTACTTCCCTCTATTTTGCCCAGG
The DNA here is from genome assembly GCA_963547765.1 of uncultured Streptococcus sp. Taxonomy (GTDB): domain Bacteria; phylum Bacillota; class Bacilli; order Lactobacillales; family Streptococcaceae; genus Streptococcus. Next base: position 1,013 of record CAUUSJ010000029.1, on the reverse strand, counting down.
AGTTTGTCAAGTCTGGGATGCGAACGAATTTTCTAACCGTATCAAATAGAAAGGCTTGGTTGGCTGGGAAATTCCTTTTTCTGGTCTTGCTGCTCTTGGTTCTCTACAGTGTCATGATAGGCAGCTGTTTCCTTGTTATGCTGGCTCGTTTTGACCTAGACTTTAGCTGGTCCTTACTGGGGAAATTCCTCTATTACAGCTCTTTTGGTCTTCTCAGCAATCTTTTTCTGGCTTTTTTAACTGCCGGCCTCGCTTTGCTCTTTCAATCTTGGGTTGTGCCGGTGTCGGTGCTCTTTCCTCTCTTGATTGGTCTCAGCCGTTTATTGGCAACGTTCATCAAGGAAGCAAAATACCTGCCCGATCTGGCTACGCTAAATCTTTTTGAGTATGAAGGGCTTCAGCATTCAATAGATCTCTCAGGGCTGGGAATACAGCTTTTATGGTTAGCTTTGGTTTGGAGCTCTGCTATATTCTTAACCTTGAAACGAGATGTTCGCTAGAGGTATGCTATAATGGAAAATATGAGACAGTATCGTATTTTGGTGGTTGATGACGACCGGAGCATTTTGAAGCTGGTGAAAAACGTCCTAGAGCTCGATGCTTATGATGTGACGACGCTTGATCGGATAGAAGACCTAGAGCTGACGCATTTTGTCGGATATGACTTGATTCTGCTGGATGTGATGATGGAGCCTGTTAATGGTTTTGAGCTGTGTTCCTACATTCGTCCTCATCTTTCGTGTCCAATCATCTTTCTGACGGCTAAGGAGTTGGAGACGGACAAGGTGGAAGGGCTCTTTCGCGGAGCAGATGACTATGTTGTCAAGCCTTTTGGAACCAAAGAATTGTTGGCGCGTGTCAGGGCTCATCTTCGGCGGGAGGAAAGACGTGAGGAGCGCTATTCTGAGATTGCTTCTTGTCAATTTTATCCAGAGCGCTATGAAGTTGCCTGTTTTGATAAAGTCTTGAAATTTTCAGAGCGAGAGTTTAAGTTGCTACATTTACTAGCTAGC
>CAUUSJ010000028.1:0-21226 GCA_963547765.1 uncultured Streptococcus sp. | reverse complement strand
CTGCGTCTTGCTCGACAATCCAAAGACAATTGAGAGGCTAGGACTTTTGTCCTAGCCTTTTGATTTTTTTATATGTAAGATTTAGACAAGATAGTAGCATTATGGTATACTGGAAAAAATAAAAAGAAAAGGTGTACTATGAGAAAGTTATTTATTCTAGTTATTTCTGCTTCTGTATTATTGACAGGATGTGTAGTTCCGAAATTTGGCAAGCATCGTCCGAAAGTTCCAGCTGAATCAAGAGTTGCTGAAACGAGCTCAAGTTCAAGCTTCAGTGCCTCATCTTCTTACTCACTTTCTGAAAGCAAAGAGATTGTTTCTAAAACCTTGGTCGGAGACCTCAAAGGCATCCATCATCGTGATACGGTGACCTATCGAGGAGATAAACTCTTGAAACTTCGAATGGAGCTGTTGAGTAATTTGCCAGAAGAAGCCAGTGGTGCTGCAGCTACTATGAGCCCAGAGGAAATGACAGCTATCATTCGAGAAGGAATGGAATCAGAACCAAACTACGTGGAAGCTAAGAATATGGAAGGAGTGACGATTGAATACTCCGTAACAGCTGATAAGAAACTACAGGCCATAGTTGATCTGGATTTTGAGAAAATGGATGTAGCGAAAGCAGCGAGTCTATCTTTCTTTAAAGACTTGGGACTTAATGATATAAAAGATACCTCTCCTTCAATGTTTATCCTAGGGATGAAATTGGGCGGCTTGAAAGAAGAATAAGAATATTTAAAAGACGAGTCATCTCGTCTTTTTTTGCTGTCTAGAAACTATGACATTTGTCATATGGTCTAGTGACAAAATCATCTAGTCGGAAGATACAGGAAGTTTTATAATACAAGTAAGAAATGAAGAAATTAGGAGTAGTTACATGAAAATATGGTTGATAAAGGTAGCAGTCTTGAGTCTTGTTGGGATGATGTTTTATCAGTTGGCGAGAATGAGCGGAGTAGGTCTTTACCGCTTTCCTTGGGAGATTTTTGCTAGCTTGGGAATGGCTAGCTACGTCCTAAAGGAAGTGGCTAAGTTAAGCAAGAGGAGAAAGTAGAAATGAAAAAGTACTTGTCCATCTTATTCATTGGAGTTGCAATGGGTGTATGGTGTTTTCAAATGATACCGGGTTTTCTGTTAGAATTTCTACCCCGGCAATTTTATATAGGAGTAGGGGGAGTGATTCTAGTTGTCTTTGTCATCTGGCCGCTCATCTATGATTTTATTAAGGAGGAAGATCATGAAATTGATTGAAGTGAAAAAGCTATCTAAAAGCATTCGGGGGAAGGAAATCTTGCGTCACATTTCCTTTGACATTGAAGAAGGGGATTGTGTGGCTCTGATTGGCCCCAACGGAGCTGGCAAAACAACTCTGATGGATTGTCTCCTAGGCGATAAATTCCTGACTTCTGGTCAAGCATTGGTTCAAGGCTTAAAGCCAACGGATAATCGTTTGAAAGAGATGGTTGCCATTTTGCCACAGGAAAATACAGTGGTGGGGGATTTGAAAGTCAAGGAACTCCTCTCTTTCTTTCGCTCTATCTATCCTAATAGCCTGTCCGAAGAGGAAATCGATGCCTTGTTGGGCTTTTCTGATAAGCAGAAGAACCAGCTGGCTTCCAAGCTCTCTGGTGGTCAAAAACGTCTCTTCTCCTTTATTTTAGCCTTGATTGGCCGTCCAAAGATTCTCTTCTTGGATGAGCCGACATCGGCTATGGATACCTCGACCCGCCAGCATTTCTGGGAAATTGTGGATCAGCTCAAGAAGCAAGGCGTGACTATTGTCTATTCTTCTCACTATATTGAAGAAGTGGAGCATACGGCTGATAGGATTTTGGTGCTTCATAAGGGAGAGCTAATCCGCGACACCACGCCTTATGCCATGCGCAAGGAAGAGCAGGAAAAACACTTCACACTGCCTCTTTCCTATAAAGAAATCGTGGAAAAGATAGCTGGTGTGACAGAGATTGAAATCAAGCAAAAGGCCTTATCCTTTGCGACCAAGGACGCCAGTCAAGTCTGGCAAATTCTGCAGGAGCATGGCTGTACGATTGAAGAAATCGAAGTCCGCAATCGCACCCTGCTGGATAGCATTTTTGAGACGACACAAGAGTAAAGGAGCAGCATCATGAAAAATATGGCAAGTTTAATGAAAATGGAGCTAATTTTGATGAAGCGGCAGGCGGCCTACTACCTGCTCTCTATCGGGCTACCCAGCGTTTTCTATCTGATCTTTTCAGGAATAATGTCAGGTTCTGATGTACCGGCGCTTGTGCTTCGAACTTATCTCTTTTCTATGACACTTTTTAGTATCATGTCTAGTGCCTTTTTTAGCATTCCCAGCACCTTGCAGTCGGACAAGACCAATAACTGGCAAAAATTAATTCAGCATTCGCCAGTTTCTATGGTAGAATATTATATATCAAAGCTTTTTAGTACTTTACTGACCTTTCTGCTTTCCATCATCGTGGTCTTCTCTGTCGGACATTTCGTTCGTGGAGTCAATGTGCCCATGATGGACTGGCTAATGATTGCACTGATTCTTTTGGTCGGTAGTCTGGTCTTTATCGCTATGGGCGTCTTGGTCAGTCTCCTGCCCAGTGCCCAGCTCATGTCGGTCGTAGGCAATATCGTTTATATGGCTTTAGCGGTCTTGGGTGGGCTTTGGTTTCCTCTGACCATGTTTCCAGACTGGTTGCAATCCATCGGCAAGCTAACGCCGAGCTATCAGCTCATGCAGGTGGTCTCTTCCTATTTGGAACACCATGACTGGAATGTCTCTGCCATGCTAATCGTCCTAGCCTACACCATTTTCTTTAGTATTTTAGTCCTTCAGCTCAAAAAACGGATTGAGGTTAAATAATTCTATGTGGGAAAAGTTCAAAAACATACATTATATGTTTCATATTTCTCTGGTCTTTATCATCTTTCCGATAGCGGGTGTCATCAGTGGTGAATACCCGCTTTTGACTTTGTTTTGGACAGCATTGTTTATAGGGGCCTATTACACCATCCTCACGGAGAAAAAGCCTTTCTACCAGGCGCTGTCCTGGTGTGTCATGCTTGCCTACATTTTTTATACTTCCATTTGGCTGAATGGGGGCTTTGTGTGGTATATTTTTTATTTATCAAATCTTCTAATTTATCATTATAAGGAAATTTCCTTTACATCTTGGCGCTTCTGGAGTTTCTTAGCTATCCAACCGGCTATTTTGTTTGGGGTCTATATTCAAAATCAAATAAGTATAGGTGATTTGATTCTTTTCTCAACGACCTTTCTCTTTTCGGATTTCTTGACCCTAGGTCTGCATCGGATCCAAGTTGCTGAACAGCTCAAGAAAGAAAAAAGTAAGCAAAATACCCAGCTCAATCTTTTCTTGGCGGAAAATGAGCGCAATCGAATCGGACGGGATTTACATGATAGTTTGGGCCATACCTTTGCCATGCTCAGCGTCAAGACAGAGCTGGCCCAGCAATTCCTGCAAATGGAGGCCTACGAGCAGGCGGAGAAAGAGATGGAGGAAGTGCGACGAATCAGTAAGCAGGCCATGGCTGATGTTCGACGAATTGTAGACAATCTCAAGACGCGGACGCTGGATGAAGAATTAGCAACAATCCGAACCATGCTGGAAATGAGCGATATTGACTTGGAGCTTCATAATCAGCTCAATGTCGCCAGCATTCCTACGGAAATACAGTTTACCATTAGTATGATTTTGTTGGAATTGGCAACCAATATTATCAAGCATGCGGAGGCCAAAAAGTCCAGAATTGATTTGTATAGTCAGGATCGAGATTTGATCTTGGAAGTTGAAGATGACGGCCGAGGCTTTAAGCAAGTGACGGGCCAAGACTTGCATTCGGTACGTGAGCGCTTGGAGGGACTTGACGGTAGCGTAGAGGTCATCAGCAATCACAAGCCAACCATTATTCGCGTGCACTTGCCATATAGGATTAGAGGAGACGAGCGATGAAGTTATTATTAGCAGAAGACCAGAGTATGCTGCGGGATGCGCTTAGCCAGCTCTTGCAGTTACAACCGGATGTTGAAGTAGTTTATCAGGCGGAAGATGGGCGTGAAGCCATGGAACTGCTCAAGACCAATCCAGTCGATGTGGCCATCTTGGATGTGGAAATGCCCTATCAGACGGGACTGGACGTCCTAGAATGGATCAAGGAACACCAGCCAGTTGTCAAGGTCATCATTGTGACAACTTTTAAGCGGCCAGGCTATTTTGAGCGGGCTGTCAAGGCGGATGTTGATGCCTATGTACTCAAGGAGCGGAGCATTGCAGACCTGATGAAGACTATCCACACTGTCTTAGCTGGGCAAAAAGAATACTCACCTGAGCTCATGGAAGTGCTGATGACTCATAAAAATCCCCTCTCCCATCAGGAGCTTCTAGTCTTAGAGGCAGCAGCAACTGGGCTTTCTAATAAAGAAATTGCTGAAAAACTCTATTTATCAAATGGCACTATTCGTAACTATATGTCGACCATCCTGACCAAGCTAGCAGCAGACAATCGCACAGAAGCTGTCCGGATTGCTCAAGAACAAGGATGGATATAAAATAATTATCTCGCTACATTCGGATTTAGCGGGATTTTCTTATCTTTTTCAATCAGAATGAAAAAAAACATCCGCGATACTTGCAATTTTTTTCAAAAATGTTATCATAGTAGAAAGCTTTTTGAATTTTTAGAAAATTGTAAATAAATGAAAGGGGAAATATGGAAAGAATCCAATTAGAAACTCCTAAGTCCGGCTCGCAGCTGGTCTTGGAAACCTTGAAAAATCTTGGTGTTGATACTATTTTTGGCTATCCTGGTGGTGCAGTCTTGCCCCTCTATGATGCTATTTATAGCTTTAAAGGTATCCGCCATATTCTTGGCCGCCATGAGCAGGGGTGTGTTCATGAAGCAGAAGGCTACGCTAAGTCTACTGGGAAAATTGGTGTGGCCGTTGTAACTAGTGGTCCGGGGGCAACCAATGCCATTACTGGGATCGCCGATGCGATGAGTGACAGTGTTCCCCTTTTGGTTTTTACTGGGCAGGTAGCGACACCAGGCATTGGTAAGGATGCCTTTCAAGAAGCAGACATTGTCGGTATTACTACTCCCATCACTAAGTACAATTATCAGGTACGGGAGACGGCAGACATACCAAGAATCATTACGGAGGCTATTCATATTGCGACCACAGGTCGTCCCGGGCCAGTCGTTATTGATTTGCCAAAGGATGTCTCAGCTCTGGATACGGACTTTATCTATGACACTCAGTTACATCTGCCTAGCTATCAACCAACAATTGAGCCTAATGAATTACAAATTAAGAAGATTCTTAAACAGCTTTCTAAGGCTAAAAAACCCGTTCTTCTTTCTGGTGGCGGTATTAGCTATGCAGGAGCAGCAGCGGAGATGGTTGCTTTTGCGGAGCGGTATCAGATTCCAGTAGTGACCTCATTGTTGGGTCAGGGAACGATTGCGACAGATCATCCTTTGTTCTTAGGTATGGGTGGCATGCATGGTTCTTTCGCGGCTAATATTGCTATGACGGAAGCAGACTTCATGATTAGCATTGGATGTCGTTTTGATGACCGTCTGACTGGTAATCCTAAGACCTTTGCTAAAAGTGCTAAGGTGGCCCACATTGATATCGATCCAGCAGAGATCGGTAAAATCATCAGCGTGGATATTCCTATTGTAGGAGATGCCAAGAAAGCTTTGCAAATGTTGCTTGAAGAAGAGCAAGTGCACAACAATACCAGCAAGTGGATAGAAAAGGTGACACGAGACAAGGAGCGGGTGCGCTCCTATGATAAGAAGGAACGAGTTGTCCAACCTCAGGCTGTTATTGAGCGTGTGGGTGAGTTGACCAAGGGAGACGCTATTGTGGTAACGGACGTTGGCCAGCACCAAATGTGGACAGCCCAGTATTATCCTTATCGCAACGAGCGTCAGCTAGTTACGTCTGGTGGTCTGGGAACCATGGGCTTCGGTGTTCCAGCAGCGATTGGAGCCAAGATTGCCAATCCAGATAAGGAAGTAGTTCTCTTCGTTGGAGATGGCGGCTACCAGATGACTAATCAAGAGATGGCCATCCTTAATATCTACAAGATTCCGATTAAGGTCATTATGCTCAATAATCATTCGCTAGGTATGGTTCGCCAGTGGCAGGAAGCCTTCTATGATGGTCGGACCTCCGAGTCAGTCTTTGACAGTTTGCCAGATTTTCAGCTCATGGCTCAGGCTTATGGTGTCAAATCCTATAAATTTGATAATCCCGAGACCATTGCTCAAGATTTGGAAGTCCTAAAGGAAGATATACCGATGTTTATTGAGGTAGATATTTCTCGCAAGGAGCATGTGCTTCCAATGGTGCCAGCTGGCAAGAGCAATCATGAGATGTTGGGGGTGAAGTTCCATGCGTAGAATGTTGACAGCTAAACTCCAAAATCGTTCGGGTGTTCTGAACCGCTTCACTGGTGTGCTTTCCAGACGTCAGGTCAATATCGAAAGTATCTCTGTAGGTGCGACCGAGGATGAAAATGTTTCTCGGATCACCATTATCATTGATGTAAATTCCCTCAATGAAGTGGAGCAGATTATCAAGCAGCTTAATCGCCAGATTGATGTGATTCGGGTGCGAGATATTACAGATCATCCTCACCTAGAGCGAGAAGTTATTTTGATCAAGGTATCAGCACCGGTTGCTAAGCGTGCAGAAATCTTAGCCATTATCCAGCCTTTCCGTGCAACGGTAGTCGATGTGGCGCCAAGCTCGATCACTATCCAGATGACTGGCGATGCAGAAAAGAGCGAAGCGCTCTTACGAGTCATCCGTCCTTACGGCATTCGCAATATCGCACGGACTGGGGCAACTGGCTTTACCCGTGATTAACACTCTTCGAAAATCTCTTCAAACCACGTCAGCTTCGCCTTGCCGTAGGTATATGTTACTGACTCCGTCAGTCTTATTGACAACCTCAAAGCAGTGCTTCGAGCAACCTACAGCTAGCTTCCTAGTTTGATCTTTGATTTTCAGTGAGTATAAAACCCTACTTGAATTTGTTAAAACCGCCTAAGAGGCAATAAAAATAGAAAAGAGAGTAAACATTATGGCAGTAACAATGGAATACGAAAAAGATGTAAAAGTAGCAGCACTTGACGGTAAAAAGATCGCCGTTATCGGTTATGGTTCACAAGGTCATGCTCATGCACAAAACTTGCGTGATACAGGTCATGATGTGATTATCGGTGTTCGTCCTGGTAAGTCATTTGATAAAGCTAAAGAGGATGGCTTCGACACATACACAGTAGCAGAAGCTGCTAAATTAGCTGATGTTATCATGATCTTGGCTCCAGATGAAATCCAACAAGAACTTTACGAAACAGAAATCGCTCCTAACTTGGAAGCTGGTAATGCAGTTGGCTTTGCTCATGGTTTCAATATCCATTTTGAATTTATCAAAGTTCCTGCAGATGTAGATGTCTTCATGTGTGCACCAAAAGGTCCTGGTCACTTGGTTCGCCGTACTTTTGAAGAAGGCTTCGGTGTTCCAGCTCTTTACGCGGTATATCAGGATGCGACTGGCAATGCCAAAGATATCGCTATGGACTGGTGTAAAGGTGTTGGTGCAGCTCGTGTTGGTTTGCTTGAAACAACTTATAAAGAAGAAACTGAAGAAGATTTGTTTGGTGAACAGGCTGTACTTTGTGGTGGTTTGACTGCCCTGATCGAAGCAGGTTTTGAAGTCTTGACAGAAGCAGGCTATGCTCCAGAATTGGCTTACTTCGAAGTGCTGCACGAAATGAAACTCATCGTTGACTTGATCTATGAAGGTGGATTCAAGAAAATGCGTCAATCTATTTCAAACACTGCTGAATACGGTGACTATGTATCAGGTCCACGTGTGATTACTGATCAAGTCAAAGAAAACATGAAAGCAGTTCTTGCAGATATCCAAAATGGTAAATTTGCAAATGACTTTGTAAATGACTATAAAGCTGGACGTCCAAAACTCACTGCTTACCGTGAACAAGCAGCTAACCTTGAAATTGAAAAAGTCGGTGCAGAATTGCGTAAAGCAATGCCATTCGTTGGTAAAAACGACGATGATGCTTTCAAGATCTACAACTAAGATTGTGTGGAAAACTCAGCTGGGATACCAGCTGAGTTTGTTTACCTCATTTGGAAAGGAAAAGGAATGTTAACAGCAAAAGATATCGTCCGTGCTCATAAGGTATTAAAAGATGTTGTTGTCAATACACCGCTTGATTATGATCATTACTTGTCAGAGAAGTACGGGGCAAAGATTTATCTTAAAAAGGAAAATGCCCAACGTGTTCGTTCTTTCAAAATCCGTGGTGCCTATTATGCCATTTCTCAGTTGAGTAAAGAAGAGCGAGAACGTGGGGTTGTCTGCGCTTCTGCGGGCAATCACGCTCAGGGTGTCGCATACACTTGTAATGAAATGAAAATCCCAGCGACTATTTTTATGCCTATCACAACTCCTCAGCAAAAAATTGGGCAGGTTCGTTTCTTTGGTGGCGATTTTGTTACGATTAAGCTAGTAGGAGATACTTTTGATGCTTCTGCTCGGGCGGCTATGGAATTCACACGAATGGAAAATCGGACTTTCATCGATCCTTTTGATGATGCTCATGTTCAAGCAGGTCAGGGAACGGTTGCTTATGAAATCCTAGAAGATACAGCTCGGGAGTCCATCGATTTAGACTTGGTCTTGGTACCAGTAGGAGGCGGGGGTCTCATCGCAGGAGTATCCACTTACATCAAGGAAAGCCAGCCACAAATTGAAGTGATTGGGGTAGAGGCGAATGGAGCCCGCAGTATGAGAGCAGCTTTTGAAGCGGGCGGTCCTGTCAAACTCAATGAAATTGACAAATTTGCGGACGGTATCGCAGTCCAAAAGGTAGGGGCCTCTACTTATGAAGCAACGAAAAAGAATGTAGAAACACTTATCGGGGTTGATGAAGGCTTGATTTCTGAAACCTTGATTGATCTCTATTCTAAACAAGGAATCATCGCAGAGCCTGCTGGTGCAGCTAGCGTGGCGGCCTTGGAAGTGTTGCGAGAATACATCAAAGGAAAAACCGTTTGCTGTATCATTTCGGGTGGCAATAATGACATTAACCGTATGCCTGAAATGGAAGAGCGTGCCCTCATCTATGATGGAATCAAGCATTATTTTGTGGTGAATTTCCCGCAGCGGCCAGGTGCCTTACGTGAATTTGTAAATGATATCTTAGGGCCAAATGATGACATCACTCGATTTGAATATATCAAGCGGGCCAGCAAGGGAACAGGTCCGGTCTTGATTGGGATTGCCTTGGCCAATAAGCATGACTATGCGGGTCTGATCAATCGAATCGAGCATTTTGATCCTTCCTTCATCAATCTAAACGGAAATGAAACGCTTTACAACATGTTAGTCTGATCCTAAAAATATTTTAGCAAAATCCCACTTTTTAATTGCAAGTGAGTGAGGACTGTGCTAGAATATACTATATTAAATTAAGGAGATGCGCTTATGTTACTGAATTTCTTTTTCTTCTTTCTCATTTTTGTCCTTCTTTGTGGTCTATTGGCATTTAGCTCGCTTTATGTCGTGCGCCAGCAATCTGTTGCCATCATTGAGCGTTTTGGTCGTTACCACAAGACTAGTACAAGTGGGATGAATGTCCGTTTGCCTTTGGGAATTGACAAAATCGCCGCTCGTGTTCAGTTGCGTTTGCTACAAAGCGACATTATTGTTGAGACTAAGACTCAGGATAATGTCTTTGTGACCATGAATGTGGCGACCCAGTATCGGGTGAATGAACACAATGTCACAGATGCTTACTATAAACTTATGCGGCCAGAAGCGCAGATTAAGTCCTATATCGAAGATGCTTTGCGTTCCTCTGTTCCTAAGCTGACCTTGGACGAGCTCTTTGAAAAGAAAGATGAGATCGCCCTAGAAGTTCAAAAGCAGGTAGCTGAAGAAATGTCGACTTATGGCTACATCATTGTCAAGACCTTGATTACCAAGGTTGAGCCAGATGCAGAAGTTAAACAGTCCATGAACGAAATCAACGCGGCTCAACGCAAGCGCGTGGCAGCTCAGGAATTGGCAGAAGCAGATAAGATTAAAATTGTAACTGCTGCAGAAGCCGAGGCTGAGAAAGACCGTCTTCATGGGGTCGGTATTGCAGAGCAGCGGAAGGCAATCGTAGACGGCTTAGCAGACTCAATTAAGGAACTCAAAGGCGCCAATGTTGAGTTGACAGAAGAACAAATTATGTCCATCCTCTTGACCAACCAATATCTAGATACCTTGAATAATTTTGCAGATAAGCAAGGAAATAGCACGATCTTCCTCCCAGCAAATCCTGATGGAGTGGAGAGTATTCGCACCCAGATCCTTTCAGCCCTCAAAGCTAAATAAATATAGAATATTCAGAATTATTTAATTTGTTTGTTTTGGTTTTTCTAAGTTGACAAACTGTATAAAAACCATTATATTAGTATTCGAAATAAGTTAGAGAGGAGTAAGAAATGGCTAAATCAAATTTTGAAAAAGTAGAGTCAGTCGTTGGATGGGTTCGTGACAAAAAAATTACAGGTTACCGTATTAGTAAAGAAACAAACGCGCGTGAAATGTCAATTATTGCTCTTGCTCAAGGACGTGCAAAAGTAAAGAATATTTCTTTTGAAACAGCTCTTGGCTTGATTGATTTCTACGATAAGAATCATGAAAAGTTTGAAGACTAATCTTCAAAAAGTGGGGAAACCCGCTTTTTTATTTTGCGAATAAAAAAACAAGGCGGATGTATCTTTTTCCGTCTTGTTTGTTTGATTGGTTGTTTATTTCAAGAAGCGATGTAGGAATTCCTTAGTTCGTTCTTCTTTAGGATTGGTAAAGAATTCTTGTGGAGTGCCTTCTTCTGCGATGACGCCCTTATCCATAAAGATAACACGGCTGGAAACATCGCGGGCAAATTCCATTTCGTGGGTCACGACAATCATAGTCAGGCCTTCTTTAGCCAATTCCTTCATGATTTTCAGGACTTCGCCGACCATTTCTGGGTCAAGAGCTGAAGTTGGTTCATCGAAAAGGATGGCATCAGGGTTCATAGAAAGCGCACGCGCAATAGCAACCCGCTGCTTTTGTCCACCTGAAAGTTGTTTAGGCTTGGCTTGCCAGTAGAGCTCCCCCATACCTACCTTTTCCAGATTTTCTTTGGCAATCTTTTCTGCTTCAGCACGCTCTCTTTTGAGTACGGTTGTCTGAGCTACGATGGTGTTTTCTAGGACATTGAGATTTTCAAAAAGATTGAAACTTTGGAATACCATGCCTAATTTTTCGCGGTAGTGAGTCAGGTCGTAGTTTTCGTCCAAGACATTTTTGCCGCGGTAGAGAATTTCGCCAGCAGTAGGTGTTTCGAGGAGGTTGATGGAGCGGAGAAAGGTTGATTTCCCGCTACCCGAACTTCCGATAATGGAGATAACTTCGCCCTTGTGGACAGTCAGAGAAATGTCTTTTAAGACTTGATTCTCCCCATAAGATTTTTTGAGATTTTTAATTTCTAAAATTGTTTGGGTCATTGTTTCAATTCTCCCGTCTGCATTTGGTTGGCACCTGTTGTGTAATGATCTGTGTCAAACTTCCGCTCGATGAAACGTAGGATTCGAGTGATAGTAAAGGTCAAGACGAAGTAAATGACTGCGATAATGGTAAAGGTTTGGAAATACTGATAAGTCTGAGTTGCAATGGTATTTCCTGAGAAGTAGAGCTCCACCACGGAGATAACATTCAGGACAGATGTATCCTTGATATTGATGACAAATTCATTCCCCGTCGCAGGTAGAATGTTGCGGACCACCTGTGGCAGGACGACCTTGCGCATGGTTTGGCCGTGGGTCATTCCGAGCGCAGTAGCTGCTTCGAATTGTCCCTTGTCAACGGCAAAGATACCACCGCGGACAATTTCACTCATGTAAGCACCAGTATTGATAGAAACGATGAAGATGGCTGCAGCTGTCCGGTCAATCGAAATGCCAAAAGCCTGAGCTGTTCCATAGTAGATAACCATGGATTGTACAATCATAGGTGTACCACGGAAGATTTCAATGTAAACATTGAGGAACCAACCGAATAGTTTTTGCAGGAAGGCTAGAGCCTTATTTTTTGAAATGGGCGCTGTCCGATAGACCCCAATCAACAAGCCAATAAAGAGGCCAGCGATTGTCCCTGTGATGGAAATGAGCAAGGTCAAACCAGCTCCGCGTAAGAACTGCGGCCAATTTTCCTTCCAAATCTTAAAAACTTTGTTGAAGAATGTATCTTCTGCATCGTCAGTGTCAGTATCTACAGGCTGATTTTTAATCATCTGATCCATCAGCTGGACTTGGTCATCTGTTGAGAGTTTAGCGATAGCTGCATTAGCTTGCTCGATTCGGCTGTCGTCTTTACGCATGCCGACGGCGATGGAAGCATCCTCTTCGCCAACCTCAAAGCCCTCTTTGAATTGAATCATTTTGAACTTAGAGTTGGCAGCTTCAGCTGTCAGAGCTTCTGGACGTTCAGAAATGTAACCGTCAATAACACCAGATTCTAGAGCTTGACGCATTTGGGCGAAATCTCCCATGGCGGTCTCTTGCTTAGCACCTGGCAGTTGAGAAATCAGATTGTAAAGATAGACACCTTGCTGAGAGGTGATTTTAGCATCTTTAAAGTCCTTGAGGGTCTTGGCATTAGCGTAGTTGCCGTCTTTTCGAACCAGCATAACAGGCTCACTAGTATAGTAGCTGTTAGAAAAGGCGATTTCTTTTTTCCGTTCGGCAGTTGGGCTCATACCAGCGATAATCATATCGATTTTACCAGATGTCAAGGCTGGAATTAGTCCGTTCCAAGAGGTTTTAACAACTAGAGGTTCCTTGCCCATTTCCTGAGCAATCTTCTTAGCAACTTGGACATCGTAGCCATTGGCATACTGATTTGTTCCTTCGATTTTAACAGCACCATTTGAATCATCATCTTGGGTCCAGTTGAAAGGGGCATAGGCCGCTTCCATCCCAATTCTAAGATAATCATCCGCCTGAGCTACGGTAAAGGTCCCCAGACAGACGAGGAGGGCTGTCAATAAGGTTAAAATGAATTTTTTCATATTCTCTCCGAGTCCTTCTAAAATAGTTCTTTCTATTCTACCGAAAAATATTCGACTTTTCAATCCCGGTAAGCCCTTACTTGAGAAAAATGCTATAATAGAATAAAGATTTAGAAAAGGACTTTGGTTTATGAAAAGGTACTTGTCAGGGATTTTTATTCTTTTTTTGAGTTTATTTTTTGCTGGGACAGTGTCAGCTTTAGACTATCAAATCCAGTCTTATAATGGAGATTTGGAGATCCACGCCGATAATACAGCCACCTACACAGAAGAGGTGACCTACCATTTTGATGATGATTACAATGGCCAGATGGTGTCTTTGGGTTCGGCAGGAAAGATGCCAGAGGGCTTTGCTATTGATTCAGATCCAAAAGTCTCCGTGAAAACGAATGGAGTCGTAAAATATGACTTTGAGCCACGAGTCACAGATTTGGGAGATGGCTACGAGGTTAAGATTTACAATGCGGGTAAAGAAGGAGATACGGTCAAAGTAACAGTCACATGGAACTTGACCAATCTTCTGTTTCTCCATAAAGATATAGCAGTGCTCAAATGGACACCGATCAGTGATTGGGAGGAGGAGCTGCAAAATGTGACGATTAAGGTCTGGGGCTTGGGAACCTGGTCCCTAACAGACATGTATGTTCATACAGGTTATTTTGGTCAATCGGCCACTATAGATAGAAATCGTGCGGATTATCGGATACAGCTATCTCATTTGCCTAGCAGGAAGAAGGTCGAACTGCATGGATATTGGCATCGACAGGCCTTGCATCAGGCAGCAGAGGATCCAAAAGCAACCGACTATCTACAGACTTTTCAAGCAGTTGAGAAAGAGATTGTAGCTAAGAGCCAGTTTTATCATCGCTTGGGAGAAGTCTATCTGCCTCTTTTGGCCTTGTCCTTGCTGATGCTTTCGGGAATATTTTATCTGATCTTTCGGATGAATATTCGCCCTAGCCAAGCTTTTCCTAAAGACGCTCGCCTCTATGAAGCTCCGCAAGATCTGGCCCCTCTCATTGTAGCGGCTAATATCTTTGCTGTGGATATGAGAGAAGTCGATCCGACCAGTAGTGGACGAGCGCATTTGAAATTTGAAAATTTGGTGCAGGCGACCTTGCTGGATTTGATGGATCGGGGCTATATCGAGCTTTTAGGAACTGCAGATAAGCCAATCCTGAAACCAATTCCTAAAAAAGGTTTGTCAGAGTTTGAAGGTCAATTCTTACAGATGGCATTTGGCGACCATAAACAGGCAGCTGTAGCAGACTTGTTTGAATCTTATCAGATTTCAGAAGACCTTTATAAAAATAAAAAATCAACAGATGAAGCGCGAATCCGCCAAATTGGCAATCGAATAAAAAATCGCTTTTCAACTGATTTAAACCTTTTGTCTGAACAAGTGCTAAGGGAGATTCAGGAGCTAAACTTGCTGGATCACTATCGCCCTTTGAAACGAGGAGAAAAGCTTCTCTTGTGGTTGGCTCTAATGGCAAGTTTCCTTGCTTTTGGCTTGTCTCTCTTGACATTTTTTGTCTATCTGATCAAGCTAGATGGCTTTATTTGGTTCTATCTTCCGCTTGCAGCTATTGCTTCAGTCTTGACCGTTCTGCTGGGCAGAGCCTTACAGTTATATCAGCGGGATGGTGTCCTGAGCGATGAGGGAGCCCATGATTTCTATCTCTGGAATAGCTTTGCGAATATGCTACGCTACATCGCTCGCCTATATGATACCGAGGTGGAGGGCATTGTCCTGTGGAACCGACTTTTGGTCTATGCTACCCTATTTGGTTATGCGGATCGGGTTAGTCGGGTCATGAAGCTGCGTCAGATTTCCTTGGAAAACGCGTCTATGAATACTTATCTACAATATAATCTTCATCCTATTTTCTACGCAAGTTCCCATAGTTTTTCAAATTATGGACACATTGCCTCGACGGCCAGTCATTTTTCTGTTTCATCGGGAGGCGGAGCAGGAGGTGGCTTCTCTGGTGGCGGTGGAGGCGGCGGGGGCGGAGCCTTTTGATAAAAAGCTTGCTTAAGGCCTTGAGAAAGCTTTTCCTCTCCTCCAATATGTGGTATAATAAATGTTAAAGTTGTTTTAGGAGTTATCTATGTTTATTATTGAAATTTTAAAGTCCATTATTTATGGAATTGTTGAAGGAATTACAGAGTGGCTACCCATTTCGAGTACCGGTCACTTGATTCTGATTCAAGATTTTATCAAGTATAAAAATGAAAATCCAGCCTTCATGGAAATGTTCAATGTAGTCATTCAGCTGGGAGCAATCTTGGCGGTTGTGGTGATTTATTTTGATAAGCTCAACCCTTTTAAACCAGGGAAAACAGCTCGTCAAATTCAGCTGACATGGCAGCTCTGGGCCAAGGTAGTCGTTGCTGCTTTGCCAGCTGCAATCATCGGTCTTTTCCTAGATGATTGGTTTGAAGCGCATTTTTATAATCTGGTATCCGTCGCAATCATGCTGATTATCTACGGGGCTGCCTTTATCTATCTGGAAAAACGAGAGCAGGTGGAACCGACTGTTACAGAATTGAGCAGACTTCCTTATCAAACCGCTTTTTATATCGGTCTTTTCCAAGTCTTGTCCCTCTTTCCAGGAACTAGCCGATCAGGTGCGACCATTGTCGGTGGTCTCTTGAATGGTGTCAGTCGACCAGTTGTGACAGAGTTTACTTTCTACTTGGGTATCCCAATCATGTTTGGCGCAAGTGGGCTGAAAATCCTGAAATTTATTATCAAGGGTAATTCTTTAGGTTTCGATCAATTATTCCTTTTATTGGTAGCGATGGGAGTGGCCTTCGGAGTCAGTCTTTATGTGATTCGCTTTCTGACAGACTATGTCAAGAATCATGACTTTACAATCTTTGGTAAATATCGGATCGGACTCGGAGTTTTGTTGTTGGTTTACGGTCTGATTAAGGTTATTATTGGCTAATCAAGGCTTGGGAAATTTTCCCAGCCTTTTCTTATTTGACCAGTTATTTTTTTGAAATAAGTTTAGAATTTTAGTATAATAGAAAGACTATGAAAGTATGAGGGTAATGAGATGGAAGTGAAACAGATTAATGATTCGACGATTAAAATCACCATCCAGTTGGAAGATTTGGAAGAACACGGAATGGAAATTGCAGATTTCCTAGTTCCCCAAGAAAAAACAGAAGAATTTTTCTATACTATTTTGGATGAGTTGGAAATGCCGGAAAGCTTCTTGGACAGTGGCATGCTCAGCTTTCGAGTGACGCCTAAGCCAGACAAGTTGGATGTCTTTGTGACGAGATCCAAGATTGATAAGAATTTGAATTTTGAAGATTTGGGCAATCTACCAGACATGGATGAGCTCAGTCAGATGTCTCCAGATGAGTTCTTAAAGACTTTAGAGAAAAATATCTTTGAAAAGAGTAAGGATGACCTTGAGGCAGTCAAATCTTTAGAAGCAGCAGAGGCTGATCAGGAGGCCTCTGTAGATTCTTCAGAAGATAGGGAAGAAAATCTAGACCGTTATGTCTACTATATTTTGTCATTTACTAATTTGCAGAGTGCAGTTTCTTTCGCCAAAACGGTTGACTATCCAATAGACCTGTCAGAACTCTATAAATATGACTCTTCCTACTACCTGACTATTTTGGTAGATTTGGAAGATCAACCTGCTCTTTATCCAGCTTGGTTACTGGCTAAAATGCGTGAGTTTGCTGAGGATACAGATATTACACGTTCTGTCCTACAAGAACACGGACGTCTGCTTTTGGTGACAGAAGCCATCCAACAATTACAAAAGGTTGAATGCCTATGATTGCTTTTCCCTTAAAGTTCATTTTGGTGCTGCTAGCGACGTTTTTTGTCGGAGTTGTGCTGACTCCCCTCGTTCGGCTCTTGGCTTTTAAAATGGATGCAGTCGACTATCCTAATGCTCGACGAATCAATAAAAAGCCCATGCCGAGTGCAGGCGGACTGGCGGTTGTGACGGCTTTTACCGTGGCGACTTTGGTCTTCATGCCACAGATTGTTGGTGTCACTTTCTTTGAACAGACTTATTTTGACTATATTTGGCCAGTAGTGCTAGGAGGCTTGATTGTTGCCCTGACGGGGCTTATCGACGATATTAAAGAATTAAGTCCTCTGATGAAATTAGGGGGGATTGTGCTGGCTGCCTGCCTGATTTGGTGGCTGACGGATTTCCGTTTGGATGACTTTAAGATTCCTTTTGGTGGTCCCCATCTCTTTTTCCCACCTTGGCTATCTTTTATTTTGACCATTCTCTGGATTGTCTCTATTACTAATGCGGTCAATCTCATGGATGGTTTAGACGGCCTTGTCAGCGGGGTCTCCATTATTTCCTTGCTAACCATGGGGATTGTTTCCTACTTTTTCTTGCCGGGTCATAATTTATTCCTGACTTTGACCATCTTGGTTTTAGTGGCCTCTATTGCTGGCTTCTTTCCTTACAATTATCATCCAGCCATTATATATGGCGGGGATACGGGGGCTCTTTTCATCGGCTTTATGATTTCGGTCCTATCTCTACAAGGCTTGAAGAATGCGACGGCGGTAGCGATTGTCACGCCTATGATTATCTTGGGTGTACCAATTACAGATACCTTTTTAGCAATTGTTCGTCGGACTTTGTCTGGTCAGAAATTTTACCAGCCTGACCGTCACCACCTTCACCATAGACTCTTGTCCTTGGGGCTGACACATCGGGGAACGGTTCTGGTTATCTATGGAATTTCGATGATTTTCTCTATGATTTCCCTCCTGCTAAATGTATCAACCCGCATCGGTGGACTCCTCCTCGTGATTGGCCTTCTGCTAGGTGTCGAACTCTTGGTAGAACTAATAGGTGTTCTGGGGCCGCAGAGGACGCCTCTGCTCAATATTCTGCGCTTTATCGGAAACTCTTCTTATCGAGAAGAAGTTCGAGAGAAGAGATACCAAAAGAAACATAAACAAGAATAGTTCTAAACAAAATAAAAGCCTTTTGGGCTTTTTTTTGGTATACTAAAGTATGTAAATCAGCTAAGCAAAGAAAGGAAAAAGAAATGTCTGTCTTAGAAATCAAAGATCTTCATGTTGAAATCGAAGGGAAAAAAATTCTCAAAGGGGTGAATCTCACTCTGAAAACGGGAGAGGTTGCAGCTATTATGGGCCCAAATGGAACAGGGAAGTCCACCTTGTCTGCAGCCATCATGGGCAATCCTAACTACGAAGTGACTCAAGGAGAGGTGCTTTTTGATGGAGTCAATATCTTAGAATTGGAAGTGGATGAGCGTGCTCGCATGGGACTCTTCCTGGCTATGCAGTACCCTAGTGAAATTCCTGGTATTACTAATGCAGAGTTTCTACGTGCAGCTATGAATGCTGGCAAGGAAGACGAGGAAAAAATCTCTGTCCGCGACTTTATCATGAAGCTGGATGAAAAGATGGAACTGCTCAACATGAAAGAAGAAATGGCTGAGCGTTACCTTAATGAAGGTTTCTCCGGTGGTGAAAAGAAGCGCAATGAAATCCTGCAGTTGCTCATGCTTGAGCCGACTTTTGCACTCTTGGATGAGATTGACTCAGGTCTGGATATCGATGCTCTTAAGGTTGTGTCCAAAGGGGTTAATGCTATGCGCGGTGAAGGCTTTGGTGCTATGATTATCACCCACTACCAACGCCTGCTCAACTATATCACTCCAGATGTGGTTCATGTCATGATGGATGGTAAAGTCGTTCTTTCTGGCGGTCCAGAATTGGCAGTCCGCTTGGAGAAAGAAGGCTATGCTAAATTGGCTGAAGAGTTGGGCTTCACCTATACCGAAGAAGCCTAGTCAAACATTCTTTTGACTTTGATAAAAGATAGGAGAATGACATGACTAAAGAATTGATTCAAGAATTTTCACAGCTACATGCAGAGCCAGATTGGCTCTTTCAACTGCGCCAGCAGGCCTTTGATAAAATTGACCAGTTAGAATTGCCACGTATTGAGCGGGTTAAATTTCACCGCTGGAATCTGGGAGACGGCCGTATTTCAGAGAGCGAGCCGCTGACAAGTGTTCCAGACTTTACCGCACTTGATGACAATCTCAAACTTGTTCAGGTGGGAACTCATACTGTTCTGGAGCAATTGCCGGCTGATTTGGCAGCACAAGGTGTGATCTTCACAGATTTCCACACAGCTTTGGAAGAGATTCCAGAGCTGGTAGAGAAGCATTTTATGTCTGCGGTCAAGTACGACGAGGACAAATTGGCAGCTTACCACACTGCCTATTGCAACAGCGGTGCCGTTCTTTATGTGCCGGACAATGTTGAGATTGACCAGCCAATTGAAGGAATTTTTTATCAGGACAGCGAAAGCGATGTTCCTTTTAACAAGCATATTTTGATTATCGCAGGCAAGCATTCTAAGGTTAACTACTTGGAACGCTTGGAAACTTATGGTGAAGGAGCTGTTCCAGCGACAGCTAATATCACAGTAGAAGTCATTGCTCAGGCTGGAGCTCAGATTAAGTTTTCAGCGATTGACCGCTTGGGCCAAAACGTCACAGCCTATATCAGTCGTCGTGGCAAGCTGGACAACGATGCTATGATTGACTGGGCCATCGGGGTTATGAACGAAGGTAATGTCGTAGCGGACTTCGATAGTGACTTATATGGCAAGGGTAGCCATGCGGATATGAAGGTAGTGGCTCTCTCAAGTGGCAAGCAAGTTCAGGGAATTGACACCCGCGTAACTAACTATGGCTGCAACTCTATCGGAAATATCCTGCAGCACGGGGTTATCCTGGAAAAAGGAACCCTGACCTTCAATGGTATTGGACATATTATCAAAGGGGCTAAGGGAGCAGACGCCCAGCAGGAAAGTCGGGTTCTCATGCTGTCTGACCAGGCTCGCTCAGATGCTAATCCCATCCTTTTGATTGATGAGAACGATGTGACAGCTGGTCACGCGGCTTCTATCGGTCAGGTTGATCCGGAGGATATGTATTACCTCATGAGTCGGGGTCTTGATAAGGCGACAGCAGAGCGTTTGGTCGTGCGCGGCTTCTTAGGCTCAGTGATTGTAGAAATCCCTGTTAAAGAAGTTCGTGATGAAATGATTGAAAATATCGATATTATTCTCGCAAAAAGATAAAAAGCTGGGCCTTGTCCCGTGTAAGTAGATAGGAGTCTTCATGTCTGGATTTAATGCAGAAGCAATCAAGCAAGATTTTCCCATTTTGGACCAAATTGTCAATGATGAGCCTTTGGTTTATTTGGACAATGCGGCGACAACCCAGAAACCCAAGCAGGTGCTGGCAGCTATCGAAGACTATTATCTTAGAGACAATGCCAACGTCCACCGCGGTGTGCATACGCTAGCCGAGCGGGCGACGGCAGCTTATGAAGCGGCCAGGGAAAGAGTTCGTTCTTTTATCAATGCAGCTTCTAGCAGAGAAGTCCTCTTTACAAGAGGAACCACGACGGGGCTTAACTGGGTGGCTCAGTTTGCGGCTGAAAGGCTGCAGCCTGGTGATGAAGTGATGATTTCTATCATGGAGCACCATTCCAATGTCATTCCCTGGCAGGAAGCTTGTAGGAAGACCGGAGCCAAGTTGGTCTATGTCTATCTCAAGGATGGTGCGCTGGATATGGATGATTTCCGTGCCAAGCTCAATGAGCAGACAAAATTTGTCTCTCTGGCTCATGCTTCTAATGTTCTCGGTATCATCAATCCCATCAAGGAGATTGCCCAGTTGGTTCATCAGCAAGGAACGCTTTTGGTGGTGGATGGGGCTCAATCCATTCCGCACATGAAGATTGATGTGCAGGATTTGGACGTGGACTTCTTCGCCTTTTCGGGGCATAAGATGGCCGGACCTACTGGAATCGGCGTTCTCTATGGCAAGGAAGAGCTGCTGGAGCAGATGTCGCCAGTCGAATTCGGTGGCGAGATGATTGATTTCGTCTATGAGCAGGAGGCGACATGGAAGGAACTACCTTGGAAGTTTGAGGCCGGAACGCCAAATATGGCAGGAGCAATCGGTCTTGCGGCGGCCATTGATTATTTGGAAGACTTGG
>CAUUSJ010000027.1:0-22068 GCA_963547765.1 uncultured Streptococcus sp. | reverse complement strand
TAGAATATCTTGATAAACACTATCCTCTTAACGCATTTATAAAAGAAAAAATTCGCAATTTATTATAATAGAGACTTTCCAAAAAATGACCTAAATTCCAAAAGTTAGTTATCTTTGTCAACTGTAGTGGATTAATGAAATTTTAAAATCTGTAGAGGATAATTGATGTCCTCTACTTTTTTATGTTCAGAGTGAGAAAGATTCATTTCTTAAAGTTGCCAAAGTTAAAAAATCCAAATCTTAGTATTTGATTGGTTTAATCAGAGACTAAAAAGTGCCTTTGAGGTTACTTTTTTAGTTGAGCTTAGCGTTTACTTTAGCTATTGGACTGCTGGGTGAGGTGTGTTATAATAGAAGTATGAAAGAAAGAATGTCAGAATTAGTCAAATTGCTTAACCGATACGCTCATGAGTATTATACGGCAGATAGGCCAAGTGTATCGGATAGTGAGTATGACAGACTCTATCGTGAGTTAGTGGAGTTAGAAGAAAAGTACCCAACTGATATCCTACCTGATAGCCCGACCCATCGGGTGGGTGGGAAAATTTTAGAAGGATTTGAAAAATATCCACACCAGTATCCTCTCTTTAGTTTGCAGGATGCTTTTTCACGTGAAGAATTAATAGCCTTTGACCAGCGAGTTCGTAAGGAGTTTCCTCAGGTCTCTTATCTTTGTGAGCTCAAGATTGACGGGCTCTCTATTTCCCTGACCTATGAAAAGGGAATATTGGTAGCAGGGGCGACTCGGGGGGACGGCTCTGTTGGTGAAAACATCACTGAAAATCTCAAGCGGGTCAAGGATATTCCGCTGACCTTGAAAGAGCCGCTGGACATTACCGTTCGAGGAGAGTGTTACATGCCCAAGGCTTCCTTTGATGCGGTCAATCAGCTGCGGCAGGAGAATGGTGAGCCAGAGTTTGCCAATCCCCGCAATGCGGCAGCGGGAACCTTGCGCCAGCTGGATACAGCAGTTGTGGCCAAGCGCAATCTAGCAACCTTCCTCTACCAAGAAGCCAGTCCGACTGAGGCCGGCAGCCAAGAAGCAGTTTTGAACAAGCTAGCTTCTTTGGACTTCTCAGTTAATCCGATTCATTTTCTAGCGGATTCGATTGATGCCGTTTGGGAGTTTATCGAAAAGATCGCTCAGGAGCGGGACAGTCTGCCTTATGAGATTGACGGTATTGTCATCAAGGTCAATGACTTGGCGGTGCAAGAGGAGCTTGGATTTACGGTCAAGGCACCTAAGTGGGCCATCGCTTATAAGTTTCCAGCTGAGGAAAAGGAAGCCCAGCTTCTGTCTGTTGACTGGACAGTCGGTCGGACAGGAGTTGTGACTCCGACAGCCAATCTGACGCCAGTGCAGCTAGCGGGAACGACTGTCAGCCGAGCAACCTTGCACAATGTGGACTATATTGCAGAGAAGGATATTCGTCAGAAAGACACCGTTATCGTCTATAAAGCGGGGGATATTATTCCTGCTGTTTTGCGCGTGGTGGAGTCTAAGCGGGTCTCAGAAGAGGCTTTGGAAATACCAAGTCACTGTCCGAGCTGTGAGAGTGAGCTGGTGCATTTCGAGGACGAAGTGGCTCTGCGTTGTATCAACCCTCTCTGTCCAGCCCAGATCAAGGAAGGATTGATCCATTTTGCCAGCCGAGATGCCATGAATATTACTGGCCTTGGTCCAGCAGTGGTCGAAAAGGTTTTTGATAAGGATTTGGTCAAGGACGTAGCTGGAATTTACCGACTTTCTGTAGAAGATTTGCTGACCTTGGACGGCTTTAAGGAAAAATCAGCGAATAAATTGTATACTGCCATTCAAGCTTCCAAGGAAAACTCAGCAGAGAAATTGCTTTTTGGTCTGGGAATCCGTCACGTGGGAAGCAAGGCAAGTCGGATTTTGATGGAGAAATTCCACGATATAATCAAGCTGTCTCAAGCAAGTCAAGAGGAAATTTCCTCTATTGATAGCTTGGGGACAGTTATCGCTCAGAGTCTGCATTCTTACTTTGAGCAGGAAGGCAGTCAGCTTCTCTTACGGGAATTGCAAGAAGCTGGCGTTAACCTAGACTATCTAGGGGAGAAAGTGGCAGCTGATGCCGCTCTCGCTGGTAAAACAGTTGTATTGACCGGAAAATTACAAAAATTAACACGGAATCAAGCTAAAGAAAAATTGCTGAGTTTGGGTGCAAATGTCGCTGGAAGTGTGTCTAAAAAGACAGATTTGGTGGTGGCAGGTAGCGATGCAGGCAGCAAATTGACCAAAGCCCAAGAACTTGGAATCGAGATTCGGGACGAGGACTGGCTAGATAGCTTGTGAGGCTGAGTATGGAAAATAAGATAAAAAAAGCAAGATTGATTTATAACCCAACTTCTGGGCAGGAAATTATCAAAAAAAATATTGCCGAAGTCTTGGATGTTTTGGAAGATGTTGGCTATGAAACCAGTGCCTACCAGACGACTCCAGAGCCTTTCTCTGCTCGGCGAGAAGCTGAAAGGGCAGCCAAGGCTGGTTTTGATTTGGTCATAGCAGCTGGTGGAGACGGTACGATCAATGAAGTAGTGAATGGGGTTGCAGGTCTAGATGTTCGCCCCAAGCTGGCTTTCATCCCAACTGGTACGACTAATGATTATGCGCGTGCCTTGAAAATTCCGATGGGAGATCCGGTGGCTGCAGCTCGTATTATCGAGAAAAACCAGACGATTCAGATGGATATCGGCCGGGCTTATGGCAGCAAATACTTTATCAACATTGCGGCGGCGGGCACGCTGACAGAGCTGACTTACAGTGTCCCTAGTGAAGTCAAGACCCGTTTAGGCTATCTGGCTTATGTAGCTGAAGGAGCCAAAATGCTGCCACGCTCCAAATCCCGTAAGGTACGGATAGAGCATGACCATGGTGTTTTTGAGGGCAAGATTTCGCTTGTCTTTGTGGCCTTGACCAATTCTATCGGAGGATTTGAAAAACTAGCGCCAGATACCAAACTAGATGATGGAAATTTCACCTTGATTCTTGTAAAAACGGCCAAGTTGTTTGATATGCTTAGTCTCATCATACAGGCAATTAATGGTGGCCAACATGTGACGGATGCTAATGTTGAATATCTGAAAACCAGCAAATTGAAGCTAGAAGTATTGGATAAAAAAGCCCCCTTTATGTTGAATCTGGACGGTGAGTACGGAGGAGATACACCAGTAGAATTGGAAGTTTTGCACAATCATCTGGAGTTTTTCGCCAATATAGATGAAATCGATGAGAGCGCTCTTTCCTTAGAAAAATTAGAATGAAGAGATAAATGAAAATGCTAGACTATAAAGTCATTGTCCATTACCACAATCCTAAGGGAGATTACTTTTCTTATGATTTGTGGCAGTGGCAGACGGATCAGTGGGGAAAAGAAGCACCTTTTTCTAAACTAGATTATTTTGGTATTCAGGGAGAACTATCTTTTGAAAGTTGGGAGCCTCTCAGTCAGGCTCATGTGATTGTCAAGCGTTCAGACTGGTCCAGCCAATCTTGCGATTATCACATTGACTTATTGCCAGTTCATTTGCCCACAGAGGTTTGGTTGATTGAAGGCGATCATCAGGTCTACTATTCCTTACAAGCGGCGACGACGAGCCACCAATATTCGAGGCGACGTCCTCATAATTTCGATGTGGCCATGCGCTCAGATTATTTTGACGAGTGCTGGGGCTACCAAGGTTGGCTTGGGCATCGTCTGCAGGGCCAGGTAAATGAGTTTAAAGTTTGGGCTCCGACAGCCAAAACAGTTGAATTGCTAGTCTATGAAACTTCCGATAATCAAGCAGCTGTTTATAAAGAATTCCCTATGGAAAAGGGAGAGATTTACTCGCACGATCATGCTAAAAATACAATCGGAGTTTGGTCGGTGGAAGTGCCAGAAGATTTAGCTGGCAAGGCCTACCAGTATCATGTTCATTTTGAAAACCAGCATTTTTTGACGCGTGATCCTTATACAATCGCCACCAGTCCAGACGGCAAGCGCTCAGCTATTGTTGCCGAACAGGACAAGACTGTTGCTGGTTTTAAGGTATGTCAAGGCAAGGAGGCAACCTGGCGTTTAGATAATCCAAATCAGACGGTCATCTATGAGATGCATATCCGGGATATTAGCAAATCGCCTAGTTCCGGTGTCGCAGAACATTTGCGAGGGACTTTTTTGGGGGCATGTCAAAGCGGCACTAGAAATAGCCAGGGAGACCAGACCACTTTTGATTACATTCGCAATCTAGGTATCAATGTCGTGCAGCTCCAGCCGGTTTCTGACCGACATAAGGACTATGACCAAAATGGCCAAGTTACTTATAACTGGGGCTATGATCCGCAGAACTATAATGCACCAGAAACCAGTTTTTCTTCTAATCCGGATGATCCAGGTCAGGCTATCCGAGATTTGAAAACCATGATTCAGGCTTACCACGATGCAGGGATTTCTGTAACCTTGGATGTGGTTTACAATCATATTTATTCAACCTTTGACTCCGCCTTTCAGTCAACAGTTCCCGATTATTACTACCGAATGAATCCCAACGGTTCTTTCCAAAATGGTACAGGTGTCGGCAGTGAGACGGCCAGTGAGCATGAAATGTTCCGTAAATTCATGATTGATTCCCTTCGCTACTGGGTAGAAGAATTCAATGTGGATGGCTTCCGTTTTGATCTGATGGGAATCCATGATGTCACCACCATGAATATCATCCGAGAAGAAATGGACAAAATTGATCCAAGGATTTTGCTTTATGGTGAGGGTTGGGATATGGGGACAGGCCTGATGCCAGAGGACAAAGCTAAAAAAGACAATGCTTATCAACTGCCACGGATTGGCTTTTTCAATGATACTCAGCGCGATGCGATAAAGGGTGCTGAAGTCTACGGTGGTCTGAAAGCTGGTTATGTGAGCGGACAAGCGACTGAGGATATTATAGCCAAAGCCATTCTGGGCAGCAGTGAGTTAGGCTCCTATTTGACATCAACTCAGGTTCTTAATTATGTGGAGGCGCATGATAATTTCAATCTGCATGACTTGCTGGTTGACTTGCACCCAGAAGATGATGAGGTCACTCGGACCAAAAGAATTGAGCTGGCAACAGCTATGAACTTGCTTATGCAGGGTATGGCATTTATGGAATTGGGCCAAGAATTTTCCCGCACAAAATTAGTAGGAACAGGCGAAGAAGGCCAAGTCCTGCCTAGCGACCGTGACAGAGCAATGAATAGCTACAATGCTCCCGATGCTGTCAACCAAGTGAATTGGGAATTGATCAGCCAACATCAGGAGAGTATTGACTATATCAAGCAAATCATTTGCTTAAAGACAAGTCAGAAGGAATTTTCTTATCAAACCTATGAAGAGATTTACAAACATGTCTTTGTAAGAGAAGCCTTTGCCGGCAGTGGTATCGTCATTTTTGAGATTAAAGATGAAAAACATTATGAAATCATTTTTAATGCAAGTGGACTGCCCTATTACCTTGAGAATGCGGATCATCTACGTTTATTGGTCGGAAATAGTCGTCATAAGAGACCCTTCTATGTGGAGAATCTAACAGCTTCCGTTTTTGAAGTGATTGCATAATATGAATAAAAATAAGAAAAGATTGAAGACAGGCTTTGCAGCTTAAGTCTTCAATCTTTTTTTGTGCTTCAAAAATAAAAAAACTCTCCCTCAACATTTTTCAATGTTTTAGGAAGAGCTGAGTAGCCTCATAGATTAGGGACTGGCACTTGAACTGGAGGAGCTAGAAGAGCTGGAGGACTCTCCGCTAGTTCCCTCTTCGCTGCTAGTACTAGAGTGAAATTGTTCTGGGTGAAGTGTTCGATAACTTGGTGAATTAAAGAGATCCACAGAGGATACACCGCCACGTTTTGAATAAAGACTGGTTGATTGATCACCTTTTTCTTTCTCAATGGCCTTGAGGGCTTTCAAAGAGTTGATATAGTTGTAATCATCAGGATTGACTTTTCCTAGATTATTGCCCGTATAAAAGCGGAATAGGTCCCCTGTCTGAATAGCATCGCTCATTTTCAGCTGTGTATTTGCGGCTGTTCGGATAGCTTCTAGTTCAGCCGTTGTTGACTCGTCTGGCAGAGTGATCTCCTCACCAGTTTGTGTGTTGTAAATGCGGCCGCTATAACTTGTGTATTTTGGTGTTACAAAGTTATTGGTTGAGCGGAAGGCCACGATTTGCTGGTGCTGAGGTGAGAGGAGGTCTTGCCCGACTTGAAGGTAAGTTTTGGAGTCAATTCCCAATAAATGCTCCAAAGTTGGCAGCATATCGATTTGTCCGCCAAAGGTATCAATGATTTTTCCTTTTTCCATTCCAGGTATCACGACCATGTATGGCACTCTCTGCAACATGGCGTTGTCGTAACTAGACCATGTCTCAGAATTTTTATTGATCAAAGGTGCCAAAGCTGGATTACGAGAATTGGAAATTCCATAGTGGTCGCCGTAAAGGACGATAATTGAATTTTCATACAGTCCAGCTTCTTTTAGGTAGTCAAAGAAGGCTTTGACAGCTGAGTCGAGATAGTTTGCTGTTGCAAAATAGCCATTGATGGTTTCATCTTTGGTATCTGCCAGTGGGAAACCAATCTCATCGCCAATCAAGCTGGTCGTATAAGGATAGTGATTAGAGACGGTGATATATTTGGCATAGAAAGGCTGCTGCAAATGTTCCAGATATTTGATGGAATCTTTGAACATAATTTTATCGTTCAAGCCGTACTGGAAGGAGTTGGTTTCGTCTTGCTTGGTAAAGTAAGACGCATCGAAGAAATAATTATAACCCCATTGCTTGTAGGCCGTGTTGCGGTTCCAGAAGCTACCTGTATTTCCGTGGAAGACAGCAGATGTGTAATCTCCGTTTTTTGATAGAATAAAAGGCGCCGCTTGCTGGGTATTGGTACCGCCGTAGTTTACCATGAAGGAGCCTTGGTTGAGACCAAAGAGACCTGTTTCAATCATGGTCTCAGCATCAGAAGTCTTTCCAGCCTTGACCTGATTAAAGATATTTGAAAAAGCTAAAGTTGAGTTGGAGTGGTAAAGGGAGTTGAGGAAAGGCGTAACTTCATATTCCTTGCCCTCCATCTGCAGTTTATAATCAATCAGAAACTGCTGGAAGCTCTCTAGATGGACATAGATAACATTGCGGCCTTTGGCAATGCCGTAGTATTCAGAGTTTGGCTCGGCATAGTGAGTTTGGATATATTGTTGAACGGGTTCTAGATCCTTGGCAGAGGCTTTGGAACGCTCTTTATTAGCAGCATAGGTTTGATTAGCACTGTAGCCGAGAAAGGCGGGAAGACCAAGGGCGCGAACGACATAGTAATTTGAAAATCCGCGTGTCAGGAGCTCAGGACGATCAATTTCTGCTAGGAAAAGATTGGCCGAAAAG
This sequence comes from uncultured Streptococcus sp., assembly GCA_963547765.1. Classification (GTDB taxonomy): domain Bacteria; phylum Bacillota; class Bacilli; order Lactobacillales; family Streptococcaceae; genus Streptococcus. The sequence continues at coordinate 14,649 of CAUUSJ010000027.1, read as the reverse complement.
AGCATCGCTGATAGGGATGTTACGGCAAAGCTGGCGCGGAAATTAAACCTACGATGATCCAAGCGAATATACTTTTTATAAAAAAGCCAGCCCAGAATGGGAAAATCAATGATATAGATAGCATCCCAAGGGCGAAAGAGCTCCATGGCTGCGGCTCCGAGACCTGCAGACACCTTGCTAGAGGCCAACATGGTATTGACTGTCACAAAGTCGGTAAACTCACGGTAGTAGATGGAGTTTGAGACCAACCAGACAAAGAGCATGATGTAGATAGCCGTGCTGACACAATAAAAAAGCTTAGTCGGCTTGATATAAAGAGCGAGTCCAATCAGTAAAAGTCCAATTGGGAAAGGGTTAATCAGAGCCAGAAAAATTTGATAGGCTCCTTGGATATCTAAATTAAAATCAACGGTATAAGCCCACATGGTTTTTAACCAATAAATCGTGAGCAAGCTCAAGACGAAACCGAGCCTTGTACTCATAAAATTGAGTAAATTCTTGGTTATTTTTTTCACAGAAAGATACTTCCTTGTCTTATTTCCTAAAAATTCTCTTCTTCTAAGTATATCACAATTTTTTAAGTTGAGGAAAAATTGAGGTGATTTAGTGTTTAGTTTATTTTATTTGTAAGGTAATTTAATAAGGGAAATTATTTCCTAGCTTCAAGATTGTTCGCAAAAATATCTAAAATTAAACAGGCTTTGTTTCAATATTAATGATGGAAAGTGGGGATAGGGAAGCTTACTTGAAAGTCCGCCTGATAAAATAAATATTTAATATATAAAATGTTGAAAATTTCTTCTACTAAAACAAGATTATGTGAAAATAATAAATATGCTTTGAGAATTTTCACAATATTTGGTATAATAATGCTTATGAAGAAACTTACTGTTAATAAGCAGACAGAGGAAAAGTTGAGAAAAGGAATTTTGGTTCTAGATAAGAATGATTTTCCAACTCTTTCATTCACCGACCAATGTGTGGAATTGCATAGTCAGCAGGGGAAGTTCTTGGGAACGGCTTATCTCTCCTTACAAAATAAGGGGCTTGGCTGGCTGGTTTCCTATGCTAAGGTAGAGCTGAACTCAGCTTTCTTTCAGCATTTGTTTGAAAAAGCTAAAGACAAGCGTTTTTATTACCGTCATGCGGAGGATACGACAGCCTATCGCCTCTTTAACCAAGAAGGTGACGGTTTTGGCGGTTTTACGGTTGATATCTATGAGAAATATGCCGTTTTCTCTTGGTACAATTCCTTTGTTTTTTCAACCAAGGACCAGATAGTGGCTGCATTCCAGCAGGTCTTTCCTGAGGTCGCTGGAGCTTACGAGAAGATTCGCTTCAAGGGCTTAGACTATGAGTCTGCCCATCTCTACGGAGCAGAAGCGCCAGCCTATTTTACGGTTTTGGAAAATGGCGTGCGCTATCAAGTCTTCATGAATGATGGCCTGATGACTGGGATTTTTCTGGACCAGCATGAGGTGCGGGGCAGTCTGGTTGACGGCTTAGCTAGCGGAAAAAGTCTGCTCAATATGTTTTCTTATACAGCAGCATTCTCGGTGGCAGCTGCCATGGGCGGCGCCAGTCAAACAACTTCGGTGGATTTGGCCAAGCGCAGTCGCGAGCTTTCCCAGGCGCATTTTGAAGCCAATGGATTGGATTTAGAGCCCCATCGTTTCGTGGTCATGGACGTCTTTGATTACTTCAAATACGCCAAGCGTCACGAATTGAAGTATGATGTAATTGTCCTAGATCCGCCGAGCTTTGCTCGCAATAAAAAGCAGACCTTCTCTGTTGCGAAAGATTACCATCGTTTGGTGGCTCAGGCCTTGGAAATCTTGAGTCCAAAAGGAACATTGATTCTTTCGACCAACGCAGCTAATGTTTCTAAAAGTAAGTTTAAAAAAGAAATTGAAAAAGGATTTGCAGGAGTCCCTCACCGCTATCTGGCGGAATATGGTCTACCAGCAGACTTTGTATACAATAAGAAAGATGAGAATAGTAACTACCTCAAGGTATTTACAATTAAGGTGGACAAATGAAATTAGTCGTTTCAATCATGCCCAGAAGTTTAGAAGAGGCTAAAGCAATTGATGTGAGTCGTTATGATGATGCTGACATTATCGAATGGCGCGCGGACTTTTTGCCGAAAGAGAGCATTCTCAACGCTGCTCCTGCTATTTTCGAGAAATTTGCTGGTCGTGAATTGCTCTTCACGCTGCGAAGTCGCGGAGAAGGTGGCGAAATTGATCTGTCAGATGATGAATATGTTGCTCTTATCAAAGAAGTAGCCAATTTTTATTCGCCAGACTATGTTGATTTTGAATACTATTCGCATAAAGATAAATTCGAAGAAATGCTCGAGTTTCCAAATTTAGTTCTCAGTTATCATAATTTCGAGGAAACACCTGAAAATATGATGGAAATTTTGTCAGAATTGACAAGTTTGGCACCAAAAGTGGTCAAAGTTTCTGTCATGGCGCATAATGAGCAGGATGTCTTGGATCTGATGAACTACACTCGTGGATTTAAGATTTTGAATCCTGAACAAGAGTATGTGACGATTTCTATGGGGAAAGTCGGAAAGATTTCTCGCTTAGCTGCAGATTTGACAGGTTCGAGCTGGTCTTTTGCCAGCGTTGAACAGCCGAGTGCACCAGGTCAGGTTTCCCTCGCAAACATGAAGGTTGTTCGGGAGATTTTAAATGAAAATTGATGGCCATACTCGTCTAGCAGCAGTGGTTGCTAAGCCGATTAAGCATAGCATTTCACCATTTATTCATAATACTGCCTTTGAGAAGACTGCTGTCAATGGTGTCTACCTTGCTTGGGAAATTGGAGCAGAGGATTTAGAAGCGACCGTTGCTAATATCCGAAGGTATAATATGTTTGGGATAAATTTGTCAATGCCCTACAAGCAGGAAGTCATCCAATATCTTGATGAATTGGCTCCCAGTGCCCGTCTTATCGGAGCTGTGAATACAGTGGTGAATAAAAATGGTACATTGATAGGATATAATACGGATGGCAAGGGATTTTTTAAGAGCTTGCCGTCTTTTGCTATTCAGGGCAAAAAAATGACCATTTTAGGTGCTGGAGGAGCCGCGACAGCTATTATCGCTCAAGCTGCTTTGGATCAGGCAGAAGAAATCTTTGTCTTTACTCGGCAGTCTTCCTATGATAAGACTGTCAGCAAGATGGAAGTTATCAGCCGCCAGACTAAGAGCAGGATTCAGGTTTTGAACTTAGAAGATTCGTCTCTTCTACAGGAGAAAATTAACCAATCGGATCTTCTGGTTAATGGAACAAGTGTGGGTATGGATGGAAAAACTTTGCCATTAGCTGAAAGTATTCAGCTGCCGAGCCAGATTTTAGTTGCGGATGTGATTTATAAACCTTTTGAAACACCTTTTTTAAAGTGGGCTCGAAGTCAGAAGGTAGTGGCAGTGAATGGTCTGGGTATGTTGCTTTATCAGGCAGCAGAAGCTTTTGAGCTTTGGACAGGACAACCCATGCCTTGTCAGGAAATTTGGCAGCAGCTAGAAGCTCTGTATAAATAGTCACTCGTACTCAGCTCCTCTATGGTTGGAGCAGGAAAAACAAGGAGGCGCTTATGAAATTGAATGTAAATCTCCCCCATCATCCCTATGATATTACCATCGAAAAAGGAGCCTTATCTCAGGTTGGAAATTGGCTGAGTCAGCTTTGGCAGCCTCAGAAAGTGGTCATCATCACGGACAATCGAGTCGCTCGACTCTACGCGGAAAAGGTCAAGCTAAGCTTGGTAGCGGCTGGATTTGAGACTTTTGTCTTTGACTTTTTGGAGGGCGAAGCCAGCAAGAACTTAAAGACGGTCAACAAGGTTTACGAGTTTCTGGTTAAGGTTGGTCTGACCCGCAGCGATGGTATTGTGGCCTTGGGTGGCGGCGTTGTTGGTGATTTGGCAGGTTTTGTCGCTTCGACCTATATGCGGGGCATTCATTTCGTGCAGATTCCGACCAGTCTGACAGCTCAAGTAGACTCCTCCATTGGTGGTAAGACGGGCGTCAATACACCTTGGGCTAAGAACATGGTCGGGACTTTTACCCAGCCCGACGGAGTTCTGATTGACCCAGATGTCTTGCTGACCTTGGGTCGGCGTGAATTGATTGAAGGCATGGGGGAGGTGGTTAAGTACGGTCTCATTGATGACAAGGAGCTTTGGCGAGAGCTGGAGGAGATGGATGGCAGTCCGGAGTCGATTTTGGAGCATGCGGAGAGTATCATCTATCATTCCTGCGATGTCAAGCGTAAGATTGTGGTCGAAGACGAGCTGGATAATGGCGTCCGCCTCTATCTGAATTTCGGCCATACTATTGGGCACGCCATTGAGGCGACTGCGGGCTATGGAAAAGTCATGCACGGTGAAGCTGTAGCGATTGGGATGGTACAGGTTTCTCGTGTCGCTGAAATGAAAGGCCTCATGCCAGTCGGAATCACAGAAGACATCATCCATATGTGCCAGAAGTTTGGTTTGCCAGTGGATTACCATCCTTGGGATGAGAATGCTCTCTATCAGGCCTTGACCCATGATAAGAAGGCCAGAGGCAAGAGTATTAAGCTGGTTCTAGTACCCGAGCTAGGGTCGGCTAGTATTCACCAGATTCCGCTGGAAGAGATGAAAGAATTTCTGAAGAAATAAGTGCCAGATGGAGTTTAAGACGATTGGACAGTTTGGATAAAAATAGACAGGTTGTCCATATCTTTCCATCCCAGAAATAGGAGAAAATGTATGAGATACTTAACAGCAGGAGAATCCCACGGACCACGCCTGACAGCTATTATTGAGGGTGTGCCGGCTGGTCTTCCTCTGACCGCTGACTATATCAATGCTGAGCTCAAGCGACGTCAGGGTGGGTATGGTCGCGGTGCCCGCATGAAGATTGAGAGCGACCAAGTCGAGATTACGTCTGGGGTTCGTCATGGCTTGACCATGGGCGGCCCGATTACCCTCAATGTCACGAATCTGGATCATCAGAAGTGGTTGGAGATTATGAGCGCAGCAGATGTGGATGAAAAGAAAAAAGGGCTGCGCAAGATTACCAAACCACGCCCTGGACATGCGGACTTGGTTGGTGGTATGAAATACCGCTTTGACGATTTGCGAAATTCCCTTGAGCGCTCTTCTGCGCGTGAAACGACTATGCGTGTAGCAGTCGGCGCAGTAGCCAAGCGCTTGCTGGAAGAAATCGGTGTAGAGGTAGCCAGCCATATCGTAACCTTCGGCGGCATTGATATTAATGTACCGGACGATCTAACTGTAGCAGAAATCAAGGAAAGAGCTGCCCAGTCAGAGGTTTCCATTGTCAATCCCGAGCGTGAAGAAGAAATCAAGACCTACATTGATCAGATTAAGAAAGACGGGGATACCATCGGTGGTGTCATTGAGACTGTTGTTGGCGGTGTTCCAGTTGGTCTGGGCTCTTATGTCCAATGGGACAAGAAGCTGGATGCCAAGATTGCTCAAGGAGTCGTGTCCATCAATGCTTTTAAGGGAGTCGAGTTTGGTGTGGGCTTTGAAGCCGGTCGTCTCAAAGGCAGTCAAGTCATGGATGAAATCCTTTGGTCTGAGGAAGATGGCTTCACTCGCAGGACCAATAATCTAGGCGGCTTTGAGGGCGGTATGACCAATGGTCAGCCAATCGTGGTTCGTGGTGTCATGAAGCCCATTCCAACCCTTTATAAGCCACTGATGAGTGTGGATATTGAGACCCACGAGCCTTATAAGGCGACAGTGGAGCGGAGCGATCCGACGGCTTTGCCAGCGGCGGGTGTTGTCATGGAAAGCGTGGTGGCAACAGTTTTAGCCACCGAAGTTCTGGAGAAGTTCTCTTCGGACAATCTGGAAGAACTAAAGGATGCGGTAGCCCGCCATCGGGAATTTGTCAAGAACTTTTAGAAGAAAGGAGTAGGCATGGAGAGAAAAACAGTCTATATCGCAGGTCTGGGACTGATTGGAGCTTCTTTGGCTCTGGGCATCAGGCGAGCTCATCCTGAGATTGAAATTCTCGGCTATAACAGAAGTGAAGAATCAAGACAGGTTGCCCTGGAGCGAGGAATGGTAGACCGGGTAACAGATGATTTTGCCGCCTTTGCTCCATTGGCTGATGTGATTATTCTGGCTGTGCCCATCAAGCAGACCATAGCATTTATCAAAGATCTAGCGGAGCTGGACCTGAAGGAAAATGTTATCATCTCAGATGCTGGATCGACCAAGGCTGAGATTGTGGCAGCAGCAGAAAAGTATCTGCAGAATAAGCCCGTCCGCTTTGTCGGAGCTCATCCTATGGCCGGAAGTCATAAGACCGGAGCCAAGGCAGCCCATGTCAACCTATTTGAAAATGCCTATTATATCTTCACCCCCTCTAATCTGACTAAGCCAGGTACTCTTGAGGCAATGGAGGATTTGCTGAGTGGTCTTCATGCCCGCTTTATTCAGGTAGATCCTGTAGAGCACGACCGAGTGACCAGTCAAATCAGTCATTTTCCGCATATCCTAGCCTCCAGCCTTATGGAGCAAGCGGCAGCTTATAGCCAGGAGCATGAGCTGACCCAGTCTTTTGCAGCCGGTGGTTTTCGAGATATGACACGGATTGCGGAGAGCGATCCAGGGATGTGGACCTCTATCCTCTTAACAAATCCCGAAGCCATTTTGGAGCGGCTGGAAGATTTTAAAGACCAGTTAGACAAGGTTGCCGCAGCGATTGAGGCTAAGGACGAGACAGCTATCTGGGAATTTTTCAATAGAGGACGGCAGAGCCGCAAGCAGATGGAAATTCATAAGCGTGCCGGTGTGGACAGCTTTTATGACCTCTTTATTGAGGTGCCCGATGAAGAAGATGCAATTTTGGGTATTTTGGAGCTTCTGCGCGGAATTTCTGTCGTCAATATTCGTATCAACGAGGAAAACCGTGAAGATATAAACGGTATTCTGCAAATCACCTTTAAAAATCGCCAAGATTTGGAAAAATCTGCTAAAATAGTAAAAGAAAATACGGATTACCTAGTGTCCGTAGACTAATATAGAATGGAGAACTCTATGTCAAATATTTATGATTTAGCCAATGAACTCAGTCGAGGACTTCGCGAAATGCCAGAGTACAAAGCTGTGGTAGAAAGCAAGCAGACTATCAATGCGAATAGTGAAGCCAAGGCTATTTTTGATGACTACCTAGCTTTCCAGAAAGAGCTGCAGCAACTGGCTCAAACAGGTCAAATGCCGACTCCAGATATTCAAGAAAAGATGCAGAGTTTTGGAGATAAAATCCAAGGCAATGATTTATTATCAGCTTTCTTTAACAAGCAACAACAGCTCTCTATCTACTTGTCTGATATTGAACGGATTATTTTTGAACCGATTCAGGAATTGTTCTAATAGAGAAAGTTATAAGATTTTATGAAACCAAGAAGCCAGATTGGGCTTTCTTGGTTTTTCTATGCTTTAGAAAGACTATTAAGGATGAAAATGAGTATTTTTAATTCAAGAAAGAGGTAGAAAACTTAGGTGCTTTTTATAAAATCAGATTATAGCTACAATTAAAATATATTGGCCTTGCTTCCTATTTACTATTGCCGCAAAGGCTGATATACTAATCAAAAAACGCTTACACTCTGATTTTTGAAAGGAACTGGTATGACTTTAGAAACAAGAAAGATTGCTATTCAAGATACATATGGCGACCGATTTCAACATTGCTGGGGCTGCGGCCCTAAGAATGATCTAGGCCTGCATTTAAAGACTTATCCTAGCTTGGATGGGAAGGAATGTGTCACTAGAATACGACCAGAATCTCACTATACTGGTGGTGTGCCGGCCAATCTTTTTGGTGGCATGATTGCTATGATTTTTGATTGCCATGGAACGGCTTCAGCGGCTTGGTTTGCCCATCAAGAGAAAGGCTTGGACTTGACTCAAGATACAGTCATTGGACGCTTTATCACAGCCAGCTTAGAAGTTGATTACCAGAGCCCGACCCCCATTGACCAGGAAATCATCGTCACTTCGCGGCTTGAGGAGTTGGGAGCAAGGAAGGCTATTATCGTGATGGAGATGTCAGTAGCGGGACAGCCAAGAGCCAAGGCTAGAATGGTAGCAGTTGCAGTTAAAGATCATATGTAGTCAAATTCCCTTGGTGCCTTATATCAAGGGAATTTTAGCATCTTTGGAGTAATTTTATCTTGATTTTTGCAATTAGGACATTATTTTGGTATAATAGTTACTTGTCTTGGGGTCGTTACGGATTCGACAGGCATTATGCGGCACATTTTGCGACTCATCTAGCGGATGTAAAACGCCAGTTAAATATAACTGCAAAAAATAACAATTCTTACGCTTTAGCTGCCTAAAAACCAGCCAGCGTGACCCGATTCGGATTGCTTGTGTCTGATGACAGGTCTTATTATAAGCAAGCTACGGCAAAGTCTAGTCTAGGGATTTTGCAAGAGATTGATAGACTCGCTTGACTTGGGCTTGAGCTATGTGTCAAAGTTAAGTTAAATCAATACATAGCCTATGGTTGTAGACAAATGTGTTAGCAGGTGTTTGGACGTGGGTTCGACTCCCACCGGCTCCATAGGGATATGTAAATGAGGTTTTTGATGATATGAGTTTTTTTGGAAAAATCTTAGGGAAGAGTCAAGATAGTCATCTACCCATTGAGGAAGTTTCTGTTGATTTAGAGAATCTTCCGAATGAATGGGGCTCTTTTTCGACCCTTATTGATGATCGAATGGCTAGTATCCGTCTAAATTTAGCGTTGAATTCTATCGCTCCCTATCCATCCTATACTTATGCCCTACGTTTGAGAATTGCTATTTTGAAGGTTGATCCAGAGACAGGTTTTCCAGATTATGACGAATTTTCTAATTTGAACCTCATCGAAGATCGTCTTTCAGAAGCGATGAAGCGCATTGCGGCTATCTATGTCGGAGTAGTCATCACAAATGGTCATATAGAATTTTATTACTATTTGAAAGATAGAGAGCGACACATGCCGATTATTGCTCAGGTAATGGAGCAATTTTCGAAATATCAATATAGTTCAGCTACTCTGGTGGATCCTGAATGGAAACAATACTTTGACTTCTTGTATCCAAATGAATATGAGTACCAATCTATCTTAAACCAGCGTATCTGGTATCGCTTAGATAAAGAAGGGGATGACCATAGTCAACTACGGGAAATCACTCATAAGTTTAGTTTTGAGACTTACGATGATCGTGTTTCCTTTATGGGGGATGCCTCTGCTCTTGATTATGATATTTCTTCTAGGAAAAAAGAAGAAGGCGATCCTCAACCTTACAAACTAGAAATATCCCGATTCGATACTACAGAGCTCCCTAGCATCAACCAACATGTTTGGGAATTAATAGAAATTTCGAAAAAATATAACGGAAAGTATAGCGGCTGGAGCTGCAATGTGGTATAATGGATGAAGTTTTGAGAAAGTAAGTCTTTCTCTTTTATGGAAGATTACTCAAGAGGCTTAAGAGGCTGTGTTGGAAACGCAGTAGGCGTGTAAAAGCGTGCGTGGGTTCGAATCCCATGTCTTCCGTTGTATTTCAAGAAGCGCCTAAAGGCGTTTTTTGATAGCAGGACGAAGAACGATAATCACTTTGTTTAATGCTAGACTTGCAGAATATAGAAGTAAGGATAGTATGCAAGCAATCAGATGGATTCGTTTCCATCTTTTTTATTTGAGAAAAACCTTGAAATTTTTCTGAAAAGGAGTAAACTGTACATAGAAAGTTTCGGAGGTTCTGCATGAAGTTATATGTCCAGTTGATGATTATTTTCTCGATTTCCATCATTGGAGAGGGGATATCAAGTGTCTTCCATCTTCCCATTCCAGGTAGTATTATCGGCTTAATCTTGCTATTTCTTGCTTTGCAGTTTAAGTTATTGCGGCTCCGCCATGTCAGTATGGTTGGCAACTTTTTGTTGGCCAATATGACTATTCTTTTTCTGCCGCCGGCGGTTGGTATTATGGATAAATTTCACGTGATTGCTCCATATTTGCTGCCGATTATCTTGATTATCCTTGGTGCCATTGTTTTAAATGTGATCGTCATTGCCCTTGTCGTACAGTTCATCAAGCAGCATTTTGAAGGCGATTATGAGGAAGGAGGGATGGATCATGTCTAATCTATGGAGTAACCCGCTATTTGGACTCGCCTTGTCCATTTTTGCCTACCTCATTGGGATGCTGATTTTCCGCAGATTTCCTCATCCTTTGACAACGCCTCTCCTTTTAGCAGCGATTTTGGTTATCGCTTTCTTGAAATTAACAGGTATTTCTTATAAGGACTACTATGTCGGTGGGGCTTATTTGAATAATTTAATCGTTCCGTCAACGGTTGCTTTGGGAATTCCGCTTTATAAGACCTTCCATCTGATGAAGCACCACGCTCGCAGTATTCTGCTAGGAACCTTTGTGGCTGTAGTGGTTAATACGACTTTCACGGCTCTGCTTGCAAAATTCTTTGGGATGGACTTCTTTTTAGCGATTTCCCTATTCCCAAAATCTGTCACAACAGCGATGGCGGTAGGAATTACTGATAAAATGCAGGGTTTAACAACTGTTACCTTGGTGGTTGTTGTAGCGACAGGTATTTTGACAAGTGTCATGGGACCGACTATTCTTAAACTGCTAAAAATTAAGGATCCAGTAGCAGTTGGTCTAGCTTTAGGTGGCACGGGGCATGCAGTTGGTACCGGAACGGCTTTCAAATATGGACATGTTGCTGGAGCTATGGCAGGTCTTGCAATCGGAGTGACAGGGATCATGTATGTAATAGTTAGTCCAATCGTCGCAGCCATCATTTTAAAATAAGAAAAAACATGGAGCAGTATTTCTCGGAAATCTTGCTTCATGTTTTTCATTTTATCTTAGTGGATAGCTGCTAGGAGGGTATCTGCTTGGGCAGAAAGCTCAGCAAGCTTGTCTTCTGAAAGGACTAATTGGCCAGTTCCCCAAGCCTCTGGATTGATACCAACACCAGTAAATTGGTCAACCACATTCATGCGAATAAATGGAAGGAGGCTACGGTAGTGCTTGAAGACCTCATCAGGTGAAGTGCCGTTAGCAACGGATGAAACAGTTACCACTTTGGCATTGAGGGCAGAAGGACCACTTGGGTCTGACAAATCAAGCGCGCGTGAAGTCCAGTCGAGCAAGTTTTTCACCACGCCTGGGATAGCCCAGTTGTAGACAGGTGAGAAGATCCAGATAGCATCAGCTGCAAGGATTTCTTCACGAACCTTGGCAACAGCAGCTGGAGCTGGACTTTCGAGGTCTTGGTTGAAGAATGGTACATCTTTGTAGTCCAGATAAGAAACTTCAGCTTTACCAGCTAGAGCTTTTTCCGCTTGAGCTGCCAATTGATGATTGAATGACCCTTGACGAAGTGAGCCAACAATAAATAGTACTTTAGACATAAATATGTCCTCCATTTTATCTTTATTTAAGAGGTGCCCCTCTTGTTACTATCTATGTTACAACAATTGTCACTAATTAGCAATAATTTAGCTCAGCTTTTTGAAAGTTTTTAAAATACGCACTAAATCTTCTTTGTCGTTTTGGGATAGGAGAGCAGTCATGTGGCTGATATTGGCCATATGATCTGGCAAGACAGCCTCGATTTTTTTCTGGCCTTGGTCGGTTAGTTGGATGAGAAAGGAGCGGCGGTCATTGGGAACGCAGCTGCGACTTATCCAGCCATCTCTTTCCATGTTTTTGATAACGACCGTCATATTTCCCGATGTAGCCAGCATGCTGTCAATCAAATCTTGAATCCGCAGTTCTCCTTTACTATATAAGGTTTCCAAAACGGAAAATTGGGTTGGCGTCAAATTATGCTTTTTAAAAATTTGAGCTTCGAGATTACGAATGGTGCGCTCCGCCTTATGGAGAACGATAATTGCCTTGAGGTCAAGTAGAGTATCCTTGTCTAGGTTTTCAGTTATTTTCATAGCAACATTTTATCAATAAGTAGTAATAAATGCAAATATAATAAAAGTCCTAGAAAAATCAGGCTATTTATAGTATAATGATTCAGTGAAACATAAAATTAAAGAAAAGGCTGAATTTCCTATAAGGCACTATGCCATCGGACTTTTCCTCGTCCTCACGGCGCTTGTTTTTTCATTTTTTACGATCTTGCACCTTGCTATCGAGCCTTGGCAGTCAGCCAAGGAAGGTTCTCAAAAAATCGCTAAGGAATATGCAGATTTGGAGAGTCTGACGAGCTTTTCGATTTACAATGGCAAAGAGTCCTACTATAGCTTGATTGGGACAACTAGTAAAAAAGAGGAAGAAGCTGTTCTGATTTCCAAAAATTCAAACAAGATACATGTCTATCGCTTGCAAGATGGGATAAGTCAGGCAGAGGCAGAGCAGCTGGCCAAGGAAAATGGAGCGACCTCTATTGATAAGACTACTTTTGGTTATTTAGATGGCCAGCCTGTTTGGGAAATTAAGTCTGGAAGCACTTATTACAATATCGGATTTGAAAGCAAGACATTGCTCAGCAAGGAGGGGCTATGAAATTATCCAATCGTGTTTTAAATATGGAAGAAAGCGTGACCTTGGCAGCGGCAGCTAGAGCCAAAGCTTTAAAGGCTGAAGGCAGGGATATCCTTTCTTTGACCTTGGGAGAGCCAGATTTTCCGACGCCTAAGAATATCCAGCAAGCAGCGATGGCAGCGATTGAGGATGGCAGAGCCAGTTTTTATACGGTGACAAGTGGCCTGGCAGAGCTGAAATCAGCGGTTGTAGACTATTTTGCCAAGTACTATGGCTATGAGATTCAGCCTAATCAAGTGACAGTGGCAACAGGTGCTAAGTTCTCTCTTTACACCTTCTTTATGAGTGTGATTGATCCAGGAGATGAAGTCATCATTCCGACGCCTTATTGGGTCAGCTATGCCGATCAGGTCTTGGTGGCTGAAGGAAAGCCTGTTTTTGCTCAAGCGACAGAGGAAAACAACTTTAAGGTGACGGTGGCCCAGTTGGAGGCTGCCCGTACTGAGAAGACCAAGGTCTTGGTTCTGAACTCGCCATCCAATCCGACTGGTATGATTTATACAGCAGAAGAGCTGCTGGCTATCGGGAACTGGGCTGTTGAGCATGATATCCTGATCCTAGCTGACGATATTTATGGTCGTTTGGTTTATAATGGCAATAAATTTACGCCGATTTCCAGTCTATCTGAGGAAATTCGCAAGCAAACAGTTGTCATCAATGGGGTTTCTAAGAGCTACTCTATGACGGGCTGGCGGATTGGCTATGCAGTAGGTGAGCCTGAAATTATCTCAGCCATGAGCAAGGTTGCAGGGCAAACGACTTCTAATCCAACAGCGGTGGCGCAATATGCAGCCGTTGAAGCTTTGACGGGCGGTCAGGATACGGTCGAAAATATGAGATTGGCCTTTGAAGAACGCCTGAATACTATTTATCCTTTGCTGGCTCAAGTGCCTGGCTTTGAAGTCGTCAAGCCTCAGGGAGCCTTCTATCTCTTCCCAAATGTTAAAAAAGCGATGGAAATGAAAGGTTATACAGATGTGACAGCCTTTACTACAGCGATTTTAGAAGAAGTAGGTGTGGCTCTAGTGACAGGAGACGGGTTTGGTGCGCCAGAAAATGTCCGCCTCAGCTATGCGACTGACATGGATACCCTTAAAGAAGCGGTTCAACGTCTCAAGGATTTCATGGAGAAGTAGGAATGATCGATCATTTTGGGATTAAAGTAAAGAATTTGGAAGCCAGCAAGCTTTTTTATCAGAAAACCTTAGCTCCTTTGGGTTATAAAATAGCCTTTGATATACCTCAAGCAGTGAGTTTTGCAGAGCCAAGAAACGCTGATCCGACAGGTGATTTTTGGTTAAATGTTGGTCAACAAGAGCCTGAGCATTTTGCCTTTAGTGCTCAGAATGAAGAGGAAGTGGAAGCCTTCTATCAAGCAGCTTTGGCAGCTGGTGGCAAGGACAATGGTGCTCCAGGTGAGCGCAGTCAGTATCATCCAGGTTATTACGCTGCCTACATCATTGACCCAGATGGAAATAATGTCGAAGTAGTTTGTCACAAAAAATAAAAATAGAAAAGAGAAAAAACGTGTCGAAGAAAAATGTAACAATTATTGATGTAAAAAATCATGTTGGTGAAGAAGTAATGATTGGTGCTTGGGTGGCCAACAAGTCAGGAAAAGGGAAAATCGCTTTCTTGCAGTTGCGTGATGGTTCTGCCTTTTTCCAAGGGGTAGCCTTTAAACCTAACTTCATCGAGAAATTTGGCGAAGAAGTAGGACTTGAGAAGTTTGATACTATCAAACGCTTGAGCCAAGAAACGTCTGTTTATGTGACAGGGATTGTCAAGGAAGACGAGCGTTCAAAATTTGGCTACGAGCTGGACATTACAGATATCGAAATCATCGGTGAGTCAAATGACTATCCAATCACGCCGAAAGAACACGGAACTGACTTCCTCATGGACAACCGTCACTTGTGGCTGCGCTCTCGCAAGCAAGTAGCCATGATGCAAATCCGTAATGCCATTATCTATGCTACCTATGAATTCTTTGACAAGAATGGCTTTATGAAGTTTGACAGCCCAATCT
>CAUUSJ010000026.1:0-22284 GCA_963547765.1 uncultured Streptococcus sp. | reverse complement strand
CACAAAGAAAAGCCCTTAGAAACTTGGGTTATAAGGACTTTGTCTTCAATCTGAGAGAACGGATAAAGTATTCCGTTCTCTTTTTGAATTCTATTTAATTTTTAGTGGAGCTCACTGGATAGCCTTATCTTCTAGCGCTCTCTAGCGTAATTAACCATGTCATAAGGTAGAGTATTGGCTCTTTCTTTCAGTGAGTAATTTTCTAAATTATTGACATTTTGGCGCAAGCGTTTAGCATAGCTACTTGAGATCAATTTCTTTTTCTCATATTCAAAGATAATTTTTCTCTCCAAATAATAGCCCCAGATCATTTCTGAGATGTTATTGGGCTTGAATCGCGTAATAACACGCTCGACGAAGGCACCACTACCGATGATCTCCGTTTCTCTTAGTCGAGATTCCTGCAAAAAAGTAATTAGAGAAGGCTTATAGATGCCTTTTAGATGTTCCAAACTTTCGATAATGACTTCGGTATTGGACAGATAAAGCTCTGCTATATCCTCCATATCCTCAGCAGTTAAATGCTTAGCTCCACCCTGCCTCCAAGAGCGCCATCTAGCACCAAGGGTGACGATTTCATGGAGCAACATACGCAATACGCGCAGCGTAACGAGAAACATATAGGTAAAGCGAGAAACTAAGTTTCGATTGATGCCCTGCTCAATATTATGTAGGTAACGCTGATAAAGATGATAGCTACGATCGCTGATTTTTCCTTCCTCAAAAGCTTGCTCCAAACCATCATTTTCGATACTCAAAATCAATAATTTCAGAGCTGCCAAGTCTCGCTGAGTGGCCTTGTCTTCCTGTTCAAGGATTAGGTTTTCGATACGACCATGGTAATTGTCAATAGCCGCATAGAGAGGTGCCTTAGCCTTGGTTTGCTTGAGGCCTGCTTCCAGCTCACTCACCACTTCATTTAAAATAGCAATGTGCATCAGGTGCTCGTTTTCTTCTTCTCTTTCCTCAGACAGATGAGGAAGTGTGAGCAAACCCGTCAGAAAGCTAAGAAAGGTCACACCTGCTACCAAGAAAAGCAACAAAGGATGATCTTGCTCCAACTGACTCGGAATCAAAAGAATAGTCGCAATGGAGACAGTTCCTTTGACACCTGAAAAGGTCAGCAGCAGCATTTCCTTCAGGTAGTTTCCAACATTCTTGTGCAATCTTCTGATTCGAATGAAGTAAAAAGTGAACAGCATAAGAAACCGAAGGGCAAAGAGTAGAAGAGTCAGAAGGACAATGCTCACGAGTAGCAAGAGATTATCGTAAATTGGGCTCTTTAAGATTGGCTCTGCAATCATCTCCAGTTCGATCCCTAAAATGATAAAGACAGAGCCATTGAGCATAAAGTTCACTGTATTCCAGATGGTTTCTGTAACCGAATCCACCTGGGCTTCCAGAAGCGTTATCCGCTTGAAGCGGCTAGCCTTAAAGATCCCTGCAACGACCACTGCGATAATCCCTGAGACATGAATCTCCTCTGCTAAAAAGAAGGTAACCAAGGGTAGGCTCAGCTCCAGCAAGAGCTCACTAGCAATATCTGTTACCTGAGCACTCATCAGCAATTTATGCAACCAGCGATTAAGGGCTGCGCTGGCCATCCCGACGGCAAAACCACCGATAATGGAAAGAACTAAGGAAATACTAGCTTTTCCTAGGGAAAAACTTCCTGTAGTCCAAGCCAAAAGAGCCACACGAAAAGCAACTAGACCAGACGCATCGTTGAGCAATCCCTCTCCTTTTAGGATATTTTCCACCCGCTTGGGGAAGGAAAAACGTTCTGATAGGGAAGCAAAGGCTACCAAATCTGTCGGACCCAAAGCAGCTCCTACGGCAATGCAGGCCGCCAAGGGCAAAGCAGCCCAGAGAAGATGAGCCAGATAGCCCAAACCAAGCGTTGAAATAAAGATAACTGGAAAAATCAAATACAAAATGATTCGCCAGTGCTTGAGAATACTGGTAATATTGCTTTCCTCAGCCTCCCGAAAGAGCAATGGCCCAATTACCAAGGCCAAAAATAGCTCTGTATCTAAATGAAATTTCCCCTGAGGAAGGAGAAAACCAAGCGAAATTCCCAGCACAATTTGCACTAGAGGTAAAGGAAGCTGGGGCAGCAAGCGATTGGTCACATTCGATACAACCAATAAGAGCAAAAAAACAATCGTATAGAGAAGGATTTCCACTTTGAACCTCCTTTATCTTTGCTGGCAGCACTCTTTAAACAATTCTTTTTGCGCTGAAATCTTTTGATCAATTTTGGATAGGTCGCGGTGCTCAATCATCTTTTGGCAGCGCTCCATCTCTAGATTCACCAATTTTTTCTTGATTCGCAGTATTTTTTTATTCATTTTGGCCTCGTCCAAAAGGCCAACAGTCGTTTCTTCATTGGCAGACTCGACGTATTTGTTTCGTAAGCCAGCCAATTTCTCATGCAAATATTGTTTGTCCATTTTTCTCCAAATGATTCCTTAGAAAGTTTTTAGCAATCTTGGAATCCTTATTTTCCTTTTAATTTCTCAATCATAACCAAAAAAGGCGGGTTGTTAATCTGATTGATGGTCTTGTAGAGGGTAACGGTGAAGTCCTGCTGGGGCAGCTGACTGACGAAGTCTAATACCGCATCTTTTTCAACTTCGCCACCTTCATGCCCGTAGTAAATCATGATAGCTGCACGGCCACCTTTTTCCAAGCCTCGACAGACCTTTTCCAGAGCTTCCAGCGTCGTATCAGGTCGGGTAATGACTGACTTGTCCGCCGAAGGCAGGTAGCCAAGATTAAAAATAGCTGCCTTGAAATGGTCTGTGTATTGGTCTAAAGTCTCATGGCCAGATAAGATTAGCTGAACATTATTCAAGCCCGCTTCTGCCAAGCGCTGGCGGGTCTTTTCCACAGCCTGCTCCTGAATGTCAAAAGCATAGACCTGCTTGGCCAACTTAGCCAGAAAGAGGGTGTCATGTCCGTTGCCCATAGTAGCATCCACCACGATATCTTCCTTGGTCACGACTTCAGCCAAAAAGGCATGAGCCATCTGTAAGGGTCTTAACATACGAATCTCTGCTCCTTTGCTTTACAGCCTTGCTTGCTGCCACGACGACACATTTCTGCCTCAATGGCATTGAGAACTTCCCATTTATTGAGGCTCCACATAGGGCCAATCAACATGTCTCGCGGAGCATCGCCCGTGATACGGTGGATGACGATATGCTCGGGAATAATCTCCAGCTGGTCGCAGACGATGGAGACATACTCCTCCTGACTGAGCAGCTGCAGCCGCCCCTCATGATAATCCCGCTGCATGCGGGTATTAGTCATCAAGTGAAGCAAGTGAAGTTTAATTCCCTGAATGTCATTGTCCGTCACGCAACGGCGGACATTCTCTAGCATCATCTCATGAGTCTCACCCGGCAGGCCGTTAATCAAGTGAGAGACAATCTCCGCCTTGGGAGCCAGCTTTCGGACCCGCTGGACCGTCTCCACATAGAGCTCATAAGAATGGGCACGATTGATGAGGTCCGAGGTCTCCTCATAGGTAGTCTGAAGGCCCAGCTCTACGGTCACATGCATACGCTCAGACAGATCAGCCAAGTAGGCGATGGTCTCTTCAGGCAAGCAGTCAGGCCGAGTCCCGATATTGAGACCAACGACGCCAGGCTCGTTAATGGCCTGTTCATAGCGCTCACGAATCACTTCAAGCTTCTCATGGGTATTGGTGAAGTTCTGGAAATAAACCAGATACTTGCGAACATCAGGCCACTTGCGGTGCATGAAGTCAATTTCCTTATAGAACTGCTCGCGAATGGGCGCATCTGGTGCCACAATGGCATCACCAGAACCCGAAACGGTACAGAAAGTGCAGCCTCCATGCGCCACGGTGCCATCCCGATTGGGACAGTCAAAGCCCGCATCAATGGGCACCTTAAAGGTCTTTTCTCCAAAAAGTTTTCGATAATAATCATTCAAAGCATTGTAAGATTTCATACCTTCCATTCTACCACAAAAAAGAGTATAGAAACAAAAATTTCCCCCTTCACTAAGAAAGAAGAAAATCATGCCTCCCACTGATAACGCTTGAGGTCTACACAGCCATTGACCTTCAAGTCCACTCCCTCTGCCCAAAGCAAGTGCGCTTGCTCTTCCCAGCCCGGTGTCAGACGCCCTGCTGCATTGACCACCCGGTGGCAAGGATGCTTGCCGCCATAAAGCTCCGACTGACTGAGTATCTTCCCCACCAAGCGGGCATTTTTAGGCCGCCCAATCAAACGGGCAATCTGACCATAGGTCGCTACGCACCCAGCAGGAATCTCATCTACAAGAGCTAAAACCGACTTTATGATTTCTGGATTCAAAGCGGACAATCACCTCCTGACCTCACTTGCTCTTATCTTAAAAGAAAAGGCCTCCTTTGTCAAGATAAAAAGGCCAGCAAAAGCTGACCTTTCTCATCTATCATTTATTTCTGCTTTCCCGTGAAGCGCCACTGAAAGCGTAGCTTGTCATAAAAGGGAAATTCGATATTGAGAATGGCGAAGCCCAGCAAGGCCCCTCCGATCACATCTGTCGGATAGTGCACGCCCAGATAGACTCTGGATGCCATAATGGTCAAGATAAAGAGCAAGAGCAAGCCCTGTACCAGACGTTTGATTTGTTGATTTTGCATCCGTTGCTGGACGATAATGATCAAAGTCCCCACCACAATAGCTGTCGCCATGGCATGCCCACTTGGAAAAGAATAGCCTCCCTCTTCGACCAAATGTGAAATACTGGGCCGACTTCTGTGGTAAACGAGTTTAATCAGCTTAATCAAAATCCCATGTAAGACCAGATTTCCAGCTAGCAAGGCAGCTTCCAGCTTCCATTTTTTATAAAGAAAAAATAGGACAAGGGCAGAAACCCAGATGATAATCCCCAGCGGGTCAATCACACTGGTCACTAGTTTGAAAAATGTCGTCAAAGCTGCAGGCAAGTCTCCCCGCAGCCAGGTCTGAATCGGAGTGTCAAAGCTGGTTAGCTGCTCTGGATAAAACTTGACCATGTAGCCTAGTATGACGAAAAGTAAAAGGGCAAAAGAGCCCTTTGTTAGATAAGATTGTTTATTTTTCATAGCGTTTTAGAACGGGCGTCAAAAGCGTGTAAATCAGCCAGAAAGCCACCGCCCAGATTACTCCTTCTAATAGGTTAAAGGGAACAATCATGGTCAGCAGATACTTACTTACACCAATCATCTGACCGATATCAAAGTTTGCAAAACGAGCATAAAGCGGAATGGCATAAAAAGCATTCAGCGCCAGCATACTTGCAGTCAAGGAAAGAATCCCTAGGAAAGATGCAAGCAAATAGCTCATCAAATCTCTCTTCTTTTCCCAGAAAAGAGCAAAGAAGATGACATAGACCAGAATCGCCACAATATTGATTGGCAAACCGATCAAGGTTTCCACTCCATGACCATTTAAGGACAATTTTAAAACAGAGCGGATAAGCAGAACTGCTACAGAACTCTTAAAATCCAAGAGAACCAAGGCTAATAAAATCGGAATAATCGAAAAATCCAATTTTAGAAACTCGGCTACCAAAGGGATTTGATAGAACATGAGCAGAAAAGATAGTGCAGATAAGGCTGCCACTATCGCCATTTTGCGCGTATTTGTCATAACAGGTTCCTCCAATTTATAAAAATTAGAGAAGCTGGAAGGCTGTTAACACAAGGCCCGAAAAATCCTTTCAGAATTTATAAGAGTATATAAAATACCCCTTAAAATAAAATTAAAACGACCAGCCGGCCAGGCAATAACGCCTTTCGTCTTCTCCCATCCAGACTATACTGTCGGTTGTGGAATCGCACCACATCAGCTTTCGCTCGCGGACTTGAGTCGACATTGAGGAAATAAAGATTTTTCTTTTAGACGAGGCGACAAGCTGAAGGCATAACTAGAGTTAGGCAAAGCTTGTCAACAAAGTATAAAAGAAAAAGATTATTTCCGCGCCAAATTTACCGCCGGTCGGGAATCACACCCTGCCCTGAAGACACTCTTATCATAACAAAAAAAGCCTACCAGAGCAAGCTTTTTGATTGATGTAATAAATATTATTTCAATTCAACTATTTTTCTTTTATTTCAACTTATCCGCTTCGTATTCATGCACCAAGTCCAGTCCAGCAAAGTTCTGTTGGCGTAGGGCTTCATAGACAATCATACAGGCTGTATTAGAGACATTCAAGCTGCGGACATGCTGGTCATTCATGGGAATGCGCAAGGCCTTTTCTGGATGCTGGCGCATAAATTCCTCAGGCAAGCCTTTATCTTCACGACCAAACATGAAATAATGTGGCCCTTCTGCTGCGAAATTCTCCTCCGAGTAGACCTTCTCGGCGAATTTAGAAATCAGATAGAGTCGTCCGTCCATCTGCTTCATAAAGTCATCTAGACTCTCATAGAAGCTAATATCCAGCTTATCCCAATAATCCAGTCCAGCCCGCTTCATCTTACGGTCGTCAATAGGAAAGCCCATGGGCTTGATGATATGGAGGGGAGAATTGGTCGCTGCGCAAGTACGAGCGATATTGCCGGTATTCTGTGGAATTTGTGGTTCAAAAAGGACGATGTGATTTTGCTGTGACATGATTTTTTCCTGATTTTCATTAGAATAAAAAAATAGCCACACTGCCCGGAGTCAAGCTCAGCAAACAGCGTGGTTAAGGCATCATTAACTTACATCACAACAGGTTTGATGTAAATCAATGAGGGTACTTTCCTAGTATATCATTTTCTTCCGACAAGTCAATAAAAATGACCTCAAAAAGTGAGATTTTTGTAGGATTTCTTTTGAAACAGCTTACTATTCTGTAAAAAACGACTTTATTGAGATTTATAGATGAAATTTTATATAAAAAAAGGTATGATAGATACATATTCGGGAGGAATAATATGAAAATTATCGTCGTCGGAAGCGGGAAGGTCGGAGCCGCCCTTTGTCGCTCGCTCGTTGCTGAAAAGCATGATGTCGTTTTAATTGAACAAAATGAAGCTGTTCTAAATCATATTACAAAACGTTACGATATTATGGGCATCGTTGGAAATGGTGCGAATTTTAAAATCTTGGAGCAGGCAGATGTTGCCCACTGCGATATCTTTATTGCCATGACTGAGCAGGATGAAGTTAACATGGTTTCAGCCGTTCTCGCAAAGAAAATGGGGGCCAAAGAAACCATTGTCCGCGTGAGAAATCCTGAATACTCAAATGCTTATTTTAAAGAAAAAAATATTCTAGGCTTCTCTCTGATGGTCAATCCTGAACTCCTAGCTGCTCGTTATATTGCCAATATTATTGATTTTCCTAATGCTCTGTCATTGGAGCATTTTGCCAATGGCCGAGTGACCTTGATGGAATTCAAAATCAAGCCAGAAAGTTATCTCTGCCAAATGAATCTCTCGCAATTCAGGAAGCATTTCCCCCACGTTATTATCTGTGCTATTGAGAGAGAAGGCAAACTCAGCATTCCAGACGGAGATTTCACCTTGCAGCCATCTGATAAAATCTTCCTGACTGGAAATCGTTCAGAAATTGTCCGCTTCCACAATAAAATCCGACCAAGGGTCATCAAGAGCCTCATGATTATCGGGGCAGGTAAGATTGCCTATTATCTCTTAAATATTCTTAAAAATAGCAAGATTGAGCTCAAGGTCGTCGAGATCAATCGCCAGCGGGCAGAGTTCTTCAGCCAAGAATTCCCTGAGCTCTACGTGGTCAATGGAGACGGTACAGCCACAGATATTCTACTCGAGGAAAGAGCTGCACATTACGATGCAATAGCTACTCTGACAGGCGTCGATGAAGAAAATATCATCACCTCCATGTTCCTCAACAATCTTGGAGTTCAAAAAAACATTACCAAGATCAACCGGACAAGTCTCCTCGAGATTATTGACAATCAAGACTTCGCAAGTATTGTCACGCCAAAAGGGATTGCGGTTGATACCATTATGCACTTCATCCGTGGACGGAATAACGCGCAATTCTCCAGCCTAGAAGCCTTGCACCATGTAGCAAATGGCCAGATTGAAACGCTCCAATTCCAGATCAACGAAGGAAATAAAATGGTCGAACAGCCTCTTTCTCAGCTCAAATTGAGGAGTGGGGTGCTGATTGCTGCTATCATTCGTCAAGGCGTAGCCATCTTCCCAAGTGGAGATGACTATTTGGAAGTCGGGGATAAAATCATCGTAACAACCTTGATCCAAAACATCGACAAGATTTACGATTTGTTAGAGAGGTAGCCCCATGAATAGACCTATGATTCGCTTTCTCCTCTCTAAACTCCTGCTCATCGAAGCAGCCCTCTTGTTGGTTCCAACAATCGTTGCCCTGATCTACCACGAAGATCTCGAAGTCTTCCTTTCGATCGGCGCGACAATGATTATTTTAGTAATTTTGGGTGGATTAGGTTCAGCCTTTAAGCCTAAGGATGCCCACATTTACACCAAGGAAGGGGTACTGATTGTTGCCCTTTGCTGGATTCTCTGGTCCTTCTTTGGCGCTCTGCCTTTTGTCTTTTCTGGTCAGATTCCTAATCTAATTGATGCTTTCTTTGAAGTTAGCTCTGGCTTTACCACTACTGGTGCTACGATTTTAAATGATGTATCTGTCCTTTCCCACTCCCTCCTCTTTTGGCGTAGCTTTACCCACTTAATTGGAGGAATGGGGGTACTGGTCTTTGCCTTGGCTATCATGGACAATGCTAAAAATGGCCACTTAGAAGTCATGAAAGCGGAAGTTCCTGGACCAGTCTTTGGTAAGGTTGTGTCGAAATTAAGAAACACTGCCCAGATTCTATATATTATCTATCTAGCGCTCTTTGCCCTTTTTGCCTTTCTTTATTTCCTCGCAGGCATGCCACTCTTTGATAGTATTGTCATCGCAATGGGAACGGCTGGTACAGGAGGCTTCACCGTCTTTAACGACGGAATCGCCCACTACAACAGTTCTCTAATCACCTACCTTGTCAGCTTTGGCGTTCTGACCTTTGGGGTAAACTTCAATCTCTACTATTATCTCTTGATTCGAAGATTTAAAGCCTGTTTTCATGACGAGGAGTTGAAAGGCTATCTCTGGATTGTCCTCACTGCCACCATTTTGATTAGCTTCAATGTTCTCCATATTTACGGGGAATTTGCTAAAAGCTTAGAAATTTCATTTTTCCAAGTTTCCAACATCATTACTACGACAGGATTCGGCTATGGAGATACCGTACAGTGGCCTCTCTTCTCACAAATCATCCTGTTGCTGCTCATGTGTCTAGGAGGTTCTGCTGGCTCCACCGCTGGCGGTTTCAAAGTGATCCGTGCCATTATCATCGGCCGCATCGCTAAAAACCAAATCCTTTCCACACTTTCGCCAAACCGCGTTCTAACCATGCATATCAACGGCGCTGTTTTAGATAAAGATACCCAACACAAGGTTCTTAAATATTTGGCAGTTTATATTTTGATTATCGCAGCTTTGATTTTCATCATCAGTCTGGACAATAACAATCTAATGACTGTTACCAGTGCTGTCATCAGCTGTTTCAATAATATCGGACCAATGATTGGGACAACTGAGACCTTCTCTATCTATAGTCCATTTTCTAAATTCCTACTTTCTCTTGCCATGATTGCAGGACGTTTAGAAATATATCCTATCCTGCTTCTATTCCTACCAAGAACTTGGTCTAATAGATAGCAGGAAAATAGCTATCGTTACTCGACTAAAGCCCGTAACAACGGGCTTTTATCTTGTTCTAAAACTACCATCTGAGAACGGATCCTCGTACGCTTTGACACTTAACTTTTCAAGGACAATGTCATTTTTTCCCAATCCCGAATATATTTGGCAGCTGCCTTTCCGTTTAGGCAAACGGTACTTACATATCTATCAAATATCCCGTGAAATCAAAACTCGAAAGTTTTGGAGGGATCAAGACAAGTATGTGAACATGATCTGGCATCATCTGTCCCTCAGTAATTTCCACACTTTTTTATTGACATAGATGACGAAAAATTTCAATGATATCTCGTCTTATTTTGTAGTAAATGGTTCTTCTACGATACTTTGGGAGGTAAAAATGATATGATATTTGCACATCCATTTGGTATATGATAAACTGTAACTGATTTTAGCCAATTCTTTTTCCTCCTTTGTCTTATCTGAACAAGTAGATTATACCAGGAAAAAGAAATGAAAGCTCAAAGCCTTGGCAGCTACCAGCTTAGCTGGTGCTTTTCTTGTTTTTATCGTAGAGAAAAACTGTATTAAAGCCATAATGAAAATAAGGCGGAAGGCCCTTCTTCCGTCTTATTTCTGGTCTCGAGACTCTGGAATCAATCGATTCCCAAACCTATCCTTATTTATTAATAATTCCAAACTCTTCCTTCTTCTTCTGCTGATGGGCTTCCTTGTGATTATCATAGCGATTAAGCAAGAACTTAGCGATTTCTTTGAGGATAAAATGAGTCGGGATTGCCACAATCATCCCTAGAACGACATATATATTGATGTATAAGAGCAAGAGTACCATAATGGTAATAGGATCGACCTTCATCACACCGTCAATAATACGGGGATAAAGGAAGATTATTGTTAGCAAAAGGACCTACATCAGCTGACTTTTATAAAACATCTGCCTCCTCCTATCGGTTATTTTATCCTAAATTTTGTTATAATAAGGGAGATTTAACGAAAGAGAGTAAAAATGGAAAAGATCATCAAACTGGAAAATGTAAGCTTGGCTAAACAAGGCCGAACCATCTTAAAAGATCTCAACTGGCAAGTGAAAAAGGGAGAACATTGGGCCATCCTCGGTCTCAACGGTTCTGGAAAGTCTACTCTTCTGCGCCTGCTCATGGCTGAGCATTGGAAGACCAAGGGCAAGGTGACGGTTCTCGGTACGGAATTTGGTGCTGGCGACATTCCTCACCTGCGAACTAGGATTGGAGTAGTTGGCTCCTTCATTGCTGAGCGCCTGCCTAGCCATCTCACTGCCGAAGAAATCGTCCTGACAGGTAAGTATAAAAGCAGTATTCTCTACGCTCCTTACGGACAAGAAGAACTGGACCAAGCTAGGGAAATGCTGGCTTCCATTGGCGGACAAGATTTGATTGGCCGGAGCTACATCAGTCTCTCTCAAGGAGAAAAGCAGCTCTTGCTGATTGCGCGCAGTCTCATGGAAAAGCCAGAACTGCTTATCCTAGACGAAGCGACCAGCGGTCTGGATCTCTTTGCCCGCGAGAACCTGCTGGATCAGATTGGTAAGATTACGCAGATGGAGCAGGCCCCAACCATTCTCTATGTCACCCACCATGTAGAGGAAATCACTGAAGCTATGGATCATGTCCTGCTCCTGAAAGAAGGCGAAATCATAGCCCAAGGTCCTAAAGAAGACATTCTTCAAAAAGAGGTCATGGATCGATTTTATCCTCAGCCAGTCGAGCTGATTGAGCTGGGAGAAGACCGCTATTTTGTCAAGGTGGAGGTCAGGT
The DNA here is from genome assembly GCA_963547765.1 of uncultured Streptococcus sp. Classification (GTDB taxonomy): domain Bacteria; phylum Bacillota; class Bacilli; order Lactobacillales; family Streptococcaceae; genus Streptococcus. The sequence continues at coordinate 10,769 of CAUUSJ010000026.1, read as the reverse complement.
CCTCATGAAGCAATTTTCTAACACCATCTTCAACCTAGGCTAGTTTCTGATTCTGACCATGACTGCGATTGTCTTGCTTTTCCTGTCTAGGCAGATTCTGCTGTCCCATACTTACATCCCTTTAAGGATTGCTGAGGAGTCCCAATTCATCAGTAATCCTTGGTATTTCTACCCTATCCTCCTGCTCTTTCTCCTCAGCCTCTTTTTAATCCGACCCCTGTTGGAAAAGGTTCAGACCAAGCATCTTTTTCGGTTTTTGTCCCTCACCTGACTAATGCTATGACAACGGGTTTTACCTTGTACTAAAACTACCATCTAAGAAAGCTTTGACTCTTAACTTTTCAAAGACAAGATCATTTTTTCCCAATCGCATATATTAGAAACTATCTTTTCATTTAGGCCAACGATATTCACATAGTCCCCTCTCGCCCAAAACTTTCGATTGTCATAATATAACCCCTCTTGTTTTTCAATCTGAACAAGGGGGGTTGTTTTGAATGGAAATGAATAAGACTTGGCTTTGTGTTATTAGCAATTTCATCACTTCATTTTAATCGTAATCAGCATACCTCCACCAAGCTATTGTTGCGATAAGACCTAGAATACTTACCCCAAATAAACTGACAATGCTCCCAAAATTCAATAGTGCTTTTCCTGCAATACCACTTGCGAGTGCAGGAATCGCCCATGGAATGTATTTCCCAAAGTTAAGAGCAGAACCAAGCTGAGAAAAAATAATAGTAAAAATGATAAATGCCAATGGAGACAAATATCCCCGGCCAAACACTGGCGATTTAATACTTCATTTAAAACAAACAAAAAGATTGAGACATTGTCTCAACCTTTTTATTTAGCATAATCAACTGCTCGCATTTCGCGAATGACTGTGACCTTGATATTTCCTGGATATTCCAAGTTGTTTTCAATCTTTTCACGCACGTCATGCGCCAAGATTGTAATCTTGTCATCCTTGATTTTCTCTGGACTGACCATGATTCGGATTTCACGACCTGCTTGAAGTGCAAAGCTTGTCTTAACTCCTTCAAAACTGTTCGCAATTTCTTCCAAATCTTGCAATCGCTTGATGTAGCTTTCCAGCGATTCACTGCGAGCTCCTGGACGAGCTGCACTTAGGGCATCAGCTGCTGCAACGATGACTGCAATAACGCTCTCAGGTTCCACATCTCCGTGGTGGCTAGCAATGGTATTGATAACAACTGGATGCTCCTTATACTTGCGAGCCAACTCAGTTCCAATTTCTACGTGGCTGCCTTCTACTTCTCGATCGATGGCCTTACCAATATCATGGAGGAAACCAGCACGACGAGCCAAGTTAACATTTTCACCCAACTCTCCAGCAATAACTCCAGCCAGTTTGGCAACCTCAATTGAGTGACGGAGAACATTTTGCCCGTAGGAAGTACGGAACTGCAAGCGACCCATAATTTTCATCAGATCAGGATGCAAGTTTGGCGCTCCGATTTCATAAGCTGCGGCTTCACCATACTCTCGAATACGGTTATCAATCTCTAAGCGATTCTTTTCGACCAATTCCTCGATACGAGCCGGATGGATCCGACCATCTTTGAGAAGAGCTTCCATGGTCATCCGAGCAATCTCACGGCGAACTGGATCGAAACCTGAAAGAGTAACCACTTCAGGCGTATCATCAATGATAACATCAATCCCTGTCAAGCTTTCAAAGGTTCTAATATTGCGACCTTCACGTCCGATAATCCGTCCCTTCATGCTGTCATCAGGAAGATGAACCGTTGAATTGGTCTGTTCAGCCACATAGTCACCAGCAATCCGCTGCATAGCTTGAACCAAGATATCCTTGGCCACCTTGTCCGAACGCTCTTTGATATCCTGCTCTGCTTCCCGAATACGAGTTGCAATTTCCTTGGACAGCTTGTCCTCGGTCTTGGTCAAGATAATCTCACGCGCTTCCGTCTGAGTCAGGGATGCTACCCGCTCAAGCTCAGCTTCTTTTTGCTGCTCTAGCTCAGCTACTTGTGCTTCACGCGCATCAATGTGTTTAGCTTTATCAGTCAGACTTTGTTCTTTATGCTCCAAAGTCTTTTCCTTGTTGGTTAAATTATCATCTTTGCGGTCAAGACTACTTGCACGCTCTGTCAAGCGGCTTTCAATTTGTTTTAACTCCTGACGCTCAGACTTAAATTCTGCATCAACCTCTTCACGATATTTTCTGGCTTCTTCTTTTGCCTCCAAAAGTGCTTCTTTTTTAAGCGAACTGGTTTCGCGCATCGCTTCTTTGACAATCAAATCCGCTTCGCGTTCTGCCTGACCGCGTAAATTGGTTGCTTCTTGTTCAGCATTTAAAAGAGTAAGTTCCGCGGCTTCTTTAGATGCTTTCATCTTAACCGCGATTCCTACATACCCAATCACTAAACCAATGATGGCAGCAAAAACAAAAGCAGCTATCGTATATAAGCCCATGTTTTTACTCCAAATCTATTTAATTATTGAATTCAAAATTCCTTTTTATTCTATCATAAATAGCAGAAATTCACAAATCAATTTTTTGAAAAAGAAGCCTGATTTTTGCCTATTATTGGGCGAAAAGGCGCTAAATCAAAGAATTTAATATATAAAATTTTTTTATTTCCTAACTCTTATTTTTTTATGCTATAATCAAAAGGAAGTGTTTGAAATGTCGCTTTTCATTTTGAACTCGATTTCGGGTTCAAATTTTAGATTTTAAAGGAGAAACCATGTCTAAAGAAGTTATCGTTGAAAGTTTTGAGCTTGACCATACAATCGTAAAAGCACCCTATGTTCGTCTCATTGGCGAGGAAACTGGTCCCAAAGGAGATATTATCTCTAACTTTGATATTCGCTTGGTGCAGCCAAATGAAGACTCTATTCCGACGGCTGGCCTGCATACCATCGAGCATTTACTAGCTATGCTCATTCGCAAGCGGATTAACGGTATGATTGACTGCTCACCTTTCGGTTGCCGCACAGGCTTCCATATGATTATGTGGGGACAGCACTCAGCTACCGAAATTGCCCAAGTCATCAAATCTTGCTTAGAAGAAATCGCTGAGACAACTACTTGGGAGGATGTTCCTGGCACTACTATCGAATCCTGTGGTAATTACAAGGATCATAGCCTTTTTTCTGCCAAAGAATGGGCGAAAATCATTCTAAGCCAAGGAATCTCTGACAATGCTTTTGAGCGCCATGTCCTCTAAGCAGAGGGATTTTAATCTTCTAGGATTTTATTATTTGAGCTAAAATTAACCCGCCCTTCTGGAAACAGAGGGCGGGTTTGTTCTTATTATTCCTGCATAGCATAGCCGATACCACGGACAGTTTTGATATAGCTGGTCTGTCCAGCAACATCAATCTTACTCCGTAGGTAACGAATATAGACGTCTACTACATTAGTCTCAGTGGCGCCTTCATACTTCCAGACACGTTCCAGAAGCTGCTCGCGACTCATGACTTTTGGACTACTCATCAACGTCACTAATAGATCATATTCTCGTCGTGTCAAGGCAATCACTTCCTCTCCACGATAGACGATATGATTTTTCAAATCAACTCGTAGATTGCGGTAAGCAGTCGGTGTTTTTAGCTTGCTACAATGCTGGTCGATAAAGTCCCGACCTCGAAAGATATCGGATACTTTCTCAACCAAATCACTGATAATAAAAGGTTTGACGGTATAGGAAACAGCAAAGCGCTGAATCTCATCTGCATGTTCTTTGATTTCTTCACGGCTGGCTAAGACGATAATGACTGAAGCCGGCTTGAACAAACTCAGTTGCCTAGCAAACTCACTAGCGGTCATATCCTGCAGGTCATAATTAAGCAAAAATAGATCATAGTCATTTTCTCTAGCTAGTGCCAAACCTTGACTGCCCGTCTCAACTACATCCAAAAGAAATGCTTCCTTTTGCAGTTCCAAAGTCACAAATCGTGCAAGATTCTTTTCATTTTCTACTAATAAAATTCGCTTTGCCATAGGCCTATCCTATTTTTCGTCATACCAAGAGTAGTGGAAGGTTCCTTCTTTGTCTTTACGTTGGTAAGTGTGGGCACCAAAGTAGTCACGTTGTGCTTGGATCAAGTTAGCTGGAAGGTCAGCTGAACGGTAGCTATCAAAGTAAGTAATGGCTGCTGAGAAAGTTGGCACTGGTACACCAGCTTGAACAGCAAGAGCTACGATATCACGCACTGCTTGTTGGTACTTAGCAGTAACATCCAAGAAGTACTCATCCAAAAGAAGGTTTGCAAGGTCTGCATCACGGTTGTAAGCATCTGTAATCTTTTGCAAGAAACGAGAACGGATGATACAGCCATCACGCCAGATAGATGCGATGTCCGCAAATGGCAAGTTCCAGTTATTTTCTTTAGAAGCCACACGCAATTGAGCGAAACCTTGTGCGTAAGAAATAATTTTTGAGAAGTAAAGGGCTTGACGGATCTTTTCGATCAACTCAGCCTTGTCTCCTTCAAATTTGAAGGCAGCTGGTTTTGGAAGGACCTTGCTAGCATGTACACGTTCTTCTTTGTAAGTTGAAATGTAACGTGCAAATACTGATTCAGTGATAAGTGACAATGGCACACCAAGGTCAAGTGCTGATTGGCTGGTCCATTTACCAGTTCCTTTGTTGCCTGCAGCATCAAGGATGTAGTCTACGATTGGTCCATCTTGGCCTTCATCGTCTTTACGGCTCAAGATATCAGCTGTGATTTCGATCAAGTAGCTATCAAGCTCGCCTTTATTCCACTCAGTAAAGATTTCAGCCATGTCTTCTGCAGAAAGACCGAGCAAGTGTTGCATGAGGTCGTAACTTTCTGCGATCAATTGCATATCACCGTACTCGATACCGTTGTGGACCATTTTCACATAATGACCAGCTCCGTCAGGACCGATGTATGTCACACATGGTTTGCCATCTTCAGGTGCTTTAGCTGAGATTTCTTCGAGAACATCAGCAACCAATTCGTAGGCTTCTTTTTGTCCACCAGGCATGATAGAAGGACCTTCAAGGGCACCTTTTTCACCACCAGAAACACCAGTTCCGATAAAGTTGATACCTGAGTTTGCCAATTCTTCATTGCGACGAATCGTATCTTTATAGAAAGTGTTTCCTCCGTCGATCAAGATATCGCCCTTGTCAAGGTGTGGAAGAAGGGCTTGGATAGTTGCGTCTGTACCAGGTCCAGCTTGAACCATGAGCATGATGCGGCGAGGTTTTTCGATGGATTGAACGAAAGACTCTACATCGTAGCTAGGTACAAATTTCTTTTCTGGATGGCAAGCAATTACGTCTTCTGTTTTTTCTTTACTACGGTTGTAAATGGCAACTGTATAGCCACGAGATTCGATATTTAGGGCAAGGTTACGACCCATTACGGCCATACCTACGACACCAAAGTTAGCTTTTGTCATTTTCTACTCCTATAATCTTAGTTGTTTAATCTGTTATATTTTAACATTTTTACATGGTAATGAAAAGTATTTAGCTGATAGAAATGCTTTTCTGATGGATGATAAACAAACAGCCAGAAGTTGCAACTCCCAGCTGTTTGGATATCTTAGACACATTTGGATTTATTTCTCATCAACTTCGATGACCGCTTGTTCATCTTGTTTGAGCTTGTTGACAGTCATATTGACGCCAAGTGCTCCAGCTAACAGTTGACGAATGTCAAAGCCTGCCCCTTGAGAAACTTGATCAATACTCTGCATGATGTCGCCGACCATTTTAGAAGCGTTGCCTTCACCATACATGGTAATCTTGTCTACCTTGGTCAATGGCTCTGCTACCGCGCGAGCGATTTCTGGCAGTTTATCGACAATCATCTCCGTAATCGCAGCTTCCTGCATCTTCTTCATGGCTTCGGCTTTCTTGTCCAAACCTTGTGCTTCCGCTTCTAGTTTAAGACGAATGGCTTCCGCCTCCGCACGTCCCTTTGCTTCAATAGCTTCAGCTTCTTGCAGTTGTGCAAATTTCTCAGCCTCGGCTTGAGCCTTGCGGGCTTCCGCTTCTTTCTGCGTTTCAAAGAGTTCCGCTTCGGCCTGACGCTGACGTTCAATCAATTGCGCTTCTGCGGCCTGTTGACGGGCATATTTTTCAGCTTCGGCTTGCTTGCGGATATTGGCATCCAATTCCTGCTCACGGACCTTAACTTCCCGTTCTTTGACTTCCGCTTCTTTTTCCTGCTTCATGATGTTGGCTTCTGCTGCCACACGTTCTTGTTCACGACGCTGGATTTCAGCCTCAATCCCTTTAGCCGCATCCGCTTTAGCTTGCGCAATATCTGCTTCCTGCTTGAGGGCAGCTTGTTTCAGTTTGAGTTCATTTTGCTTTTGAGCAATTTCCAAGTCAGCAGCCACGCGCTTGTCGTTAGCCAACTTGTCCTGCTCAGCTTCAACTTCCTTGCGCTCACGTTCAGCCTTAGCCTTGGCAATCAGGGCGTCTTTCTTGATCGTTTCAACATTTTCGATACCGAGATTATCAATCACGCCACCTTCATCAGAGAAGGATTGAACGGTAAAGGCAATGACTTCCAGACCCATCTTAGCCAAATCTGGCGCCACATTATCCTGCACTTTAGAAGCAAATTCCTGCCGGTCATTGACCATCTTGCGCAGTTCCATCTGGCCGATTACCTCACGAAGGTTCCCTTCGAGAACATCTTGGACAGAGTTGGAAATATCTGTTGTATTCCAATTAAGGAAGTTTTCTGCCGCACGCTCAATCATTTCATCCGTAGTACCAATCTTCAGCTTAACAGCCGCATCGGCACGAACGTTGATAAAATCAAGTGTTGGCACAGACTCAGAAGTACGGACGTCTGTAGAAAACTGCTCAATATCCAGATAAGAGCGCTGCTCTACAAAAGGAATCATGAAGCCAGCCTTACCTCTTAAATGACGCTGCTTACGCAGACCAGTAATAACGACTACTTCATTTGGCTTAGCATTGACATACCCCTTAGCCAAAAGAATAATAAGCACAATGGCTGCAACGATTGCAAAAATCAACCAGCCTGGGATAAATAACATATCCATAGAAACTTCCTTTCTTTTCCAGAGCAATGATGAATGCATTGCCCAAATATATTTTTAGTTAGTATATCAAAAAATTAACAGTTTGCAAAACTTTTACTGCTACTCCTATCCAACTTCTGAAATGCCCCTCAAACAAAAAAGATAGCTCCTCATTCATCAAGGAAACTATCCATCTTTTATTAGTCATTTCTTCCAAAGATACGAAGGATGCTGAGAAAGAGGTTGATAAAGTCAAGGTAAAGACTCAAAGCTAGAGAAATAGCCCAGCCAAGACCTGCCTGTCCACCCGTTTGCTCATAAACGTAGCGAATTTTTTGATTATCCCAAGCAATCAACCCTGCGAAGATAACAACACTGACGTAGCTGACAATGTAGTCTATCATGTCGCTACCCAGGAAAATATTGACAAAACTTGCAATCACAATCCCAATCAAACCTGCAATCATAGCTCGGCCCATGCCAGATAAATCTTTTTTAATGATGACGCCCATGGCTGCCATGACAAGGAAAACAGCCGCACTAACCGCAAATGCTTTGAAGACCACGCCTCCTGTGTACATGGCCACAATGAAGCTCATGGTAAATCCGTTTAGGGCTGAGTAGCTCAAAAAGAGGGGAAGAGCAGCTGGACTATTGCGGAGTCCTCTGCTGGAAGCTGACCAAACCAAGGCCAGCTCAATAAAGATAGCTCCATAGTAAATCCAGCTATAATGGAGCAAAATCTCAACTAGAGCTGTCTGGAAGGTCGTCAGCATTAAGCCTGAAACCAGAGCAGAGATAGCAATTCCCATCCCGACAAATCCGTAGACCTTAGAATAAAAACTAGAAAGTCCACTATTTTCTTGAATAACTGTATTGTTCATAATGTCTCCTTTTTACATTTTAACTTTTCATCATCTTTCGATGATACTTTTTACGTCCGCTCAGCTTTTGCCGCCAAGGTGCAGTCGCTTCTTTGACCGCCCAATACTTGTCCACCATGGTCACAACGAAGGACTCCTTGTAGCGTGGCGGTGCTAAGGTAGCTCCCCACATGTGCTTGATGATAATATCTTCCTCAACTCGATTGAGCTTGGTAATCTTACGGGCATTTCGGACTGCTAGGCGGGGATGTACCCAGGCATGACTCTTTTTAAACTTGGTTTCGCGCCAGTCATAATAAAATAGATCATGCAAAAGAGCACCTCGTGCTGTACTACGGGCATTCCAGCCAAATTTTTTAGCAATTTTATAACTAGTATAACTGACATTGATTGAATGTTCAAGCCGATTGGAATGAATATGATGGGTAATCCCTTTTAAGCGTTGGACACTAGGCTTCTCAATCAAATGCCCCACATAGGCCATAAATTCATCATCTTCTCTGTAAGGCATATCATCACCTCCATTTAGTTTTATTATAGAGAGATTTCTAAAAGCTAGCTTAAAGCAAACATCAGAATGCCGGCTGCCACAGCAACGTTAAGACTTTCAGCCTGCCCCTTCATGGAAATGTGAACCAGAACATCAGCCGCATCCGTCATTTCTTGGCTAATTCCTTGCCCTTCATTACCCATGACTAGGAGGAAATTCTCATTTTTTTCGACCTCTTGATAATCCACAGAATCTTCTGATAAGGTCGAAGCCAGAATTTGCAGGTCACTTTGACGAGCTAGGGCCAGCATATCCTCTCTGCTCACGCGATAAATGGGCAGATGAAAATGGCTGCCCTGCATAGAACGCAAGGTTTTGAGATTGTAAATGTCAGCGGAGTGGCTAGAGATGAAAACTCCTTGATAACCCGCTGCATCCGCTGTTCGGATGATGGTTCCGACATTGCCAGGATCCTGCACATCTTCTAAAAAGAGATAAGCACCTTCCAGCTTTTCTGGAATATTCTGCTCCTCAAAGGCTAATTCTGCAACGATTCCCTGAGGTGTCTTACTATCTGCCAAATCACTCAGAATCTCAGGACTGACAAAAATCGTCTGAGAAAATGCTGCCAAGCGCTCTTCGTACTCTGCCAAGGCAAAAATTCGCAGAATCCGTGCCTGACTGGTCAGAGCCTCCTCAAAAAGATGCCAGCCCTCAATCAAATACGACTCGCTACGATATTTTTTTTGATGCAGCTTTTTAGCTTTTTTTACCACATTATTGGCTTTTGAGGTTATAATATTCATAAATACATTATAACACAATCTAGCAGTTTTGAACTCATCCTCTAGACTTAGCTTCAGAGAAAATATTGTCCCAAGCAGCCAGCTAGTCGCTACACCATGGGGCTGAGAAGCGAGTTTCAAACCGCTACAAAAGGAGGTAACGATGCAAAAAGTAAGAATGATTGCGCAAGGACGAGTCCAAGGCGTCGGCTTTCGTTGGGGCGTTTACTCCCTCGCTCTGCAGATCGGCGGGATTACAGGTCGCGTCTGGAATAACGACGACGGTACAGTCGAAATTTTGGCTCAAGCTGAAAGCTCTGCCCTCATGGCCAAGTTCATTCAAGAAATTCGCAAGGGACCAACTCCTTTTTCAAAAGTCAGCTATTTAGATGTCACTATGGCCAATTTTGAGTCCTATACTGACTTTAAAATTGCAAATTAGGTCTGGAGAACTATTGTATATTTCCTTAAAAAACAGTAGAATAGATAGGTATTATTTTTTAGAAACAAAGGAAATGAACTCGTGAAAACATTTAAACGTATTTTATTCTCTGGAATGAGCTTGTCCCTCCTGCTATTATTGACAGGGTGTGTCGGACGAGACAAGGCTGGCAATCCTTCTGGTATCATTTGGGACGTACTTGGTCAGCCTATGGCAGATAGCATCCAGTTCTTTGCCAAGAATTCAGGCCTTGGTTATGGTCTAGCGATTATTATCGTTACACTCATCGTACGGCTGATTATTTTCCCACTGGGAATCTATCAGTCTTGGAAGGCTACTCTTCAGTCAGAAAAGATGAACTACTTCAAGCCCATCTTTGCCCCTATCCAAGAACGAATCAATAATGCCGAAACTCAAGAAGAGAAACTAGAAGCGCAGCAAGAACTTATGGCTGCTCAAAGAGAAAATGGTCTGAGTATGTTTGGCGGTATCGGCTGCCTCCCTCTACTCATTCAAATGCCTTTCTTCTCAGCCCTCTTCTTTGCTGCCCAATACACAAACGGTGTATCCAGCAGTACATTCCTTGGTATCAATCTAGGAAAACCTAGTCTAGTCTTGACTCTCATTGTCGGAGTACTCTACTACATCCAGTCACTTCTCTCCCTACATGGTATCGAAGATGAAACCCAAAAAGCGCAGATGAAGAGTGCAACTTACATGAGCCCGATTATGATTGTTGTCTTCTCTTTCATGTCACCGGCGGCTGTGACCCTCTACTGGGTAGTCGGTGGTTTCATCCAAATCATCCAACAATTCATCATTAACTACTTAATGCGTCCTCGGATCAGAAAGCAAGTAGCAGAAGAATACAAAAAGAATCCTCCGAAAGCCATGAGCAATGCAGGTCGCATCAAAGATGTGACGCCAAAGGCGAGCCAAGCAATCACCCAAAACAATAAAAAGAAAAAGAATCGCAACGCTGGTAAACAACGTTCTAGATAAATAATTATCCATGTTCCTCCAAGATTTCCTATCTAATCTTGGAGGGATTTTTTTCTACTCGCCCTAAAAATACTAAAAGAGAGGCTGGGACAAAAGTCCTAGCCTCTCAATTGTCTTTGGATTGTCGAGCAAG
>CAUUSJ010000025.1:0-22569 GCA_963547765.1 uncultured Streptococcus sp. | reverse complement strand
TGAAACTCTTCCAATTAGGTGGAGAAACCTTTATTAGCTGGATGACAAATATTGTGCCGCTTGTCTTAATGCTATTGATTGCAATGAATACACTTATCGCTTTCTTGGGAGAAGAGAAGGTCAATTCTCTGGCTAAGATTTCTGCCAAAAATCCTATTAGCCGGTATATGATTTTACCTTTCATTTCAGCCTTTATGCTGGGGAATCCGATGGCAATCAGTATGGGACGTTTCTTACCAGAATATTATAAACCTAGTTTTGTAGCAGCTCAGATGCAGTTCTGCCACACTTCAAATGGTGTATTTCCGCATATCAATCCTGGGGAATTGTTTGTATGGATGGGAATTGCAACAGGAATTCAAACTTTAGGTTTAAGTCAAATGGACTTAGCCATTCGTTACATGCTTGTTGGGCTTGTCATGAACTTTGTAGGCGGTTGGGTGACCGATTTTACAACTGCTTATGTAGCAAAACAGCAAGGTGTTACCTTGAGTAAAACATTTGATTGATAGAAAGAGTGAAATTATGTCATATAAGAGTATAAAAGTTGTTAAAGGAAATGGCGGCTTCGGAGGACCTTTGGTCATTACACCTAGTGAGGCTAAGCACAAATTTATCTATATCACTGGCGGCGGAGAAAAGCCAGATATTGTAGATAAAATTGCTGATTTGACCGGTATGGAAGCTGTTAATGGGTTTAAAACTTCTATCCCAGATGAGGAAATTGCTTTAGCAATCGTGGATTGTGGCGGTACTCTTCGCTGTGGTATTTATCCTAAAAAGGGAATCCCTACAATAAATATTGTCGCTACAGGGAAAAGTGGGCCTCTAGCTCAATATATAACCGAGGAAATCTATGTGTCAGCAGTTGGCCTTAATCAAATTTCTGCTGCTAATGAAGACGAAAAAGCGACAACTGTGGTAACAGAAAAGCCAACTTACGATACTAGTAAAAAAATTACAGAGCAAAAAGCTGAAACAAGTATTGTAGCACGAATTGGGATGGGCGCTGGGAAGGTCGTTGCGACTTTCAACCAGGCTGCTCGTGAAGCCATCCAAACAATGCTCAACACAATCATTCCTTTCATGGCCTTTGTTTCCTTGCTGATTGGGGTTATTCAAGGTTCCGGTGTTGGAAATTGGCTGGCAAAATTAATGGTTCCCCTAGCAGGGAACATCTGGGGACTCATTTTGATTGGCTTTATCTGTTCCTTGCCATTCCTATCTCCTTTGTTAGGCCCCGGAGCTGTTATCAGTCAGATTATTGGAACCTTAATTGGAGTTGAAATCGGCAAAGGGAATATTCCGCCCCAAATGGCTCTGCCAGCTATATTTGCTATCAACACTCAAAACGGTTGTGATTTCATTCCTGTAGCACTCGGTCTATCTGAAGCCAAGTCTGAAACAGTTGAGGTTGGTGTCCCTTCTGTGCTTTATTCACGCTTCCTCAATGGTGTTCCGCGGGTGCTAGTAGCTTGGATAGCTAGTATTGGTCTTTATCAGTAGACCTTTGATAGATGCACGTAAACATAGCAACTATTATGTTAAACTTATCTATAAGCATAAGTTTATGACAGATTTGAGAAAGGATGAATAGGAATTAGATGAAGAAAATTTTTGAAGCTAAAGTAATTCAAGTGGGGCCTGAAGCTCAGAATATGATTCAAGATGCCAATATGCTCATTTTGTTTGGAGAAGAAGCTCCGGAAGACTTAGCAGAGTATTGTTTTAAAATCGATAACAAAAATCTTCTAGGTGCAATACTAGAAGGTGGAAAGCTAGTCGTAGATAGTCAGGAATATTCGATTACTGCCGTAGGAAATGTAGTAGAAAAAAATTTAACTGGACTGGGCCATATCACGATTTCTTTTGATGGTTCAAAAGAGGGCAGCCTGCCGGGCACTCTCCATGTTGCAGCAGACCAAGCAGTAGTAATTGAAAAGAGCTCTACCATTCAGATTTTCGAAACTGCTTGACCATAATAAAATTTCAAATCAAGCAATTTAGAAAAATAAAAGTCTAAAACTAGGTACAACCTCCCTTCTAGGAGGTTTTTTGCTATTTTAAAAAATAGATTTTATCATGTTTTGTTAGTTAGCTCGCTATCTAGCTTGTCTTTTACTTACTTATCTATTCAGCTCTATTCAGCAGCAGTTTTCCTTTCCCTGATTATATGTTACAGTCAGAGAAGATGCAGGAGCAATGGGATAGGCTTTTATCCAGAAAGTTGAGCTGGCTGCTATTTGGACGGTTCTAGAAAAGCAGAGGACCAAGATCGGAAAGGAGTTCGGATGAAGTTATTTTTGGCTGAAAAAGTGAAACAAAAATAGTCATATATAGTTGGTTTTGTGGGCACGGAAGAGAGTTCGTGCCTTTTTGCTTGTGTGCTTTCAAGCTAAGCCAGTTCAAAATATGATATACTGGAATAAAGTTATATTAGCATGACAAGTTTCATGGTGCATACAATCGCTGTCTATTGTTCGGTATGAATGGTATAGAAAAGAGAATAGCAGTATTCAGCGAGCAAGAATTGTTAACTATTAGACGAATCGTCTTTTTAATGATAGAAGAGCCAATAGATGAGGAGGAGTTATGGGAAAGAGAAATCTGGAAGCTTTGAGGCAGAAACATCAATCAAAATTCAAGAAGGCCCAAACGAAAAAGCCAGCAAATAGCCAACCATCCTTTCTATCCAAATGGAAAACCAAGGAAGACAAACATATCAAACCATCTGCTGGATTGCAAGAAGCGCAGGGAAGACCAGAAGAAAATCAACCTCGTCCTTCTGTTTCGTCCCCATCAAAAGTGGCCTTTCCAATAGAGAGCTCAAGCAATGAGTTGTCTGCCGTCTCTTCAATAGAGGACAAAACCGGCTATGGGGCTAAACCAAGTCCTCAAGACCAGCCAGTGTTTTCTGAGCAGTTAGAAGGAGCTCAGCAGGTAAAGGAGCCTCTGTCGCTTCTATCACAGAATTTGTTGGAATTAAAGCAGAGAGAGCTGAAGCGTCTTATTTCTAGCTTAGAATCACTGAAAGCTAAAAAACAAAACCAAGTCCTTGGTGGAAATCAAGCTAGCCAGCCGGTGTCAGGCCTTGTTGAACCAAAGCAGACAAAACTTTCTCCGCGAATATCCTCTAATGAGCTTGCTAGAGAGATAGATAAAGTAGAGTTTAAGAAGAAAAAACTAGGAATCTTTTCTAAGATATGGGTGGTGATACTTTTCGTTTTAGGGATTATAGCCTCAATGTATGACATAGTAGAGCAGTGGAAAAAGAATGATGATTTAAAACGCATGGAAGAAGCTGCAGCTATTTCTCGTATGTTAGACTCATATATAAAGGATCAAGATTTAAAATCTGCTAATCGTCCAGAATGGATTGCTAAAAAAGAGAAGTATCAGTTCCATATTAGCTATGATGATGTCACTTCTTTGTTCTCAGACTTCACTTCATCGGTTCCAAATCTGACCACGGTCGACGAGGTGGTTGCAAAGTTAGGGAAAGCTGAGTCTGGTAAAGAAATAGACCAGGATGACCCAATCAAAACGATAGCTTTAGACTACTCACAAGGAGGGACGGAAGCGAAAGTCAGCCTCTCTTTTAAGAGCCATTTTGGTTCTTCTGAAACTCCTAAGTTGCAGTCCCTAAAATGCACGCATCTCAGTAGTGCGCATCTGCCAAACCGAAATGCTCAACTCACTCGTCAAGAATTTACTGGTATAGAGAAAGGAAAGACCTATCAAGAGATTGTCAGTCAGTTGGGACTTCCAGAGCGCCTTGATTGGAATGGGGGAATCTTGGGCAAAGCTACCCTATCGATTTATTACCGTTTAGCGGATGGGCAGGAAGTCGGTTTTTCTTTTGAAAATAATAACTCTCAGAGCTATCAATTGACAGAGAGTTCAGGTTTGGGAAGTGAAGCGGGAGCTGCAGGTGCTCAGTAGCGCTTGCCTATCAGGAGCATCAGCCGTTTGTAGAAAGGGAATGAGCAATCAAGTATTTAGTTGATAGGTGAAAAGGTGAAAGATAGAAATTTAGAAGCATTGAGGCGGGAGCACAAATCCAAGTTTAAAGCTAGAAACACTTCGTCGGTCAAGAATCAGCGGGAAAGGGGAGGAGCTACCCTCGAAGAGACAAAGGAGGAAGCAAGGGAAGAAAAACTAGGAGAGAAGCAGTTTGGAGGTAAAACTGGTTGGAAATCGAGTAGGCTTAGAACAAGAAAGAAGGGGGATGTTAAGTCTCTAGTTGCTGCTTTGGCGAGTCTGGTCTTGCTATCATTAGCCCTTCTTTTGCTCTATCGTTTTCTTTCAAATATGGGCACTCGTGACAGAAGTATTGACCAAATAAGCTGGGAATCGAGCCAAGAAAATATAGCTTCTGCTTACGTTGCAGACTCGTCTAGCGAATGGGAAGTTTCGGATCAAGAGGAGTCGGCATCGTCGGCTTCTAGTGCTGACAAGGAGCCAGAAAATATGACTTGGACTTTCGAGGATGTCCTAGCTCTGCAAGTTTCTTCGCCTGGGCAAGGGGCGAGTGAGCAACTGCCTCCGACAGCAGAGGAAATTGCTGAACGATATGGAAAAGCAAGTTCGGGAAGTGTGGCTAAAGATGGAGAAGAAAGGGCTCTCTACCTTTTTTATCTCTCATCAGGTGGAGGGCAAATCGTCAAGCTCTATTTCAACCTTATCGGAGATCAGTATCGGCTGAATACAATTCGAGGGGAAGGATTGCTTAGCCAGTCTCAATCAACTCATTCGGATTTATGGACTGAGGAGGATTTTCAGGATTTTACTGTGGATAAATCAGCACCAAGTAAAAATTTACAAGCAGTATTAGAACGATTTGGTGTGCCACAAGTTATCAATAAGTCGGCGGACTATAAGAATCAAACGACAGTTTATATCAAATATAAACTAAAAGATCAAAGATATCTCTATTTAGAGTTTGTCTTAAGTTCAACGGGTGATTATGAGTTGACTCGGAAGAGTGTCTATTGATAGGAAGTTCTTGGTGCTAGAGCTTGGCTTATTTAGCAGAAGTTGTTTTTAGCGGAAAGACAGGAATTACTAGAAAAGCAAGAGGAACTTAGGTTCCTTGGAGGAGATGGGGATGGGAAAAGGAAGAAAAGTCCAGAGAGAATGGGGAAAAAGGTTAAGTTTAGACCAAAAAAAGCAGAGGGCCTTCTCTAATGTTGGCTCTCGAGAGTCGGGTTTTGAGTTCTCAAGTAAAGAAAAGCGGCGAACAGAGTCAGCAGTCAATCCTAATGGCCAGCTTTTAGCAAAGTCTGTGCTATCTCGTTATGCCTCACTCTTAGTGATTGCCGCAGGTCTAGTGGGATTGATTAGCTTCTTGATGATGTATATGCGACCAACTTTTAAGTCAGAAGGAAATCAATTAGCTATATCGTCTGTTCATACTGTTCCGGCAGAATCAGAAAATAAGATAGAGATCCTGACGGAGAGTAGTTCACCTTTTATTGAAGATAATCGAGAGGTAGATTTTCCATTCGAAGAGATATTCGAGTTGATTAAAACCATGAACGAACCTAATGTGTCTCCAGAGGATATCGTTGAGAAGTATGGGAAAGCCAGCTCTGGGAGTGTGGATAATCGTGTGGAGAATAGTCAACTGGTGCTGCTTTCATACAAGCTAACAGGAAGAAAAGGAGTTGTTGATATGCACCTTAGGAATGCTGGAGGAGGAATGGAGCTCTCTACGGTATCTGCCGCTTTCCTCCAGAATGCTGAGGCATCGATTACGAAGACAGTTGATGATTATCGGTCGCTCATTCCCAAAAGTGATCGAGAAGGAATGGAAGTCAAGCAAGCCATAGAAGAACTGGGAATGCCGAAGAGTATTTATGCTCATAAACCAGTTAAGGGCAAAGTTGATTCACTTCTTCTTGAATATTCAACCACGGACAATATGACAGTTTCTTTGTTTTTTTACGAAGTGAATGGGCTTTACCGTCTAAAAAGTATGATGACAAGCACAGTCTGAGAGCCTAGACTGGAGAGCGCGGAATTTTTTCTTAAATAGACAAGGATAGAAGGATGGGAAAAAGAGATTTAGAAAAATTACGAAGGGAACATAAGGGAAAATTTAGTAGAACTAGGGCACCCTTAAAACGAGAGTCTAAGGAAGGGTCTGGTTTGCTAGCTGAAACAAATCTCAAGGAGAGCACAGGGCAGGTACCAAAGTCAACTTTTAAGAGAACCGCAAAGTTTAAACACAAATCACCATTTTTCAAGCTAGTGAGTGCTCTAGCCCTGATTGGCCTTGTTATCGGCCTACTTGTCTTAATCGGGAATTGGACCAATTCTTACAGAAAGAATCCGTTAGTCAGAACAGAAGCAAAATATTCTTCTTCAAATGCCGAAGTTTTGGATTGGGAACCAAGGGATTTTATAAAGTATAAGATTGAAGAGGACGAAGATAAAAATATTATAGTGTCCGATTTTGTTCGCCAACATGGTTTAGCTAAAAGCAGCGATGAAACGGTGATTGGCAAGAAGGATAAATTATTATCACTGATCTATGATTTGAAGGGAGAAGGCTTTGCCGTCTTTCAATTCTGGGATTTTGGTTCAGGTCTACATCTTACTAGCATAGCTTATAATATTTATCAAAATGAGGATTTGACAGGGGAACGGCTTTCCTTCCTTAAGGGAATGACATCAGATGAAGAAAATGGCATTACTGATCTAGAAGTGGTAGAACATTTGGGACTTCCCAACAACTACTACAAAGCAGTGGTGAAAGGATATTACAGTATGTCTATGGGCTATAGGGCAGAGGATAAAACCTTCTTCCATTTAAACTTTGTGAAGGGCAAGGACGGACAATTTCATTTGAATAAAGTTCAAGAGACTAAATAGCATACTAGCTGCTAATAAAGTCACAACTGCATAGCCGAATTGTGTTATAATAGAGAAATAAAAAAGATAGGAGAGGAAATTTTCCTCTCCAAACAAAGAATAGAAAGAACAAAGAGGTGACGCCATGTCTGCTACGAAAATGAACGCTCAAGAAATTATCCAATTTATCGCTGATGCCAAGAAAAAAACTCCTGTCAAGGTAACTTTTGATGGAGAATTGCACGGTTTGATTCCTTGGTCTGTTGTGAAGTTAGGCAATGTTCTTTTTGGAGACTGGGAAGAAATTAAGCCGCTCCTAGCGAACTTAGAGGAGAATAAGACCTATGTCGTAGAGCAGGATGCCCGCAACTCAGCGGTGCCGCTTTTGGACAAGCGCGATATCAATGCCCGTATTGAGCCGGGTGCTATTATCCGTGACCAAGTCGAAATTGGCGACAATGCTGTTATCATGATGGGGGCGGTCATCAATATCGGTGCAGAGATTGGCGCTGGAACTATGATTGATATGGGTGCTATTCTGGGTGGCCGAGCGATTGTCGGCAAAAATAGCCATGTCGGTGCAGGAGCTGTTTTAGCAGGCGTGATTGAGCCGGCTAGTGCTGAGCCAGTTCGGGTTGGAGACAATGTGCTGATTGGTGCCAATGCGGTTGTGATCGAAGGTGTACAAATTGGCAGTGGTTCCGTTGTTGCGGCTGGTGCGATTGTGACCCAGGATGTTCCGGAAAACGTAGTAGTTGCTGGCGTTCCAGCACGAGTTATCAAGACCATTGACGAGAAGACCCAGCAGAAGACAGCCCTGGAAGACGCTCTGCGTACTCTTTAATATTGGTTAAAAGATAGCCGCCCTTGAACTTCATCGGGGCGGTCTGACTCTTTGTTTGTACTGACAAGATTTTAAAGGAAAGAAAAATGCTTGATTATCTGAACATTCGCCGTGATTTACACCAGATACCAGAAATCGGTCTGGAAGAATACAAGACTCATGCCTACCTGATGCAGGTCATTGATGGACTGACAGCAGGTCTAGACTTTGTGGAAATCCGAACTTGGCGGACGGGTATTTTGGTCTTTATCAAGGGAAGTTCACCCGATAAGACGATTGGTTGGCGGACGGATATCGATGGTCTTCCGATTGTCGAGGAGACAGGTCTGGACTTTGCTAGTACCCATGAAGGTCGGATGCATGCCTGTGGACACGATATGCACATGACGGTCGCTCTAGGCCTGCTGGAACAAGCTGTGAGCGCTCAGCCTACCCATAATCTACTCTTTCTCTTTCAGCCTGCTGAGGAAAATGAAGCTGGCGGCATGCTCATGTACGAAGACGGTGCTTTTGGCGACTGGCTGCCAGATGAATTTTACGGACTTCATGTGCGGCCGGATCTCAAAGTTGGTGATATTGCGACTAACAGAGGAACTCTCTTTGCTGGCACCTGTGAGGTCAAGCTGACTTTTAAGGGGAAGGGAGGCCATGCGGCCTTTCCTCATGAAGCCAATGATGCTTTGGTGGCGGCTAGCTACTTTATCACCCAGGTGCAGACCATTGTCAGTCGCAATGTCGATCCTATCGAGGGGGCGGTTGTAACCTTTGGTTCGCTCCATGCTGGCACGACCAACAATGTCATCGCAGAAACGGCCTTTTTGCATGGCACCATTCGGACTCTGACTCAGGAGATGAACCTCTTGACCCAGAAACGTTTACGGGAAATAGCAGAGGGGATAGCCCAAAGTTTCGGTCTGGAATTGGACTTGGAGCTTAAACAAGGTGGTTATCTGCCTGTAGAAAATCATCCTGATCTGGCAGGTGAACTGATGGACTTTTTCCAGAAGGAAGAAGGAGTGGAGCTGATTGATATTGCGCCGGCGATGACAGGTGAGGATTTTGGCTATCTGCTCAGCAAGGTCAAGGGCGTCATGTTCTGGCTGGGAGTGGATAGTCCCTATGCCCTCCATCATCCCAAGATGACACCGGATGAGGCCGCACTGCCCTTTGCTATTGAAAAGATTGGGAAATTCCTAGATTATAAAATCAACGAAAGATAAGAAAAGGGTGGACGAGCTGCATGAAAAAAGAGCTGAGACAAACTGTACTGAACCAGATGAAGAAACTGTCAGGAAAAGAAAAAGAACAGGCAGATAGCTGGCTGACCCAGCACTTGCTCAGTTCAGCAGCTTATCAAAACTCTCAGGTTATCGCTACCTATCTTTCTATGCCGCATGAAGTCTCAACTGCAGCCTTTATCAGACAGGCTCAGTTGGACGGCAAGCGGGTTTTAGTGCCTAAGACCTATGGCCAGGGTCGGATGATATTTGTGGATTATGATGAAAGTCGCCTTCAAAAAAGCTCTTTTGGTCTCATGGAGCCGATAAGTGAAGAGGCTGTGGACAAGACAGAAATTGATCTGATTCATGTGCCAGGCGTGGTCTTCAGTTCTCAAGGCTTTCGGATTGGTTACGGCGGTGGCTACTATGATCGCTATCTGGCTGATTATACAGGAGCAAGCATCAGCACTATTTATGCAGTCCAACAGGCAGAATTTACACCAGCTCAACATGATGTTGCGGTAAAGGAGTTACTTATTTATGAAGCAAATCTTTGATAGAGACTATCCTGTGACAAGCATCCTGCTTATCCTAACGAGCCTTGTTTTTGCCTTGATGTTTCTTTCCTACGGTTTTCAATACAGCAGTTCCGAAGCCTTGTATCACTTTGGAGCCGTGCACGGTTATACGATTCAAGCGCTGCCGGAGCAGTTTTGGCGGGTTTTTGCTGCTATTTTTATCCATATTGGCTTGGAGCATTTTGTGGTCAATATGCTGACCCTCTACTTCCTTGGCCGACAGATTGAGGCTATCTTTGGCTCTTGGAAATTCTTGATTCTTTATCTAATGTCAGGAGTGATGGGGAATTTATTCGTGGTCTATTTTTCACCTAATAGCTTGGCAGCTGGGGCTTCTACTGCTCTTTTCGGCCTTTTTGCTTCCGTTGTTGTGCTTCGTTTTACTACGCGGAACTACTATCTGCAGCAGCTGGGTCAGTCCTATATGAGCCTACTGGCTGTCAATCTGGTCATGAGTTTTTTACCGGGAATTAGTCTTGCAGGCCACTTAGGCGGTCTAGTTGGCGGAGCTTTAGGAGCTGTGATCTTACCAGTATCGGGAGAACGCTACGCTTTTAGCAAGACCCAACGATTTTTAGCACTGGCAGCCTACCTTGGACTAGCAGCTATTTTGATTTTTCTGACTTTTCAACGACCAATTTTTTAAGAAATGAACTCAATTACCGCTTTTTAAAGCGGTATTCTTTTTATAAATATGATTTTTATAAAGCAAGGAATCTTACTTTAAAGAGGAATAATCAGTCATATATTAGGAATAAACTGGGAATGTTTCTATCTCTACTTTTTCATCAATGTATGTTTTCTCTGTTTTCTATCTGTAAAAGGTATAAAAAAACATTTTTGTAAGCGCTTGCAAAAAGACCTAAAAAGGACTATACTATTACTATAAACATCAGGGGTATTCCCCAAAAATAAAAAGGAGTTCATAATGAAGAAGACAATCTTTAAAATTGCTATTTCATTAATGGCAATCATGCTCTTACCTATCCAAGCTGTGCAAGCCTGCTGTGGCTTCATTATTGGTCGGCATTTGACCAAGGATGGATCAACACTTTTTGGTCGTACAGAAGACTATCCTTACTACCCGAATGGTGGCAAGCACAACAAAAACTATGTTGTTGTGGAAGCTAAGAAATATAAGGAAGGCGACCAGATTGTGGATGAGTCCAATGGTTTCACCTATCCACGTGCAGCCAGCGAAATGAAATATACTGCAACCTATGATTCTGCGCGTGGTGATGGTAGTAACGGTGCTTTTGGAGAACATGGCTTTAATGAAGCAGGTGTTTCTATGTCATCCACAGTCACAGCAATCCCAAATAAAAAGGTCCTTGAAAAAGATCCTTTAAAAGCAGATGGGCTGGCCGAAGCTGCTATGTTAGATGTGATTTTGCCTCGTGCCAAAACAGCTCGTGAAGCAATTGAGTTGCTTGGAAAAGTCATTCAAGAAAAGGGTTCTGCTGAAGGGAATACAGTGGTTGTTGCCGATCAAAAAGAGACTTGGTACATGGAAATCTTGTCTGGTCACCAATACGTAGCCGTGAAAGTGCCAGAAGATAAATACGCAGTATTTGCTAATACTTATTACCTTGGCCATGTAGATTTGAAGGACAAAGAAAATGTTATTGCTTCTGAAGATGTAGAGAAAGTAGCCAAAGAAGCAGGAAACTACAAGACAGATAAAGATGGCAATTTCCATATTGCTAAATCATATGGACCTGAAAAATACGCAGAAGGCGACCGTTCTCGTACATATGCAGGGATTACACTTCTTGATCCTAAATCTAAAATTACTTACGAAGATGATGAGTATGAGCTCTTCCGCTCTCCAACTGATCCAAACAAGAAATTTACTCTTGAGGATGCCTTTGCTTTGCAACGGAACCGCTTTGAACACTTGAATGGTCGTTTTATACCTGATGATCAAATTGGGGTCAAGAAACAAGGCGACAATGGTGCAAATGATGCTGTTCGGAAAGATCAATACAAATATGCTCTAGGTAATGAAAATGTTATCGATGCCCATGTTTATCAAATTGATCCGAAGTTGCCAAAATCTTTTGGTGGTAAAGTATGGCTCGGTTTAGGACCATCACGTAACACACCATATGTACCTTTCTATGGTAACGTTCAAGATACTTATCAAGCCTTTAAACCTCAAACTGCTACTTATGATCCAAACTCATGGTACTGGACAGTATGGCATATTGACCAAATGGCTATCAAGAACCAAGATATCTTTGGAAAGAGTGTTCAAGACCATTGGAAACTGATGGAAAAACAATGGATTATTGAGCAAAAAGCAAGAGATGATAAATACGCTGCTTTGAAGGGAAATGAAGAAGCTGCGAAGGCTGCAGAATCAGAAGTAACCAATGAATCTTTAGCTAGATCTGAGCGTCTATTTGGATATTTCAAAAACTATGAAGCTCAAATGCAGGCTCAATTAGCAGCAGCTGGACGTAAAGATGATCCATATAGAGCGTCTCTTCCTGATGATTATAAGGAACCATCTGCTCCAGAAAAAGAACCTGAAAAGGAATCAGAGAAACCAGCTCCTGGTCAAGAACCAGAGAAGAAGCCAGAAGATCCAGCTCCTAGTCCAGAGCCAGAAAAAACTCCAGACACAACAGTTGCAAATGCAGCAGGCAATCCAAATAACCGCTTTGGCTATGCGGCTACAAAAGGTAAGATAACAAGTGTCCAAGTCTTTGAGCAACCAAAATCATACGGTGAAGCTCCTATTTCAGAGCCAGAAAAAACTCCACAAACCACAGTTGTCAATACAGCAGGCAATCCAAATAACCGCTTTGGTTATGCGGCAAGTTCGGAAGGTGGAAAAAATTTCAAGAATGTAGAATCATTCCCTAACACTAACTACTCTTCCAACCAAGACAATAAGTAAGTGAATAGTTTATAAGAAAACACCTAGATTTACTAGGTGTTTTTCTGTACGATGATAAAAGCTGACTCATTAGCTAATCTATTACTTGAGCGCTTCTATTATTTTTTCGTTTTCTTATCTAATTTTTTGCCTAAATCGATAATGTATTGTTTCAAATCATCTTTGACTTGAGGGTGTTTGAGGGCATAATCGATAGAAGTTTTCATGAAGCCAAACTTGTCACCGACATCATAGCGGTCGCCTTTGAATTCACGGGCAAAAACGCGCTGAGTCTTGTTGAGGGTATCAATGGCATCAGTCAGTTGAATTTCATTGCCAGCGCCAGGAGTTTGCTTTTCTAGGATTTCAAAAATTTCTGGCGTTAGCAGGTAGCGTCCGATAATGGCCAAATCGCTTGGTGCATCCTCTGGTGCTGGTTTTTCGACAAATTTTTCAACGCTGTAGAGGCCGTTGACGCCTTCGCCTTGCGGTGCAATAACGCCGTAAGCAGAGACTTCTTCGTGAGGAACCTGCATAACTGCGATTGTAGATGCGTGGGTTGCTGCATAGTCATCCATGAGTTGCTTGGTGAGTGGCACTGCCTTGTCATTGGTAATGTCCATCAAATCATCACCCAGCATGACCACAAAAGGTTCATTTCCGACAAAGGCCTTGGCTTGAAGAACAGCATCCCCTAGTCCACGTGGATGACTCTGACGGATAAAATGCAAGCCAATACCAGTGGTCTCATCCACCAACTTGAGCAAGTCGTTCTTGCCCTTTTCCTTGAGGTTGTATTCTAATTCAAAGTTGGAGTCAAAGTGGTCCTCGATGGAGCGTTTTGACTTCCCTGTGACAACCAAAATGTCTTTGATTCCAGATTTAAGAGCTTCTTCGACGATAAACTGAATAGTTGGTTTGTCAACGATTGGCAGCATTTCCTTGGCCAGTGCCTTAGTGGCTGGCAAGAAGCGGGTTCCGAGACCGGCTGCAGGGATGACTGCTTTTCTGACTTTTGGCATAAATTTCTCCTTTATAAAAAATACTGTAAATTAAGACCACTCATTTTCAGCTTTGAATTCGTTATTCATCATATCATGAATGGCATCTTTGATATCATGGCCGTCATAGATGACCTTGTAAATAGCTTGGGTAATTGGCATGTAGACACCGAGCTCCTGAGCCAGTTCGTAGGCTGCCTTGGTCGTAGAGATTCCTTCGATAACCATGCCCATATTAGCTTCAATATCAGCCAGTTTTTCGCCGCGACCCAGTGCATCGCCGGCCCGCCAGTTGCGAGAGTGGACAGAAGTTCCTGTGACAATCAAGTCGCCGACACCAGAAAGACCGCTGTAAGTCAGAGGGCTAGCTCCAAGTTTGACACCCAGTCGGGTAATTTCAGCCAGCCCGCGTGTGATGATGGCAGCTTTGGCATTGTCACCATAGCCTAGTCCGTGGAGAGCACCTGCTCCAACCGCGATGATGTTTTTGAGAGCACCTGCTGTTTCCACTCCAACGACATCGGTATTGGTGTAGAGGCGGAAGTAATGGTTGCTGAAGAGTTCCTGCACATACTTAGCGGTTTCGAGGTCCTTAGATGCTGCGGTAATCAGGGTAATGTCGCGAACGATAGTTTCTTCAGCATGGCTAGGTCCTGAAACAACGACAATCTCGCTACGCAAGTCTGCAGGGATTTCTTCTTCCAGAATAGTCGAAATCCGTTTGTGGCTGTTAGGCTCTAATCCCTTGGATGCGTGCATGATTTTTACCTTGTGATCCAAGGTTTGCGCAACTTGTTTGGCTACCAGACGAGTCACCTTGGTCGGTACGACAAAAAGCACAGCATCGACGTTTTCTAGAGCATCGTTCAAGTCATGATAAGCCTTAATTTCCTCGCTTAGAACCACATCTTTGAAATAGCGTTTGTTTGTATGCTGGTTATTGATCTCGTCAATCTGCTCTGCAATATTGCCCCAAATTCGGACTTCATGGCCATTATCATTGAGGACTTGCGACAGAGCCGTTCCCCAAGAGCCAGGGCCAATCACAGCAATTCGTTGTTTATCCATCTTTTCTCCTTGTACGAGACCCACAAAAGGTCTCACTTGCTTTTAGAGTTATTTACTATATTGTACCATACAATAGTTGAAATTTCTTACTTGACATTGTTTTTATCTATGATATAGTAAGGAAGCTAAACAAAGTTAAAAATCTACGAGGAGGAATTATGTTCAAAAAAGCTTTATCAGCCTATAAATTATTTATCTTTTTATCTCTTCTTATGACATCGCTGATGCTGGCTAGCTCGCTGTTGCAGCCCCTGTATCTCAAAGATGTCTTGAATGCTCTTTTGTCAGGAAATCGGGAAGAAATCTATCGTTTAGGGGCTTGGTTGCTGGGTTTTGGTCTGGTTGGCTTGCTTGCTGGCGGGGCAAATGTGACCCTGGCAGCCTATATTGCGCAAGGTGTGTCGTCAGATTTACGGGAAAAAACCTTTCGGAAAATCCAGACCTTTTCCTATGCCAATATTGAACAGTTCAATGCGGGAAATCTCGTCGTCCGCATGACCAACGATATCAACCAAGTACAAAATTTGGTCATGATGATGTTTCAGATTTTATTCCGCCTGCCTATTCTATTTTTAGGTTCCTTTATTTTGGCGGTGGTGACCATTCCTTCCTTGTGGTGGGTGATTGTCCTGATGGTCTTTTTGGTCTTCTTTTTGACAGGAGTGATGATGGGCTTGATGGGGCCACGCTTTGCCAAATTTCAAGTTCTCTTAGAAAAGATCAATGCGATTGCCAAAGAAAATCTGCGTGGCGTCCGTGTCGTCAAATCTTTCGTGCAGGAGAGAGAGCAGTATCAGAAATTTACGCAAGTTTCAGATGAACTTCTAGAGCAAAATCTCTTTATTGGATACGCCTTTTCGATCGTTCAACCAATGATGATGATCGTCGGCTACGGGGCTGTCTATCTGACTATGTGGCTCTTGTCTAGCATGATACAGATGGATCCAGGCTTGGTCAGCTCGATTGTTTCTTTCATTTCTTACTTGAATCAAATCATGTTTACTATCATCATGGTTGGCTTTTTGGGCAATACCGTTACGCGTGCTATGGTTTCGATTCGGCGGATCAAGGAGGTCTTGGATACAGAGCCAGCGATGACCTTCAAGAATGAAGCTGAAGAAGATTTGGAAGGTAGTCTGGTCTTTGACCATGTGACCTTTACCTATCCGACAGATACAGAGCCCATGCTCAAGGATATTAGCTTTGAAGTCAAACCGGGAGAGATGATTGGTGTTGTCGGAGCGACGGGAGCAGGAAAATCAACTCTGGCTCAGCTCATTCCACGCCTTTTTGATCCTCAGGAAGGCTCCATCAAAATTGGTGGCAAGGACCTGCGAGATATTAGTGAAGCTTCGCTGAGAAAAAATGTCTCCATCGTTCTGCAAAAAGCTATTTTATTTAAGGGGACGATTGCGGACAATCTGCGTCAAGGAAAGCAAAATGCTAGCCTGCCAGAGTTAGAACAGGCGGCGCGCATTGCTCAGGCAAGCGAGTTTATCAATCGCATGGAAGATACCTACAACAGCCAAGTCGAAGAACGGGGAAATAATTTCTCTGGCGGACAAAAGCAGAGAATGTCCATCGCGCGTGGTGTTGTCAGCAATCCTAATATTCTTATCCTAGATGACTCGACTTCAGCGCTGGATGCCAAGTCCGAAAAACTGGTTCAAGAGGCGCTGAACAAGGATTTGAAGGGAACAACAACCATTATTATTGCCCAGAAGATTAGCTCCGTGGTTCATGCGGACAAGATTTTGGTGCTAGATCAAGGACGCTTGATTGGGCAAGGTAGACACGCAGACTTAGTCGCTACAAATGATGTCTACCGAGAAATTTATGAGACTCAAAAAGGAAAGGAGGACTAAGATGAAGACAGCAAAATTTTTCTGGCAATATTTCAAGCAGTATAAACTGGCCTTTTTGGTCGTCATGATTATGATTATCATCTCAACGGTTTTACAGGTTCTCTTTCCGATTTTTACAGGTCTCGCCATCAGTGAGCTGGTGGAGTTGGGCAGTGCTTTTGCGAGTGGCAAGCTTGCTTCAGGTGATGTTTCAGCCTTTGCCGCTTTTCAAGGAATCATGTGGAATTTAGCGCTAGCTTTCATCTTCCTTTCGCTATCGAGCTTGATCTACATGCTGCTGATGAGTCGGATCATTTCCTACTCAACCAATGAAATGCGCAAGGGGCTCTTTGGAAAATTAGCTCGCTTGACCGTTTCCTTCTTTGACTGCCATCAAGATGGAGATATCTTGTCGCGTTTTACCAGTGATTTGGATAATATCTTGCAGGCTTTCAACGAGAGTCTAGTCCAAGTGATGAGCAATATCGCTCTCTACATCGGCCTGATTATCATCATGTTTATGCGGCATGCGACCTTGGCTTGGGTGACGATTGCCAGTACGCCAGTAGCCATCATTGTTTTGGTGTCTATCGTCAAGCTGGCTCGCAAGTACACAGACTTGCAGCAAAAAGAAGTCGGTCAGCTCAATGCTTATATGGATGAGACGATTTCCGGCCAGAAGGTAGTCATTGTGCAGGGAATGCAAGAAGAAGTCATCAAAGGCTTTGTCCAGCAAAATGATAAGGTTCGGTCAGCTACTTTCAAAGGACGCGCTTTTGCTGGCTTGCTCTTTCCTGTCATGAACGGAATGAGCCTGATCAATACGGCTATCGTGATTTTTGTGGGTTCAGCCATTATGCTCAATGATCCTAATGTGAAGACCTCAGTAGCCATTGGTCTGATTTCAACCTTTACACAGTTTTCTCAGCAGTACTATCAGCCTATCATTCAGGTTGCGGCAAGCTGGGGAAGCCTGCAGCTGGCTTTCACTGGTGCGGATCGGATTCAGGAAATGTTTGATGCGCCTGAGGAAGTGCGCCCGCAGAATGCACCAGCCTTTACCGAGCTGAGAGAAGGAGTCGAGATAAAGCATGTGGATTTCTCTTATGTCGAAGGTAAGCCGATTTTGAAGGATGTTTCCATCTCAGCGCCAAAAGGCAAGATGATTGCCGTTGTAGGACCGACAGGATCGGGCAAGACGACCATCATGAACTTGATCAATCGTTTTTACGATGTGGATAAGGGCAGTATCGAATTTGACGGACGTGATATCCGAGACTATGACTTGGATAGCTTGCGCAGTCATGTAGGTATCGTTTTGCAAGATTCTGTCCTGTTCAGCGGAACCATTCGAGACAATATCCGATTTGGAGTGCCGGATGCAAGTCAGGAGATGGTTGAAATCGCTGCGCGTGCTACCCATATTCACGAGTATATTGAGAGCTTGCCTGATAAATACGACACAATCGTAGATGATGATCAAAACATCTTTTCAACAGGTCAAAAGCAATTGATTTCGATCGCTCGAACCCTTTTGACCGATCCTCAAGTGCTGATCTTGGATGAGGCCACCTCCAATGTTGATACGGTAACCGAGAGCAAGATCCAGAGCGCGATGGAGGCCATTGTGGCAGGCCGAACCAGCTTTGTCATCGCTCACCGCTTAAAGACCATATTGAATGCAGACCAGATTATTGTCCTAAAAGATGGGGAAGTCATTGAAAGAGGCAATCATCATGAATTGCTGCATCTAGGTGGCTTCTATTCTGAGCTCTACCACAATCAATTTGTATTTGAATAAATATATACAGAAACGGAGGTATTCCATGAGAATGCCTTTGTTTTTTGTTTTTGCTATTCATTTATTACAGGATTCAAGAAACGTTTTGATTTTTCGCTTGATTATAATATAATAAACGTAAGTGAAGTGTTAATAAGTATAGGTGACTAGGAGATAGAAATGGGATCAAGTAAGGGGAAAAAGAGGATTCAGACTTGCCAGAAATGTGCTCTCTGGTCTATTTTTGTGCTGGTAATCTGTTGCCTTACTTTTATTTATTCTAAGGCTAGTATGCCCGATAGCAATCAAATGAAAATCGGGGCGACCTATATGACCATGAACAATGATTTTTATCAAACCTTGAATGCTGAATTGGAGAAAAAAACCAATCAACAGGGGAGTCGGCTCTATGTTCGTGATTCGGAGTTAGATGAGAAAAAGCAGAGCCAGCAAATTGCTTATTTTATCAAAGAAAAAGTGGATGTCATCGTCATCAACCCAGTAAAGAGTGATAGCCCAGATATCATCAGTGCTCTGAATGAAGCTAAAAAAGCTGGCATCCGCATTATCGTGGTAGATGCGCCGATGAGCAAGCAAGTAGCCGTTGATACGACTATCGTGTCGGATAACTATCAAGCGGGAGTTTTGATTGCTAAAGATATGATGGGTCGGCTTTCTGAGGCAGATATTCTCTTACTTGAACACCAGAATGCCATCTCAGCTATGGATCGGCTACAGGGCTTTCTGGATACCATCAAGGGACATCCCGGCTATCGAATCGTTTCTCAGCTGGAGACTTTGGGACAGACCGAAGAAAGCATGCCCCAGGTCAAAAATGCCTTGGATAATGGCTTGGAATTTAACGTTGTCATGGCTCTTAATGACCGTGCAGCAATCGGTGCCTTGGCAGCAATCAAGGATCAAGGTGTAGCAGAAAAAATTTATATTTATGGAGTTGACGGTTCTCCAGATATTAAGAATTTTTTAGCCAATACGAACGACATTCAAGGAACAGTGGCCCAGTCGCCTATTCAGATGGGACGAAAGGTGGCAGAAGTGATTGAGCTGCTGCGGGAAGAGAAGTCGTGTGATAGACAGTATTTGATACCAGTCCGCTTGATAAACAAGGACAATATCAGCGAGTATATAGTTACAGGGTGGCAGTAATGAAACCAAACAAAAGCATTTTTTACAGTAAAATAGCTCTGATGGTCATCAATTTTATAGCCATTGTCTATAATGCTTCGATTTACCTCTTTGCAACCAATTATGTCGTAACAAGAGGCTTCAGTCACTCGCTTTTGGAACGTTTGGATGCCATTCCAGGATCTCCCAGTTTCATTTTTCTGATTTCCATTATCTTTTATGCCTGCCTATTGCTGGTGATGTACTATCGGGAAAAGCACCCCAATCAGCTATCCGTTTACGATAAGGTGACCATGATTGAGATTTTGCTGATGTTGGTCATCTTTACTGCCCTGCATTCGTCTTACAATGGGCTGATTCTTCTCGTCTTTGCAGATATTTTCTATGGATCTAAAGAGTTCAATGCCTCCAAGGATAAAAAATACTGGTTTTCCTTTATTATCTTGAGTTTCAGTATGTTGCTATTGTCAAACTACGACCTGCTGTCACTCTTTGTTAAACTGCCTTCGTTGGATACCTATATTCGTTTTTATCCAGAATCTATACGTTTGCTGCTGCTTTTTGGTAAGAATTTTCTTTTCTCCCTCAATATTGTAGTCTTTATGATTTCCTTGCTCTTTTATATCATGTCGGCGATTACAGAGCGGCACCGAATTGAGGAGGAGCTTCGCATGGCTTCTCAGGCCAATCGGGAGCTGAATAGCTATCTAGCTTTGTCAGAAAAAATTGCTGAAGACCGAGAAAGGAAACGAATTGCCCGTGAGATTCATGATACACTGGGCCATGCTTTGACGGGTATCTCAGCGGGAATTGATGCCATTAAGGTACTAGTGGATATTGATACCGAGCGGGCCAAGGAACAGCTCAACAATGTCTCGGTCGTCGTTCGTGACGGGATTCGGGATGTCCGAGGCTCACTCAATAAAATGCGGCCAGGTACTCTGGAGAATAATAGTCTGAAAGAGGCTTTGTTAAAGATTATCCGAGAGTATGAAGCCATTTCCAACTTGGATATCCATTTTCTCTATGAATGGGATACGATCGATTTAGATATTGCCAAAGAAGATATTGTGTTTCGCATCGTTCAGGAATCAATTACCAATTCTGTGCGTCACGGGCACGCCAAGACCGTTTGGATTGAGTTGTTAGAAAAAGAAAATTATATTATGACCATTCGAGATGATGGTGTAGGTTTTGATGAATTGCACTATGGCTATGGTCTGAAGCAAATGCAGGAACGGTTGGCTATTATCGGTGGGAAGGTTCATTTTGAAAACCGTGAAGGTTTTTATACCTACATTGAAATCCCTAAAATAGGAGGTTGGAATGATTAAAGTTTTAATTGCAGACGATCAGGCCTTGATTCGTGAGTCTCTGCAAATCATCCTGTCTGCTCATGCTGACATCGAGGTAGTCGGGACAGTTGGAGATGGCAAGGAAGTGCTGGAAAAGCTTCATCGGGTGCGTCCAGATGTGATTTTGATGGATATTCGCATGCCAGTCATGGACGGTGTGCTCTGTACCAAGGCTGTCAAGGAGCAGTATCCGGATGTTAAGATTATCATTCTGACGACCTTTGATGACGATGAATTTATCTTCTCCGCTCTCAAATACGGTGCGTCTGGTTATATTCTCAAAGGGGTTTCGACAGAAGAACTTCACGAAGCCATTCAGACTGTCTATCGAGGCGGAGCCATGATTAATCCCAATATTGCCACCAAGGTCTTCAAAATCTTTTCACAGATGGCCCAGTCCAACTTTGCTATCACGGTGACGGAGGAAAATATAGAGGACATGAGCCGGACGGAGTGGAAGATTATCCAGCAGATTGGCTTTGGGATTTCTAATAAGGAGATTGCAGCCAAGCTTTATCTGTCGGAAGGAACCGTGCGCAACTACCTATCAGGGATTCTGTCTAAACTGAATCTGCGTGACCGGACTCAGCTGGCTATCTGGGCCGTGCAGACCGGAGTCACCCAGCGAGACTTTAGCAAGGGAAGTGACAAATGAAGTGGCGACTTAGACATTTGGTTGTTCTTGTTTTGGTTTTTGTTTCAGTTATTTTAAGCTTTGCACTTTGGTCGTCTAGTCATGAAAAAGTCCTACGCATCGGTGTCTATGCGGGCTCTAGCTGGGATGTTCCAAATAGTCGTGAAAACAAGGCCTTGGACACCCTGATTAAAAAATTTGAAAAGACGCATCCCCATGTCAAGATCATCTACGAAAGCGGGATTCCCAAGAAGAATTATGCTGACTGGCTGGCAGAACAGGTTTTAAAAGGCGAACAGCCAGATCTTTTCATGGTGCCAGAAAATGACTTTAGCATGTTGGCTTCAGCTGGTGCCCTCAAATCCTTGGATACCCTCCTAACGGATGATGAACGGACAGCCTTTTATCCCGTCGCTTATGAAGCTGGACAATATCAGGGAGTCAGCTATGCTCTTCCAGTTGAGAGCAATCCTATCATGATGTGTGTCAATAAAGACTTGCTCGAAAAAGAAGGAATTAGCATTCCAGAGTCAGGTTGGACTTTAGAGGATTTCTATGAGATTTGCAAGAAAGTAACCAAGGATACCAATGGCGATGGTGTGGTGGATCAGTACGGTATTACAGATTACACTTGGCAGCAGGCTTTGGTAGCTTATGGCGGCCATCTTACCGATAAATCCGGTATCAATGTAGACAGCTCAGAGATGCACCAAGCCTTGGCCTTTATGAGCAAGCTAGACATGCTCAGCCAGCACTATAAGGTGACTTCTCATGACTTTGATGAGGGGCGAGTGGCCTTCTATCCTATGAGTCTAGCCCAGTATCGGACCTACAAGCCTTATCCTTATCATGTTGCCAAATATTCTAGCTTTTCTTGGACCTGTATCCCGATGCCAACAGCCAACAGTCAGGTGATGGGAACGCAGGTCAAGACTTCCCTCTTTGGCATGTCTTCCAACACTAAGCAAGAGAAGCTGGCTTGGGAATTTATGCTCTTGCTGTCACAAGACAAAGAAAGCCAGCAGACCTTGTTTGAAAAATCGCAGGGAACTTCAGTCTTGCCCTCCGTAGTGAAAAGTCAGCAAACCAAACAAATTCTGCAGGCAGATGACTTCGGCTTGGATTCTCTGACTTCTGAGAGGCTAGATAGTATGATGGAGCGTTCTATCATAGATATTGGACAAGAAGTCGACCGGCAGACTTTGGAAAGGCTTGATTATTTGATTAAGGAAGCTCTGGGAAATCAAGAGATTGACAGTGCCTTGCCGAGCATTCAAAGAGAAATAGAAAGCAGATAATTTTCTGCTCAGATTGAAGACAAAGTCCTTATAACCCAAGTTTCTAAGGGCTTTTCTTTGTG
>CAUUSJ010000024.1:0-22624 GCA_963547765.1 uncultured Streptococcus sp. | reverse complement strand
GGTGGGACGACGAAATCGAATTCTAACGAATTACCGATTTCTGTCCCACTCTCTGACTTTATATGAATACCTACTAGGCTTGGAAGACGATTTCTCCATTGCAGATGGTATATTTGACTTGGCCTTTCAGCTCTTCGCCAACAAAAGGTGAATTGGCTGCCTTGGAGGCAAAATGATCGGAGACCAGACGGTCAGCCTTAGGATCGAAAATAGTGATGTCGGCTGGGCCTTCTTCGGCTAGAAAACCAGCATCAAAACCATACAACTGAGCTGGATTGACTGTCATTTTTTCCAAAAGTTCCATCAAGCTCAGATGCCCAGCCTCTACCAAGTAGGTCAGCCCTAGAGAAAGCGAGGTCTCAAGACCAGTCATACCAGAAGGCGCCTTGGTAATATCCGCCACATTTTTCTCATCAGCATGATGTGGAGCATGGTCCGTCGCAATGACAGAAATGACACCAGACTTGAGCCCCTCAATAACCGCCAGACGGTCCGATTCTAAGCGCAGAGGCGGATTCATCTTAGCATTGCTGCCCTTGGTCAATAGCAGAGCTTCTGTCTTAGAGAAGTGCTGAGGTGCTGCTTCAGCAGTGACTTGAGCGCCTAGCTTCTGAGCGAATTCAACCACCTTTACGCTCTCAGCCTTGGACAAATGCTGGATATGCACATGAGCCTTGACATCATAAGCAATCATAACATCGCGAGCAATCATGCTGTATTCTGCCACACCTGTCGCGCCGCAGATATGAAAATGCTCTTTAGCGATATGCTCATTGAAACCGAGGATGCCGTTGAGGTTAGGATCTTCCTCATGCAAGCTGATAAAAGTATCGTTTTTGCGCGCTTCCACAAGGGCTTGGCGGACAATGCCAGCGTTGGTCAGCGGAATACCATCATCTGAGAAGCCAACCGCACCAGCTGCCAAGAGAGCTTTGAAGTCTGTCAAATGCTGGCCATCAAAATTTTCTGTAATCGTCGCGACCGACTTGATATGGATATTTTCACGACTAGCAGACTCCAGCACTTCCTGCAGGGTTTCAACCGTAGAGATGGTCGGATTGGTATTTGCCATCATAACGACCGTTGTGAAGCCGCCTGCTGCCGCTGCCAAAGCTCCTGTGTGAATGTCTTCTTTATGGGTCTGACCTGGCTCCCGGAAATGAACGTGAATATCGACCAGACCGGGGGCAACGACCAAACCACTAGCATCTAGGACTTGGGCATCAGCCGCTTCCAGATTTTGGCCAATTTTAACAATTTTCTTGCCCTCCACCAGCACATCACACACTTGATCCAGACCAGTCTTAGGATCCATTACACGGCCATTCTTGATTAGTAGCATTTTCTATCTCCTTTATTCGTAAAAATCGACCTGCGTGTCGAGCAGTTTATCACCATCATAAACAAATTTGGCTGAAAAGAAGGGCTTATCCTCCAGTAGCCACTCAACAAAGGTATGATCTCCTTCCCAAGTCGGCTTTGAAAGAACCTGATCGTAAGGCACCCATTCCAGCGTCCCTTCATTGCAATCAATCAACTCTCCTTCAAACTCCGTCACCTTAAAGACATAGGTGTACCAGTCCAAGTCGGGAGTAAACTCAGGAAAAGTGATAACACCTTTGAGAACAGGTTTAGCCTTTAGACCTGTTTCCTCTAGAATTTCACGTGCCGCGCATTCCTGCGGGGTTTCTCCTCGTTCTAGCTTGCCACCGACTCCAATCCACTTTCCTGCATGGACATCATTGGGCTTTTTGTTGCGGTGCAGCATGAGAAACTCACGCCCATTATCAATATAACAAATCGTTGCTAACTGAACCATACTACCTCCTATGCTAACCAATCGATAGGTTCCAAGCCCTTAGTCACCAAGAAATCATTGGTCCGTGAAAAGGGTTTGCTGCCAAAGAAGCCACGGTAGGCAGACAGCGGACTTGGGTGAGCTGACTCGATAATCAAATGTTGGGAATTGCTAATCAGGGCTTTTTTCTTGCGAGCGTAAGACCCCCATAGGATAAAGACAACTGGATCAGTCTTCTCATTGACGACCTTGATAATAGCATCTGTAAAAGGCTCCCAAATTAAGCCAGCATGCGCATTGGCTTGGCCAGCAGGCACTGTCAGACCAGCATTGAGCAAGAGAACACCTTGCTGAGCCCAGGAAGTCAGATCATGCGACTCCTTCACGCCGATATCATCGGCCAGTTCTTTGAGAATATTCTGTAAAGAAGGCGGAGCTGGAATGTCATCAGGAACCGAAAAACTCAAGCCCTGTGCCTGTCTCGGTCCGTGGTAGGGATCCTGTCCCAAAATAACCACCTTAACATCTGCTAAATCTGTCGTCTGAATCGCATTAAATACCTTGTCCCGAGGTGGGTAAATGGTTCCCGAAGCATACACTTCGTCTAAAAAATGATTGATTTTTGCAAAATAACCTTCTGGCAGCTGCTCCTTAATCAAAGCATGCCAAGCTGAATGCTGCATATATGTCTCCTTTTTATTTTACATTCCATACCTATGGACAACTAAGCTGACAAGTCTAGTTAGACCTTCTTTTCCCAAAATTTCATACGAGTCAAGTCGAGCGGATATTGAGTCAATCCCACAGCTGACAAAATCAGAATCTGTGGCAAAAACTGAATCAGGTATCGCGTCTTGCCTCCTTCGAAAATCTGCAGAAAGAGCAGGCCACCGAAAACTGCCAAGCTTAAGAAATTCAAGGAATCGTTTGGTCGGTATTTCCAAAGGGCAAAGACCAGCCCCAAAGCCATGACAATCCAAACTGCCTGCTTGAGCAGCGAATAAAATCGAAAACTATCCTTATCTGAATTGAGGAAAAAGTCACGGATAAACTGAGCAAATGCATTGTCTTTTGTGAATTCATAAAGCGGTGAAATATAAGGCGTCTTTTCATTTTCAACACTGCGATAGAGCCAACCCAAATTCCCTTCAGCAACCGTCAAAGAGTGTTTATAATACAGGTGTTGTAGAAAGGTCAGCGGGGTGTATTCTTTCAGACGGCGCTTGATTTCTTTGATGACATTTTCCTTGGCAAACATGCCATTATTGTAGTCAGCACGCTTGTCAGGTTCAACGTATTGCAAGAGCCCTTCCTTCATGTCTTCCTGATCGTGACCGATATTGGTTAGGCCCAGATTGATGAAAAGTAGTGGCCCTTTGGCCAGTCCTTGGCCTTGGATGATCGGCACTTCTGTCTGGTGAGCCAGACCATAATGAAGTGGAAGGTAGCCTGCTGAAAAGCTTAGAGCAAAGACCGCCGCAGTCAAGAAAAACTTTTTCCAGTTTTGTCTCAAAAACAAAACTCCAAAAACAGCAATCAACAGAATCATCACTGTCGGACGAATCAAAAAGGCAAGACTGGTTAGAATTCCTAATATAAAGCTTCTAGAAATGATTTGGCGACTATTCCCCTTATTTTCCAACAGACTCAGAGCCAGAAAAATCTGCAAACTAATCAAAGGCAAGGGGGGAATGTCTGTGTACATGGACATGTAGTAAGGCGAAAATCCGACCAAGGCTACATAAAGGCTAAAAACCGCATCTGCTGTAGCCTGCGAAAAGTATCGCTGACAGCCTTTGTAGAGGATCCAAGTCGCAATATTGACGTAAAAAAGATTGAGGCCCTGCATAATCCAAAGAGCTGCTTCGCCAAAGAGATTAAAGAAGAAACGCTCATAGAGAAAGAGGGGCAGATTATTGGGATTGCGCGTCAGATAGCTGGAAATAGAGGACTCCTTCAGGTACTTGAAAGCCCCTGTGAAAACCACTGCCGCGTCCCGTCTAATCAAAAGCTCAGCCGATAGGAGCATGATAAGCTGAAAAAGGAGAGCTGCCAAAGCAATAGCCAGCTTGTGCCACATGAGAAAATGATAAGACTTTCTAAGCTGAAACCGATAGCGATTCGCTAAGATCGCCAAGACTCCAAACAGGATCAGAGCCAAGCTACTCAACTGCGACACATGAAAAATAGCTGTAAACAGCCAATGAAGACTCAATACCAGCATGATTTTTTGTAGAATCAAAAAAGTGATATGATAAATCTTAGACATGGCTTTATTATAACAAAATCAGGCACTTTTTGCTATTTTAAAAAGTGAGCAGAGGGCAAGTAAATCCTAAAAAGGAGACAGGAACATGCTAGTCCCGCCTCCTCGTACCTTCTTAATTTTGCCAGTTTTCTTGATCGTCTTTGAACTTCTTCAGCAAAGTCAATCCTTCTGCATTGATATAGCCTTCTTGCTCAGCCAAGTGGATAAGTTCTGTGTAGTTTGATAAAGTCACCAACTTCACGCCTGCATCCGCAAAGTTCTTATCCGCTTTTGGCAATTCGTAGGTGAAGATAGCTGCAGCACCGATTACATCTGCTCCTTCACGCTTGGCTGCCGCAATAGCATCCAAAACAGAGCCGCCAGTGGAAATCAAATCTTCAATCACAACCATCTTTTGACCAGGAGCCACTCGGCCTTCAATCTGATTGCCCGCTCCGTGATCTTTTGGTTTGCTGCGGATATAGGCAAAAGGCAGATTCATCTTGTCGGCAATGATAGCCCCGTGAGGAATGCCCGCAGTTGCTGTGCCCGCAATCACTTCCACATCAGGAAATTCCGCACGAATTTTTTCGACAAAGCCATTTTCGATCAAGGTTCGGGTCTCTGGGTAGGCCAAAGTCACTCGATTATCTGTATAAATCGGTGATTTAATCCCAGAAGCCCAAGTAAAAGGCTCCTCTGGTTTCAAGTAAACTGCTTTGATTTTCAACAAGTCACGTGCAATATCGTTGGCTAAAGTCATTTTTCACTCCTTATAAATCTGTTATTCGTTTCATTTGACGGTTTCATTTGAAATCCTTACTTAGCTGTTCCACTGTTTCTTAATCTCGTGATAGGCATCCCAAGGATTTTCAGCCTGAATGATCGGACGACCAACCACAATATAATTGCTGCCAATCTGGTGGGCTTCCTGTGGCGTC
This sequence comes from uncultured Streptococcus sp., assembly GCA_963547765.1. GTDB lineage: Bacteria > Bacillota > Bacilli > Lactobacillales > Streptococcaceae > Streptococcus. Next base: position 17,637 of record CAUUSJ010000024.1, on the reverse strand, counting down.
ATGACCCGCTTTTGGTCACCAATTTCAGCACCTGCTGGCCGAATACCCGGCGTCACGCAAAGAAAATCGTCCGCCGTAGCTTCCTTGATCAGCTCAACTTCCAAGGCTGAACAAACAACCCCATCCAGCCCAGCTTCCTTGGCCTTGCGGGCATAATTAACAACCGACTCCTGCACAGTTGTTTGGATATTTTGGCAGTCGCGCATATCTTCTTCACTGGTCGAAGTCAACTGGGTCACCGCTACTAGCTTCGCATTGTCACCGAGGACCTTTTTAGCCTCCCGCATCATCTCAACGCCGCCAGCCGCATGAACCGTCACCATATCAACCCCAAATGTTCCCAAAACAGACATAGCTGAACGCACGGTATTTGGGATGTCGTGCAATTTCAAATCGAGGAAAATACTATGTCCCAAGCCTTTCAGATAATGCACAATTTCTGGTCCAATGGCATAAAAGAATTCCATGCCAATTTTGACGTACAGTTTTTCATCTTCTGGAAAATGCTCCAGAAAGTTTTTGACATCATCAAAAGATGGAAAGTCTAGGGCGATAATAGGACGTTCTTCACGCATGCAGTTCTTCTCCTTGCTTGTTACTTACTATAAAGATGATTACAATCACAGAAAAAACCTTGCCCGAGAGCAAGGTTACACGAAAATGTGGCAAAATCTGCCATTTTAAACGTATGTGCCTTAGAGCCTCTCTGGACTTCTTTAAAGGTTTTATCTTAAACATTCTATAATTTACTGGGAAGTTTGTCAAGAGAAAATCAAGCTTAAAGTAAATTTTCTCTGACTTCTTTTCTCAAGCTTTCTAAGCTTTCAATGCCGTATTTATCCATGACTTGCGGAAGCTTTTCTATAATGTTAGGACAGGCATAAGGGTCGGTAAAATTCGCTGTTCCGACGCCGATAGCTGATGCGCCAGCGATAAACATCTCCAGCGCTGCCTCTGCCGAGTCAACTCCCCCCATGCCAATGATTGGTAGTTTGGTGAATTGAGCGACCTGACGAATCAGCTTGAGTGCTACAGGAAAGACAGCTGGACCAGACATGCCACCCGTTCCATTAGCAATGATCGGCCGCTTCGTTTTCAGATCGAAACGCATTCCCACCAGGGTATTGATCATGGTCAGTCCGCTCGCGCCCGCATCTTCTGCCGCCTTGGCTACTTGGGTAATATCTGCTACACTAGGGGTCAATTTGACATAGACTGGGACTTGGGAGGCAGCAACTGCTGCTTTTACCGCTTCATAGGCGAGCTCAGGGACTTGCCCGATTAAAAGACCCGCATTGCCATGATCCACATTGGGGCAGGAAATATTGAGCTCAATCGCTTTGACATTGGGAGCTTGGGAAATTTTCCCAGATACATAAGCATATTCTTCATTGGAAAAACCAGCCACATTGGCAATAATCGGCAAATCTGGATAGTGCTGAGCCAACCAAGGAAGTTTTTCAGCCAAAACGGCATCGACACCTGGATTTTGGAGGCCGATAGCATTGAGCATGCCAGCTGGCGTTTCAGCCACACGGGGCGTTGGATTGCCAAAGCGGGAATCTTGCGTCGTCGCCTTGATCATGATAGAGCCCAGTAGATCCAAGTCATAGTATTTGGCATACTCCTGACCGAAGCCAAAACAGCCTGATGCTGGAATGATTGGATTTTTCAGCTCTAAGCCTGGCAGAGAAAGTTTCAAACGATTTTCAGTCATTTCCTTATCCTCCTAAAGCACGATAGTCCCAGTCTCAAAAACTGGACCGTCTTCACAAACCCGCTTATTGACCGCTTCATCCTGACCTGCTACATGAACGACGCAGGCATAGCAGGCGCCCATTCCACAAGCCATCCGAGACTCCATCGATAGATAGGCATGGGGATGATCGTGAAATTTCCGATCCACATACTGGAGCATACCGGGCGCACCACAAGAATAGACCGCAGCAAACTCATCTGTCAACTCATCGACAATCGTTGATACATAGCCCTTTTGACCATAACTGCCATCATCTGTAGTGATAAACAACTGACTGCACTCACGAAATTCTTCTTCCAAAATAACCGCAGATTGATTGGCAAAGCCTAATACTGCTGTAACGTGGGCACCCTTAGCATGCAGTTCTTTGGCCGTTTGTAAGAGAGGAGGCACACCGATACCACCACCAATGATCAAGACCTTGTCGCCCTTTTCTACCGGAGACAAATCAAAGCCATTTCCCTGAGGCCCCATGACATCAAGATAGCTACCAACAGGAAGCTGAGAGAAAATGGCCGTCCCGCCACCTTCGACCCGATAAATAAGTCGGCAGATTTGCTGCTCCCGATCAATCTCCGATATGGAAATCGGCCGCCGCAGCAGCTTGCTATCATCTGGCACTCGGATATGCAGGAATTGCCCAACCTGCATCTGACTCACCATCTGGCCTCTCAGGCGCATCGAAAAAATCTGAGGCGCAATTTCTACTTGCTCCAGCAGCTCCATCTGCTCCAGCATAATCTTGCCAAATCTCTTTTTGCAACTGTCACTAACCATGACAACCTCACTTTCTACAAGAAAAAACCTCGCCGCAGCAAGGTTTCGCAAAAAACAAGGCAAACAATTGCCTCTTATACCGTTTTTCCCACCTTGCAGCCTCACTGGACTTGATTAAAGGTTAAATTGTAAACATTATATCGTTAGCGATAAAGATTGTCAAGGCATAAAAAATATTAGAATTTTCAAATGTTCTCTAAGGAATCACAGTCTTACCAGCTCTTATCAAATTCACTATTTGCATTTGCCAGATAAAAACTGCCATCTTCCTGCCGTTTGAAAATCAAGGTTACTGAATCATATTTTCGTTCTATATTTCGAAAGTTTCTATAATTGGCCCGGAGTGATAAGGGGCTATCGCTCATCCCACTTCCATAAATATTAAGTTCTGAAGGAAGTCCAAAACGCTCAACAACCTCTTGGTAAGTCATCCCGCCTTTGCCATGCTGGCTATCACCTATTTTTAATGTATCCATATCTTCTGGCTTCCACTTAAAGACAAATTCGTCTTTCGTCGCTGAAGGATAGCTACTGTCATCTAAATATACTGCACTTTTACCTATCAAATAATAGTTCTTGCCATTCGAATCTGGGTCATAAAAAACCAAACTGATTTCCTGAGGATGTCCTGATGAACCATATCTCGGAACATCTATAATTCTTGTCTTATAAGTTAGTGTCAATCCTTTTGTAGCAAAACTCACATTTGAACCCTTACCGTATTTCGTAATAACCTCTTCCAAAGTCGGATTATTTTCCCACTCACCAACTTTTGCTATTTTGAGTTCTACAAAATTATCCAATGTCCAATTAAAAGCAAATTGCTCTTTATCTTCCTCAACAATTTTCTTTTTCAGCTCCTTTTGTTCTTGAGTCAATTTTGATTCATCATCATTTTGCTGACTAGCTGAGCTGTCTCCACTAACTGACGAGGCTCTATCGTCATATTTGTACTTCAATTCAGCTTTATTAGGAACCTGTTGCGATAAATAATAGAAGCCAAAGAACAAAGCAAAAGAGATTGCCAAACAAAGAAGGGTAAAAGCCAAGCTAATTCTTTTTTTCTCCTCCTTCATCGTCATCATTCTGAGCTCTTCTCGTTTTAGCTTTTGTTGACGATAAAGGTCTCTTTTGATCTCTCTAAACGAATGAAGATCACGTTTTTTCTTGCTACTTCTCCTCATTTTCCTCCTCTTTCTTATCGATTTAGTTTACTCACTTTCTTTAGACACCAAACGCCATCTACCATCTTCTTGCTTGTAGAATTCTAAATGAACTCTTTTCAATTGTTCTGGATTTTGCCAAGAATCTGGATTAACATAATCAACCCGCATCTTCAGTTGATTGTCGTCTCCAGAAATCGTCTGATATAGAGGTAAGCCGACTTTTAAAACAATCTCATCATATGGTGTACCTTTAGCCGTTCCTTCTCTAGCACCAATAACAAGACTATCGATGTATGCTTGCGTCCATAAAAAGGATCTTTTAGGATTGTTATCCACCTGAATTTTATCACTTGAAAGGCTAAAGTGGTATTTTGAAATGAGCTTATAGACACCATCAAATTGAGCAAAGGTTAAAGATACATAGCCCATACTACCATTTTTCGATTCCCAGATAAGGCGAATATGTTTTTGAACTTTATGATTTGGCAAAAAATCAATCCAGGCCCCACCTTGAACTGGTTTCCCAAATTCCTTTAAAACATCTTCCAAGACGGCTCCGCCCTTGTATTTGTTTATGGGAAGCGCGACTGCCTTTTCAACTGTCCAAAGAAAGGGACCGCTTTTTTCTGGAGAAACAATAAGACTTTTAGCGAATTGTTCTGCTTCAGCTTTCTCATCTTCCAAACTATTTGATGACGAACTAATCTGGCTAGACGGAGTTGGCGTCTGCTTGGCTTTGCTTTTTCCGGATAGAGAAAGTGTTAAAAAAACTGTTCCAATAATAGAAAATACAACAATAGCTACTACCATGAATGGCAAAAACTTGGACTTATAGGTTTGCTTTTCTAGCTCAAAAGCAATATCTTCAAACGAATCTTCTTGTCTCTTCATAACGACTCCTTGTCAGTCTAAAAACTCATCATATCATGAATAGATCGAGATTGCAAAATGTACTTCAGTCTGTTTATATAGAGGAAAGCACAAATTCCCCGTCTTTTCTACTTGCTTTGGCTGCCAAAGGAGGGCATAAAACCGCCTATCTTTCTCTTCTATCGATATGACTAGTAACTGTCGTCAACCGAAAGACGCCATCTTCTTGACGATGAAAGATTAAATGAACCCATTCATTATTATATCTTTCATCTGAAGTTAAGTATTGGAGTTTCAAGCCAATATGCTGCCTATCTGCCGCGTCCAAGCGCGAAATAAAAATTTCTGATTCTCTAGGTAGGCCAAATAATTGAATGACTTCTTCGTAGGACATACTAGGATTGCCTGTGCTCTCGTCACGAACTTGTAAACCAGCAATTTCATCCTTGGTCCAGAGATGGGGACTATCTCCCTGAGACAAACTTGGATAGGCCTCATCAAGAATATTCGCGCTCTTTCTAATTAGATAATAACCTGCTCCATCTTTTTCAAATGTCAACCTTAAACTACTATGACGGCCTTGAATAATCTCACTTGTGTAGCTTAATTCAATATTCCCATTGCTCTCAGTATAAAAAAAGCTTGAAGCCTTGCCATGCTTTTCAAGGATTTGATCCAGAGAAATTCCGTTTTGGCCAGCAGAAGTATCCTTTATTTGCAGATTGATGATTTCATCAGTTGTCCATGTAAAACGATGGTTTTCTCTCTCTAAAACTTTCTCTTCTAGCTTAAGCTTCTCTGGTGACTTTTGATAGACAGACGAGGACATACTCTTTCGCTCTAAATCCTTATAAACAGCTTGACTTCCCCACATGATCATCACCTTCCTAAGTGGAATCATTAAGCAAATTGTCAAAAATACTATAAAAATAGTGATGGGTAGTCCTACCGAACGATTTTTATAGTCATCCTCTTTGGCCATATCGCCCTCCTTATTTCCTTCATTTTAGCATAGGAAACTTTAGCAAGCAAACATTTTCTAAACTTCTGATTTATCAGGAAAAAATCCCCAGTTTGTGATAAAATAGACCTATGAGAATTCAACAATTACACTACATTATCAAAATCGTCGAGACAGGCAGCATGAACGAAGCTGCCAAGCAACTTTTTATCACCCAGCCTAGCTTGTCCAACGCTGTGCGGGATTTGGAAAATGAAATGGGCATCGAGATTTTCATTCGCAATCCCAAAGGAATCACCTTGACCAAAGACGGCATGGAGTTTCTTTCCTATGCCCGCCAAGTGGTGGAGCAGACTCAGCTTTTAGAAGAGCGATACAAAAATCCTGTCGCCCACCGCGAGCTTTTTAGCGTCTCTGCCCAGCACTATGCCTTTGTGGTCAATGCCTTTGTCTCCCTGCTTAAAAAAAGCGACATGGAGAAATACGAGCTCTTTCTGCGGGAAACTCGGACTTGGGAAATCATTGATGACGTGAAGAACTTCCGCAGCGAGATCGGTGTCCTCTTCCTCAATAGTTACAACCGTGATGTCCTCTCTAAAATGCTGGATGATAGCCATCTGATTGCGACCCACCTCTTCACAGCTCAGCCCCATATCTTTGTCAGCAAGTCCAATCCGCTGGCCAAGAAAAAGCTGGTGCAACTGTCGGACTTGGAGGATTTCCCTTATCTCAGCTATGACCAAGGTACTCACAACTCCTTCTACTTTTCTGAGGAAATTCTCTCTCAGGAGCACCATAAAAAATCCATTGTCGTCAGCGACCGCGCGACCCTCTTTAACCTTTTGATCGGTCTGGATGGCTACACGATTGCGACCGGTATTCTCAACAGTAACCTCAACGGAGACAATATCGTCTCCATCCCTCTGGATATCGATGACCCGATCGAGCTGGTCTATATCCAGCACGAAAAAGCCAGCCTGTCTAAGATGGGCGAGCGATTTATCGAGTATCTGATCGAGGAAGTACAGTTTGATAAATAAAGTAAAACACCTAGAAGCAGGTAGCTTACTGCAGGATCTAGGTGTTTTTTCTGTTTTTGAAAATTGGTTTCCCTTCAGGTCTATCAGATGGGGGAAGGTTAGAGTCAATCAACCTTTTCTTTCTTCAATTCTCATCCCTCCCATTCCTAGGCTACACTTTGTGCCGACTCCGGCATACTCACCGAATCTGAGGAGCATCTGTGCATAAGCTTTTAGTGTGGATGCTCCCTTTATCTGAATCGTCACCCTGCCTTCAAAGGCGGGGTATTTTCGTCCATGAATTGGAAAATAATGACTTTTTAGATGATAGCTCGTGATTTGGCTATGGTCTGCTAAAAACTGTAGGGTCTCCTCTTCGATTTCCGCTCTTCCTTCCACCAGTCGACTGTATTTTTGCATCAAACTTTGAAAGATCAGACGCGTGTCTGGAAATAGCACAAACTGCCCCTGACGCTTAAAGGTCGTTGGCGTATAAAAATGCACCCGTATCAGGTGGGAAGCATCATCATCTTGGTAAATATCCAGCAAGGTCTGCTGGGACAAGGAGTTGATTTCCACCTTTTTGACAAGGATTTTCTCAGCATAGCTCTCTAGCTTGATGGTTTCCAAGTTTAATAAAGGAGCTAGCATTTGCTGTTCCGCCTCTTCTGAAAGCAAATTGACAACCCACACTGACTCATCGCGCGTGGAGCTTAGATTCATCGAGTAGGGATTGGTCTCCTGCTCGTGGAGAAAGGTCGCAAAGTCTGGCGAAATCTGCGCCATCAAAAAGCCCTGAAGCTTACTGATCAATTCTTCGTCTTTTAGTCTTGTCTTTGATAAATGTAACTCTACTTTCTTCACACGATCTCCTCTCTATACTGCAAAAGCGCCCGAAAAAGGCAAAAGTATGTTTCACCGATTTCATGGCGCCCTTTAGAACGATTATTATTTACTGAGCTTATTATATCAAATTTTGAAAACGTTGTCAATATTTTTGAAGCGTTTAAAAAATCTTAAGCAGCCAACATCCTTCTTTCTTGGCAAAGCAAGAAGCTGAGGGAAAGTAAAAAAGCCCCCGTCCACTCTGTCCCCTCGCGAGGATTTGGGGGGTTCTAACTTACGAGCCTTCACCAAAAGATCCTAAGAACGTAGAGTTTCCGTCCCCTCTCGAGGATTAGGGGGTGTCTAACAGATTAACAGGCTCAACGAGCAAGTCGAACAACTCGGTTTCCGTACCCTCGCGAGGATTAAGGGGGTTCTAACCTATGTCCGAAAATGCCAACAAAATGGGAACCGACATGTTTCCGTTCTCTCGCGAGGATTAGGGGGGGCTAACATAAATGGCAAATTTTGAAGAACAAAAGCATTCGTTTCCGTACCCTCTCGAGGATTAGGGGGGTTCTAACAGATTATCGTGATTATCTGGTCTTAAACGACTCATTGGTTTCCGTACCCTCGCGAGGATTAGGGGGGGTCTAACATATGGTTGCTTTACAATTGATGTTGGTTGATTGTTTCCGTACCCTCTCGAGGATTAGGGGGGAGCTAACGCTTTAAAGCCGAGGATGTGATAGGCGTTGGTAAATCGTTTCCGTCCCCTCGCGAGGTTTAGGAGGGTTCTAACAATGATTGATTTTATTAAAGATGCTGGCATGGCGTTTCCGTACCCTCGCGAGGATTAGGGGGAGCTAACGCAGCGGAAACTGCGATAAAATACTTTCTTAAATTTGTCTCCGTCCCCTCTCGAGGATTTGGGGGGTCTAACCAAAAATTTATTTGGAAGGTCAATGGGACCACTTTGTTTCCGGACCCTCGCGAAGATTAAGGGAGTTCTAACGCAATATGAGCACCGATCAACAGCAGAACATCATGTTTCCGTACCCTCGCGAGGATTAGGGGGGAGCTAACCCATCACTAAGGATGGTAAAACATACGAACTCGTTCGGTTTCCGTCCCCTCTCGAGGTTTAGGGGGGGTCTAACTTATCTTGTTTTATTAAAAGATCCTATTTTTGAAACGTTTCCGTCCCCTCTCGTGGTTTAGGGGGGTCTAACCAAAATCCTCGCAACACTGAAGACCCTAAAGGTATGTTTCCGTCCCCTCTCGAGGATTAGGGGGTTCTAACCCCCATATCTTGTATAGAAGCGCAGAAGCCCCACCACTACATCTTGTGTCCCCTAAAAACTAGTTAAACCCTAACCTCATTATACCATGCCTAGCCCAGAAATCAAAGCTTAAAAGAACAAAATATCGTCTATCAACTCCGCGCCATCATAGAGAGTGGGACAGAAATCGGTAATTCGTTAGAATTCGATTTCGTCGTCCCACCTCCGCACAGTTGAGTAGGGCTGTAAAAGCTGATGAAATCAGCGTAATAGAGCCCACTCAACCACTGCGTCTTGCTCGACAATACAAAGACAATTGAGAGGCTAGGACTTTTGTCCCAGCCTCCTCTTCCTTGTGCCCCAGATAGATAATGATATTGTCCCCTTCTTCTGCCTGATAAAAGGCCCTCAGCTCCCTTACAAGGCAGTCAAAGTCCAGCTTATCAAGAGCCAGCTCAAAGCAGGAACGCTGAACCCTCACACCATAGCCTTCTAAAAGCTTTGATAGCTTCAGGCGTCGCTTATGGCTCACGATATCATAAATGACCAGACAAAATTTCGTTTTCTTTCTGGCAAACTCTTTTTCATCATCATCAAGATTAAAGAAGACCATCCTTAAAGAATCAAAGGAAAATAGAAACTCGCCCTTGCTCGAGAAATAGAACACAAAAATATCCCTATTAGCCAAGGCTTTCAACAGCTGAGTAGACAGCTGAGCATTACCAAAGACCAAGATATTATCAATCAGATTAAAAGAAATTTCCTTCAAAAGGATCTGCTCCTCGTTTCTCACAAGCACACGCTGCTCCCTCACCGACAAGCTACAAGACGAATTTTGAATATATAAATCAGCCATAAAAATCCTATTTTTATTTTCTAACCAAACATTTCTAGCAAAAAACATTTTTAGTTTTACTGCCTCAACTGCGCAAAAACTTCCCCAATCTTGCCTTCGACGACGAGGTCAGCTTGCTTATCCTGTGGAATGCTGGTCTTGTTGATAACGACCAGATGCTTGCCAGCAAAGTACTGGATGAGACTGGCTGCGGGATAGACCACCAAGGAGGTGCCCCCGATGATTAGCAGGTCGGCTTGATGAATGACCTGCGCAGCTTGCTGGAAAGTCTCCATATCCAAAGACTCTTCATAGAGGGTCACATCAGGCTTGATCATGCCGCCGCAGTCAGGGCAGTAGGGCACCGTTCCAGGCAGAGCTAGAAATGCCTCCAAATCGTAAAATCGCTGACAATCTAGACAGAAATTTCTATCCGCACTGCCGTGCAACTTGAGGACATTTTTTGAACCAGCCATTTCGTGCAGTCTGTCAATATTTTGCGTCACCACAGCCTTGAGCTTGCCGGTCTTCTCCAGATGGGCCAGATAGGCGTGAGCCGCATTGGGTTTGGCATCTGGATAGAGCAGGTATTTCTTGTAAAAGTCGAAAAACTCCTGCGGATAGCGCTCAAACATGGTATGCGAAACCAACTGCTCTGCCGTAAAATGCCGACCCAGCTTGACACTGTAAATCCCATCCGAACTGCGAAAGTCAGGGATATTGGACTCGGTCGAGACACCTGCCCCACCGAAAAAGACGATATTCTGGCTTTGGTCAATCATGTCTTGCAACTGCTGTATTTTATCCATTTTCCTCTCCTGTCAATAAAGCTCTAACCAAGCGATTTGCCTCATCAAAATAAAAATGTTCCCGATCGTAGACAATCCCTGTAAAGCAGGCCAAGTCTACCAAAATCTCCATAAAATGCTGGGATGAAAAGCCCGTTGTCCGATATAATTCTGCCTCATCAAAGGGCTTAATCAGATGAGCTAGCGGATTTCGGACTGACTTTTCCAATTCCCGCAGCTGTCTGACCTCTTCCTTTACAGAGTCCGGCAGATCCAAATGCAAAATCAGCTCTGTCAGACTGGATGAATTGACCGTGCTTTCCGCATGAAAGACCTGTAAGGCAGCATAATCCGACTCCCGCATCCGTTCAAACTTCCAGCGGTCATAGCTGGCTTCACGAGAATTATGGATAAAGTGCTCAATATCAGGAATTTCCAGCTTGATCAAGCGCATGAAAATCCGATAAATCGCTGGGCTGACCGCTCGAACGAAGTCAATAATCTGCTCATTGCGCAGCTTGGCTTCCAAATCGTAGAGATAGTTGGCCAGTTGCTCGTCAGCCAAATCGGTATGACAAAAAAGCTGAAAACCGCTTTGCGTCTGCAAGGCAGTCTTCAACTCTTCATCCATGGCTGGCAGAATATTGAGCTCTCTGCGCTCTGCCAGAATAGCCAACAGGCTGGTTACAATCGAGGAACCTCCCATCAACTTCTGCGCCAGTTTATAGGCATAAGCATAGTCATAACGGGAAATCGCAAAGAGAATTTCCTCTTTTAAATCTAGATTCATGCTTAATCAATCAAGGTTTCCAAACCAACCTTCATCATATCGGTGAAGGTATTTTGGCGTTCCTCTGCTGTCGTATCTTCATCAGGATTGACCAAGCTATCAGAAATGGTCATGATAGCCAGAGCATCTACCTGGTGCTGAGCAGCCAGATAGTAAAGGGCTGCCGCTTCCATTTCAACAGCTTTCACGCCCCATTTGCCCAGCTCGATATTTTTTTCAAAATAGTTCGAATAGAAAACGTCTGATGACAAGACATTTCCGACATGGGTTGTCATGCCCAAGTCTTTGGCGATATGATAAGCCTTGTCCAGCAAATCAAAGCTGGCAATCTGCGGAAAATCATACTGAGGCCAGTCATTGCGGATAATGTTTGAGTTGGTCGCAGCCGCTTGAGCCAGAACCAATTCACGAACGTGGACATCTGCATTAAGCGAGCCAGCCGTTCCCACACGAATCAGCTTTTTCACACCGTAGTCCACAATCAGCTCACGCGCATAAATGGAAATAGACGGCATTCCCATGCCCGTTCCCATGACAGAAACCCGCTGACCCTTGTAAGTACCAGTGTAACCAAACATGTTCCGCACTTCGTTAAAACAAACAGCATCTTCAAGAAAATTCTCCGCAATAAACTTAGCCCGAAGCGGATCACCCGGCAAAAGAATTTTATCAGCAATCTCACCTTGTTTAGCAGCAATATGGATAGACATAAATTAAGATATAAAGGGCGACAGAGAACCAAGTAAAAATAGGAAACTGACGACGCATCGCAGATGCTAGACAGTTTATCTTTTTTACACAGTTCTCCGCCCGTATTCAGTTCAGCAAATACGGTTTACCCATCCTTTCTTTTATTGTTATGAAAAGTTTTCCGCTCGTGTTCAAATCAAAACACGCGCTCTACCTTTCCTTCGTTTAATATTTTATTTTCTTACAATTCAGCAAGAATGGCTTTAAGTAGTCGTTTGAAATCACCTTTGACACGCTCTGTTACTTCAACCACTTCCTCATGGTTGAGTTCTTCTTGGAACCCGGCAGCATGATTGGTAATGCATGAAATTCCGAGAACTTTCAAGCCTGAATGGGCAGCCACGATCACTTCGGGAACAGTAGACATGCCGACTGCATCCGCCCCAAGCGTCTTATAAGCACGGATTTCTGCTGGTGTTTCGTAAGTTGGACCGGTGACACCGATATAGACACCATCATCCAGCTTAATGCTAAGCTTATCAGCGACTTGATGAGCGACGGCACGGTATTCTGGAGTGTAAGATTTAGACATATCAGGGAAACGTGGGCCAAATTCATCCAAGTTTTCACCGATCAAAGGATTTTGACCAGTCATATTGATGTGGTCAGTAATCGCCATAAGCGTACCAGGACCATAGCCGATACCACCGGCAGCATTGGTAACAATGACACCTGTCGCACCAAGAGCCTTCATCACACGAACTGGGAAAGTAACGACTTCCAGAGGATTTCCCTCGTAGAAATGGAAACGACCTTGCAGTGCCAAGACTTTGCGGCCTGCCAAGTCTCCATAGACTAATTTTCCAGCATGACCAACGACAGTTGAGCGACCCCAGTTTGGAATATCCGCATAGTCAAGACTAACGGCATTTTCGATTTCAGAAGCCAATTCTCCCAAACCAGATCCCAAAATCAGACCAAACTCAGGTTCTGCCATGCCTTTTTCTTTCAGAAAGGCGGCCGTTGCTTTGATTTTCTCAGATAATGTTGTCATAAAATATATTCCTCACTCTCTTATGCTTATACCAATTTGTCCAAGAAGCTTTCACCAATCATGGCCTTGTCCACACCAAAGTTATCAGCGATGGTTGCTGAAATGTCTGCAAAATGTCCGACAGGTAAGTGACCGTTCCCCTTGAGGGATTTACCAAAGACCAAGAGCGGAATGTACTCACGAGTATGGTCCGTTCCGGCATAGGTCGGATCGTTACCGTGGTCAGCGGTAATCATGAGCAAGTCGTCTTCACGCATGTTTTCAATGATTTCTGGCAAGCGAGCGTCAAATTCCTGCAGACAATCACGATAGCCATGCGGATCACGACGGTGACCATAAAGAGCATCGAAGTCTACCAAGTTGGTAAATGAGAAGCCATACTTGAAGTCATCAGACTGGATAGCCTTGACCAGATTGTCTACGCCATGATTATTGGACTGGTTGTGACCCATGTCGTGGTTGATCCCAGCACCGTTGAAGATATCGTTAATCTTACCAACTGAATAAGTATCAATACCAGCTTCATTGAGCTTGTCCAAAACAGTTGGCTCAAATGGAGATACTGCATAGTCATGACGATTGGCTGTCCGAGTGAAGTTACCTGGCTCCCCCACATAAGGGCGAGCGATGATCCGTCCCAGAAGTGCAGGGCGTTCCAAGGTGATAGAGCGAGCGTATTCGCAGATACGATAGAGCTCTTCCAAAGGAATAATCTCCTCATGAGCTGCAATCTGAAGCACCGGATCAGCAGAAGTATAGATGATCAATTCGCCAGTTTCCATCTGGCGAGGCCCGAAGTCGTCAATAACTGCCGTGCCAGAATAAGGTTTGTTCGCCTCACGAATAACTTTACGGCCAGAAAATTCTTCAATTTTAGTCAAGATTTCCTCTGGGAAGCCGTTCCAGAAAGTATCAAAAGGCTCAGTAATGTTCAGACCCATGATTTCCCAGTGGCCTGTCATGGTATCTTTACCTAAAGAAACTTCTTCTAATTTAGTATAGTAACCACTTGGATTTTCCTCAGCTGGTACAGTTTTTAGTGCTTGCTCACGCTCGATATTGCCCAAGCCCAGCTTAGCCATATTTGGCACGTCTAGACCGACTGCTTTGGAAATATGTCCCAGAGTATCGGAAGCTCCATCTGGCACCCCTGCATTAACAAAATTGTTAGCATCTGGTGCTGCCCCAATGCCGACTGAGTCCATAACGACTAAGTGAATACGATTAAATTTTGACATGAAAACCTCTTTTCTAGTTATTTGCTTCTAAAATGTTCACGCCACCTTGACCAGCGACGATCACCTTGTTGACCATTTTGGTGAAAAGGCCGTGCTCAACAACGCCCACGATATGATCTAATTCTCGGCCAAATTCGACTGGATTTTCGATTACACCTAAATCTAGATCAATAATGAAGTTCTGCATATCCGTGATAAAACGTTGGCCATTTTTTTCACGGAAACTTGGCTTGTAGCCTGCCTCAGCAAAGCGACGGAAAACTTGCTCCGCACCATACTGCACTACTTCTACTGGCAGCTTGAAAGCACCTAGTTTTTGAACCAATTTGCTTTCATCAACCACCCAGATGTAGTCCTTGGTAGGTGTCGCGACAACTTTCTCCATCAGCAGGGCTCCGCCTCCGCCTTTGATGCCGTTGAACTGAGGATCCACTTCATCAGCTCCATCAACGGTCACATCGACCTGATCCACTTCATCGATGGATTTCAGCGGAATGCCCAAGCCTTCTGCTTGCTTGCTAGTCACGCTAGAGGTGGTGACTGCAGTAATCTGCAATCCTTCCTCTTTGATACGTCGACCAATTTCCTCGACAAAATAGTAAGCAGTCGAACCTGTTCCCAGACCGACCACCATCCCGTCTTCGACAAATTCAGCAGCCTTGATGCCTGCTAGTTTCTTTAGAGTTTCCATAGCACCTCCTCAAATCAACTATGTTTAGTATATCACAATTCTTTGAAATTTGAAAGTGTTTTCAGCTCTTTAAACGGTTCATCACACTTTAACAGTGCTCCATTTCACGAAAATCTCCTTAAAATCTTGCTCCTAGTTCTATTTTACGCTACAATGAAGATAGGCAAATTACTAAAAGAAATACATATTTCAAGTAGTAAGCTATAGAAAATCTGAGGAGGTTGTTATGATGCAGCAAGAAAATAAAGTTTTAGGTATTTTAGCCATTGTCTTTGGAGCAATCGCTTTACTTGGCTCCTGGATACCAATCATCAATTATCTATCTTTTTTTATCGGTACTATTGCTCTTATCCTTGCTATTATCGGTCTCATTGTTAACCAAAAGAAACCGAAAACCTTGGCTATAATTGGCTCTGTCATTTCCTTTTTCTCCTTAATTATCGCACTGGTCACTCAATCATTCTATTCTCGTATGTTCAATGAGATGGGAAAAAGGTTTGATACTCTTTCGAGCTCTTATCGTTCCTATATTGATTCGTCAGAAAGAGAAGAAGAAAAGGAAAAAGAAGAAAGCACGAAGTTTACATGGACAAAAGCAGAATTTGATGCACTCAAAGAGGGCGATATTTTGAAAAAAGGTGCAGGCGGAACAAAATATGACGACGTCATTCGCGACCACGGCAAACCAACTGACGAAACTACTTCTACTGTCAGTGGCTCTGAATTAAAAACCATCACCTACTTACCAGGAGAAAGCAAGTATCAAGCCGTCATCCTAACTTTTTCAAAAAACGAAGACGGTTCTTTCCTACTGACTAGCAAGATAGGAACAGGTTTAGAATAACATAAATTTCCTACCCGACAGCTGTTTATCTTCTACCAATATTGGAAAGAACTCTAGCCGTCAATCGCATTTTACTAAGACACAAAGATTTAACTACCACTTTCCCATTATACCTATTAATTGATGCAAAGTAAGGACAAAATTATACAAATGTCGCAAAAATTTTTTAGGTGAATTTTGGGCAGAGGCTTGCAAAATAGATTTTCAGAAAGGATATACATGATAACACGAGAATTTGATACCATCGCTGCGATTTCGACCCCTCTTGGGGAAGGAGCCATCGGTATCGTCAGACTAAGCGGGACGGACAGCTTTGCTATTGCCCAAAAAATCTTTAAAGGCAAGGATCTAAGCAAAGTGGCCAGCCACACACTCAACTACGGCCATATCGTTGACCCTCAAAATCAGGAGATTCTGGATGAGGTCATGGTCGGCGCTATGCGCTCTCCCAAGACTTTCACCCGTGAGGATATCATCGAGATCAACACCCACGGCGGAATTGCGGTCACCAATGAAATCCTGCAGCTGGCTATCCGCGAGGGTGCTAGACTGGCAGAGCCTGGCGAGTTTACCAAGCGGGCCTTTCTCAATGGGCGCGTGGATTTGACTCAGGCTGAGGCTGTCATGGATATCATCCGGGCCAAGACCGATAAAGCCATGAACAATGCTGTCAAGCAGCTGGACGGCTCTCTTTCCGACCTTATCAATAGCACCCGTCAGGAAATCCTCAACACACTGGCTCAGGTCGAGGTCAATATCGACTATCCTGAGTACGACGATGTTGAGGAAGCAACGACAGAAATCATTCGTGAAAAAACACTTGAATTCGAGCAACTTCTGACACAGCTTCTCAAAACTGCGCGACGAGGCAAGATTCTGCGAGAAGGTATTTCTACCGCTATCATCGGTCGACCTAATGTTGGTAAGTCCAGCCTGCTCAACAATCTTCTGCGCGAGGACAAGGCTATTGTGACCGATATCGAGGGGACAACTCGTGATGTGATCGAGGAGTATGTCAATATTAACGGTGTACCACTCAAGCTTATTGATACCGCAGGGATTCGGGAAACTGATGACCTTGTGGAGCAGATTGGCGTGGAGCGCTCTAAAAAAGCCTTACAGGAAGCTGATTTGGTCCTTTTGGTTCTCAATGCCAGCGAGCCTCTGACGGAGCAAGACCGCCAATTGCTTGAAATCAGTCAAGACAGCAATCGCATCGTCCTGCTTAACAAGACTGACCTTGAAGAGAAGATTGAACTGAATCAGCTGCCAGCAGATGCAATCAAGATATCCGTTCTCCACAACCAAAATATTGATAAAATCGAGGATCGCATCAATCAGCTCTTCTTTGAGAATGCTGGAATTGTCGAGCAAGACGCCACCTATCTGTCCAATGCCCGTCACATCTCTCTCATCGAAAAGGCTGTCGAAAGCCTGCAAGCCGTCAATCAGGGACTGGAACTAGGCATGCCTGTGGATCTCCTCCAAGTCGATCTGACCCGTACTTGGGAAATCCTTGGTGAAATCACTGGAGATGCTGCACCAGACGAGCTTATCACCCAGCTCTTCAGCCAGTTCTGCCTAGGAAAATAATATGGGAATCACAGAGTTTATCAAAGCAAAAAATCTGGGCGAATACCTAGAAAGCCGAATGAATGAGCACGTCAGTGAACGCATCCAAGAACGTAGCTGGCTGGAGGTTCTCCTCCACAAAGCCCGCACCACCAAAATAAATCCTGAAAATCACCAGAAAATGAAACACGGTTCCTGAACAATAGAACCGTGTTTGGCTATCTATTCAATCCAGCTAAAGATTTGCCTGATCATGAATTGCAGTATTCTCCTTGTCCCAAACTATTTTTTGTTTGTCTACATCTTCATCGGACTTGAGTCAGCACTCCGTCTTGCATTTCATAGACCTTGTCAACCTCGTCCAGTAGGCGGGTATCATGGGTAATCATGACTACGCTCTTGTTGAATTTTTGAGTCACTTCTTTGAGCAGATGGACCACGCGCTTGGCCCGCTCCGTATCCAGACTAGCTGTCG
>CAUUSJ010000023.1:0-27156 GCA_963547765.1 uncultured Streptococcus sp. | reverse complement strand
TACGCTGATTTCATCAGCTTTTACAGCCCTACTCAACTGTGCGGAGGTGGGACGATGAAATCGAATTCTAACGAATTACCGATTTCTGTCCCACTCTCTTTCTTGACTTAGTCAGGGGACAAGGATGGAACACATCCTTTTCATCTGAAAGTCTTTTTAATAACTAGCTTTCCCATGACTAATGTTTGACTTTTCCATATTCATCTTTCTACTGCTGGAAAGGGTGGATGATAACTCCCTGAACGACCCGATTGACCGTACCTGTCGGAGACGGTGTATCTGGTCGATTTTTCACTTTCAAAGAAGTCAAGAGAGAGAAGAGCTGAGCATAGACGATGTAAGGGAAGGCTCGATAGCTATCTTCCAAGATATCACTTTCAAGAACCACTTGCTCAACATTTTCCAAGTCTTCTCTGCGCTCGGTAAAGAAAACCACCTTGCGAGCAATCTGATCTCCTGCCACTTCACGCACCAAATCCAAATCGTAGCGTTTGGTGTATGCATCCCTTGAGCCAAATACCAGCACAAGCGTCTCTTCGTTAATCAGAGATTTTGGTCCATGGCGGAAGCCAACTGGGCTTTCATACATGGTCGCAACCTTCCCAGCGGTCAACTCCAAAATTTTCAGCTGTGCTTCGTGCGCCAAACCAAAGAATGGCCCTGCTCCAAGATAAATGACTCGGTTAAAGTCTAATTCTGTCAAAGCTTGAACATCGGCTACATCGGCCAAAACCTTTTGGCTCAAGGCAATCAACTCAGCGACTCTTGCTTCTTTTTGAGCCAAATCCGCTGGGTCAAAAACCAGAAGAGCTGTCAACATCATAGAGGTGAAGCTAGAAGTCATGGCAAAGCCAGCATCATTTGATGGAGCTGGTTGCAATAAGAGGAGATTCCTCTCATCGCCATGCGCCTGCTGAGCTAGTTTTCCTTCTGCAGCACAGGTAATGGTCACTTGATAAAGCTCGTCAACCAACTGCTTGGCTAAGTCCACTGTCGCAACACTTTCTGGCGAATTACCACTGCGGGCAAAAGAAACGAGAACCGTTGGAATTTCCTTGTGCAGATGCACTTCAGGATTCGCCACAATATCAGTCGTCGCAACCGAATTAAAATTCCATTGGCGCTCATTATAAAGCTTTCTGAAATATGGCAATAGCGTATCGCCCACATAAGCCGAAGTTCCCGCACCTGTAAAGATAACTTTTATATAATCATGCTTTTCTTCGATACCTTTTAGAAAAGCAGCTACTTGGTCAGCTTGAGCCTTGTAAGTATTAAAAGCTGTCTGCCAAACATCTGGCTGTTGGTAGATTTCACGCGTGGTGATTTCCGCGCCTAATTCAACCAGTTTCTCTTTTGAATAATCTAGCATGGTAGTCCTTTCAAAATAAACATTGATATATTAGTTATTTGCTTTTAAAAGAGGGAATGGGAAAATTCCCCACTCCCCTTCATTTCATTTTTCCTTAGAAAACAGTCCTACTCATCCTCATCATCTGATAAGCCTGCTAAAATATCATTGACTTTAACGATATTTTCGACTGCATTTTTCGGATAGTCAACATCAGCTCCTGTCAGAGAAGCATTGAGAAACTCAATCACCATCGGCAGATTCATGCCGGCGTACAAGTCAATATCCTTACCTTCTAAAATAAGGCGACTGACTACATTACATGGTGTGCCTCCCAAAAGATCTGCAAAGACAATATAGTCCTCAAAATCCTTGACTGTGTCTAAAAACTTAGCTGTGAAATCATCTGGTCCCTCCTCTGGCAACAAGGCAACGGCATGAATATCCGCTTGAGGTCCCATAATCATCTCAGTCGTTGTTTTCAGCTCTTCACAAAAGCGACCATGACTAATCAAAATTAGTTGTTTGCTCATAATTTACACCATTATGCCATTCCAAAGAAGAAATGACCAAATGCTGAGAAAGCAATCGCTGCAAGAATAATGAGCAAGATAGCTTTTGTAGAGTTCATACCCTTACGTCCAAGCAACCAGAAGATTGCGCCTGTGATCATTGCTGGTACCAAACGTGGGAAGATGAGGTTAAGCATGTCTTGAATTTCAATTGCTTTGTCTCCGATGTGTGGAGCCCAAGAAACTTCAACACCAATCATGCTAGCAATCAAGGCACCAACCATGAAGACACCAAGTACAGATGCAGCATCAATCAAAGCTGTCAAAGTACTTTGCATGTTGTTGATGAGGTTAACCCCTTCTTTGTAGGCAAATTCCAATTGTTTCCAACGGAAAATGTCGTAAGCAACTGCTACAGCGATCCATAGGAAGATACCGGCTGGGTTTCCTGCAACAGCCAAAGTTGCTGCGATTGAACCCATAATAGCTGGTACCAATGATCCAAAGATGGAGTCTCCAAGAGGAGCGAATGGTCCCATGAGACCTGTCTTGATACCATTGACCGCATCTTTTGATTTCACACCATCTTTTTCTTCCAAAGCAAGGTCAAAACCAGTGATAATGGTGTGGAAGAATGGTGAAGTATTGAAGAATTGCGTATGCAATTTCATCATTTCTTTCAGTTCAGGTGTACCGTCTCCATACATTTTGCGCAATTGTGGCAAAATCATGTAAAGGTAACCAGAAGCCTGCATACGCTCATAGTTCCAACCCAATTGGAAGGTAAACAAGCTACGTTTGTTAATCTGTTTAAAATCTTCTTTTGTTAGTTTGTAATTAGAATTCGTCATCTTCAATTTCCCCGCTTTCTGATTCAGTTACTGGAGCAGCTACGACTGTACGTTGGCTGTTTTTGAAGTGTTGTACTGCAAGGAAGACACCGATGATGGCGATACCAATCATAGATACACTCTTGAAGTTGTTAACAAAAGTAATAGCTTGTTCTTTTGGAAGTTTAGAGAACACTTCAGAACCAACAATGCTAGACACTGCAGCACCAAGGCTTTGAACATTACTGTAAAGCACTGTCAACATAGCTGTCAAGCCAAAGCCAAGTGCCAAGTAGTGAAGGTTGCGTTTAACTGGAAGATAACGAAGCAAGATTGCAAATCCAAGACCTGGAAGCATTTGACCTGCAAGTTTCAAACCGTTTGCCAACCATTGTACATTACCGAGACCTGTAACAACAGTTTCTACAAAAGCTCCACCAAAGGCAAGGGCAAAGAAGACTGGGAGGGCACGAGAAAGAGCCCAAGGAATCGCACCAAGGAGGTAGTTGCGTTCGATGCCTTTGTAGTCAAAGCGTTCAATCGCAGCATCCACACGGTGAGCGAAGTAAGTTGTAGTCATACGACCAAGAATGTCGAAGTATGTCAACAAAGTTGCTACCGGCACAGCGATTGTAGCAATAGCAAGCTCTGGATCAAGACCTTGAGCTACTGAGAAGGCAGTCGCAAGAACCGCACCAGAGGTAGCATCAATACGAGAAGCACCACCGAAGGTACCAACACCGAGTACCACCAATTGAAGGTTGGCACCAATCAATAAACCTGTAGGTAAATCTCCCATGATGAGACCTGTGATAAATCCAGCAAATACAGGTGAACCTGCTGAAGAAACGATCGTCAACTCATCGCAGATTTGATAAGCTGAGTACAGAGTGAGTAGTAAAATTTGCCACCATTGTATCATGACAATGACCTCCTAAAAATTTTTCCTTATTTTAACAAATTCATAAAATCCGCAACCGGATCATTTGGAACCATCTGAGCTGTCAGCTTCACTCCTTTTTCATGTAGCTTATGGAAAGCTTCCACATCTGCATCTACCACATTGATAGAGCGAGTGATGGGGCGAGTTTCGTCTGACTGAGACATATTGCCGACATTCAATGTTTCCAGTGGAACACCAGCTTCTACCAAACGAAGGAAACGGTCTGGTTTGCGAGCGACGATAAAGAGTCGTTGTGAGTCATACTTACCAGCCAAGATGTTTTCTGCTGCTTTAGCGATTGGCAAAATGCTGAGCTTCACTCCTGGCGGCGTTGCCAACTTGAGTCCGCTCTTTTCGATAGCATTTTCAGCTACCTCATCGTCAATCACCATAATGCGTGAAATGTTAAGCTTGGTAGTCCAGAGATTGGCTACCTGTCCGTGGATCAAACGTCCATCGATACGTGCACCTACTATTGTCATAAATTTTCCCCCTTTATTGTTTTAAATGTAGGTTGGTTAACTAAGTTAATTGATTCTTCATATTCCCCTTCCGTTTCAAAAATGATGATACGGTTATGTCCTTCTTTCAGAAGGCTATGCGGAATATAGAGCGATAAGGTTGGTCCGACATTCCAGAAACGACCAATGTTGACGCCATTTACAAAGGCAAGGCCCTTTCCAAAACCGGACAAGTCTAAATAAGTATCTTTAAGCGCTTTCATTTTAAAATCAAAAGCGTAGAAAGCTGGTTCTTCTGGCTGCCATCCTTTTGAAAAATCGATGTTTTCTGTGTTTTCAAAAGAAAGTGGATACTGCTGCCAATTCAGCAAGAAGTGCAAATCCTTACAAACGCCCGTCCGAATACCTTTTCGCTGGGTATCTGCCAAGAATTTATGCCCGTAGTTGACCCGCCCCATGTTTTCCATCAGGATGTCAATACGGTGGGTGGCTTTCTTTTCTCCAGCAACAAAGATATCTTGACCAATCTCTGCTTGATACTGGGTTGCCATAAGCTTGCCGTCCACAAAAAGCTGCATCCGGTCTCGCCCGTCAATCACCCGAATTTTTTCCTCATCCGCATCCCAGCTGGCTTCTGTACGGTAAAGCAAGTAGCCATAGCTCTGCCCCAAATCCTCCATTTTGACAGGATAGAGACTCTCCATTGGCTGGGCCAAATCAGCTAATGTTTCAAACAAACTCACCTTCTCACTCAGAGCAATATCTCTCAGTTCAAAAGATTCTTTTGTGAGCGGTTTCATTTGTGGGTACTCAGGATAGTAGGTCTCCATCATTTTTTGCACTGCAAAATATTTCGGAGTTGGATTTCCCTGTTCATCGAGCAGGGCATCGTAATCATACGAAGTCACCTGTGGTAAATCCGTCACACCTCTGGCCGAGCAGCCATTCATGAAGCCAAAATTGGTGCCGCCATGAAACATATAGAGGTTGATAGAGCCTTGTTTCAGAACTTCATGGATAGCTTGAGCCAATTCCTCAGGATCCCTTTTGATAATTGGCTCTTTCCAACGATTGAACCAACCATCCCAAAACTCCATACACATGAGCGGCCATTTTTTGCCATGCTCATCAAAGAATTCCTGCATCTGGGCAAAATTATAATCTGCTTTGGAGCCGAAATTTCCTGTAACAAATAAATCTTCCTCAATCAGCGTGCCAGCTCTCAGCGTCGCCCGCCAAGGACCATCCGATGTAAAGAGCGGGCAATCAAGGCCTCGGTCCAACATCATCTGCCGAATCGCTCTCAGGTAGTCTTTATCCTCCCCGTAAGAGCCATATTCATTTTCCACTTGCATCATGAGGATGTTCCCGCCCTTGTCCAAGAGCCTTGGAACCAAGCGAGGAAGTAACTCATCATAGTAGTCTGCAACAGCCTGAAGATAAGGAGCATCAGAAGAACGGATTCTCATATCCTCAGTCAAGAGCCAGGCTGGCATGCCGCCAAATTCCCACTCCGCACAGATAAAAGGCGAAGGGCGAACGATGGCATATAATCCTAAATCTTGAGCAATCTGAAGAAACTTCTCAATATCTAAAATTCCCTGAAAGTCAAACTGGCCTTTCTTTGGCTCGTGCATGTTCCAAGGAACATAGGTCTCAACTGTATTGAAGCCTAAGGCTTTAAGATTGTAAAGCGAGTGATACCAGTCTTCCGGCTGAATCCGAAAATAGTGAATCGCTCCTGATAAAATCTTAAACTCCTGACCATCCAAGTAGAAAGAAGAGCCTATTTCAAATCTCTTCATCTCCCCATTCCTCCTAGATTTAAAACGCTTTCATTTCTTGTTAATATTAATATAATAAACTTTTGCATAAATGTCAACATTTTTTTAAAAAATATGTTAAAATCAATATAGAGAGGGATAAAAAAAGAGAGGTGAGCACAATGGCTATTCCTAAATATCAACAAATCAAAGATGATTTGAAACAACAAATCATTTCTGGTAACTTTGAAAACGGTGATAGATTCTACACAGAAGCTGAGTTAATCAAGATGTTCAACGTCAGTTCCATCACCGTTGTCCGCGCTTTGAACGAACTTGCGAATGATGGCTACATCATCCGTCAGCAAGGGAAGGGAACGTTTGTTTCACGCGCAAGAAAACACAAGCGTGTGGAATTCTCTGATATCGAAACTTTCCCTATCCAAAAGGATAAGGTGACTGTTCTGTCCATCGAACGTGGAAATGAATTAAGAATCTTGGAAAAACTAGAACTAACACCGTCCCAGTTCTACTACAAGATTGACCGTATCAGAAGGACAGGCGATAAAGTCTATATCTATCACCAAACCTACATTCCTGAACAGTACATCAATCCAAACTATCCGGATCTGGACTACTACAGCTCGATCTACAATCGCTTCAAGACGGATTATCACATCCACATGAATGATGAGTATTTCGAAGAAACCAACGAAATCGTCTTTCCAACGCCAAAAGATATTGCTAAGACCTTAGAAATTGATCCAAACTTCCCAACTGTGCATCAAGTCAAGATCACAAAACTGGAAAATACTGGACAAATCCTAGAGTACAGCGAAACCTACAAGCGTGGCGATTTCTTCAAAATCAAATTTATTTCTTCTAGTCGCGATCATTAATCTGAAAAACGATGGTTCTCATGAGCTGTCGTTTTTCATTTCCTGACCAACTAGCCTATCATTATTATAAACCTATCTATACCAATTTGCAAGGCATTTAAACGATTTTTGTTTAATAAAAATCAAAAAATGACAGAAAATAAACAGATTTTTTTGATTTCGTATATTTTTTTAGTAGTCTAGGACTGAAAACCAACAAAAACGGAACTTTTATAATACATTCGAGAATAATAAAAATGAGAGTGGGACAGAAATCGGTAATTCGTTAGAATTCGATTTCGTCGTCTCACCTCCGCACAGTTGAGTAGGGCTGTAAAAGCTGATGAAATCAGCGTAGTAGAGCCCACTCAACCACTGCGTCTTGCTCGACAATCCAAAGACAATTGAGAGAGATTGGGACAAAAGATTTCAATTTTTAAAAATCTTAATTATTAAGCCCTTCAAATCTATAATTAAATGCGAAAAGCGAACAAAGCAGAATTCTGATTACCAGAAAACTAGTTTTGTTCGCTTTTTATATTTGATGTCGGACTTTTGTCCCAGCCTCCATCTTTTTATGTTTAATCCAGCCCTACGCGCTTGAAGATTTCATCTACGCGCTTGGTGTAATAAGTAGGATTGAAGATTTCGTCGATTTCCTCTTGAGTGAGGCGTGATGTAACCTCTGGATCCGCTTCGAGCAAAGGCTTAAAGTCTACTTGATTATCCCAAGACTGGGCGGTCTTTGGCTGCACCAAGTCATACGCTTGCTCACGCGTCATACCTTTTTCAATCAAGGTCAACATAGCCCGCTGACTAAAGATAAGACCAAAGGTTGAGTTCATGTTGCGCTTCATGTTTTCTGGGAAGACGGTCAAGTTCTTGACGATATTACCGAAGCGGTTGAGCATATAGTCGATAAGAATGGTCGTGTCCGGTGCGATAATTCGCTCAGCAGATGAGTGGGAAATGTCGCGCTCATGCCAGAGAGAGACATTCTCAAAGGCTGTCACCATGTGGCCACGAATGACACGCGCCAGACCAGTCATGTTTTCAGAACCGATTGGATTGCGTTTGTGAGGCATTGCTGAAGAGCCTTTTTGACCTTTGGCAAAGAACTCTTCCACTTCGCGTTGCTCAGACTTTTGCAAACCACGGATCTCAGTTGCCATGCGCTCGATAGACGTCGCAATCAAGGCTAAGGCTGAGAAGTATTCAGCATGGAGGTCACGTGGCAGGACTTGAGTCGAAATCTCCTGCGGACGGATACCTAATTTCTCACAGACATAACTTTCCACAAATGGCGGAATGTTGGCAAAGTTCCCAACCGCACCAGAAATTTTCCCAGCTTCCACACCCGCCGCCGCAATCTCGAAACGCTCGATGTTGCGCTTCATTTCGCTGTACCAAGTCGCGAGCTTGAGACCGAAAGTCGTCGGCTCCGCATGCACCCCGTGAGTCCGCCCCATCATGATGGTGAACTTGTGCTCCCGCGCCCGCTCTGCAATGATATCGGTGAAGCGACGCAGATCCTCACGGATGATATCATTGGTCTGCTTGTAGAGGTAACCGTAGGCCGTATCCACCACATCGGTCGAGGTCAGGCCATAGTGCACCCACTTGCGCTCTTCGCCCAGCGTCTCAGAAACCGCCCGTGTGAAAGCCACCACATCGTGGCGCGTCTCCTGCTCAATCTCCAAAATGCGGTCAATGTCAAAACCAGCCTTCTCACGAATCAAAGCCACATCTTCCTTGGGAATCTCACCCAGCTCAGCCCAGGCCTCATCAGCCAGAATCTCTACCTCCAGCCAAGCCTTATACTTATTTTCTTCAGTCCAAATGTTCGCCATTTCGGGGCGAGAGTAACGGTTGATCATGGTTAAGATATTAAGGGCTTCAAACGGACACAGTCAAAATAGGAGTTTAGACGAAGAAGCGTCAGCTTCTAGGAAAACTATCTTTTTGACCAAGTCCGTAGCCCGTATTCAGTTTTTGTGAATACGAGTGCCCTTGTTCCTTTCTATATTTTTAGTTTATTTTGAGTTTTTAAACAATTGATGACAATTTTAATATATTTCCTTAAAACCAAGTACCTTTGCCAAAATTGAATCAATATCCCAAGAAATTTTTAAATCCAAAACTATTTCATCATCAATGGCTTTAGATTTTCGAATAATATAATCATTGAAATATAACAATAAATTACGATTTGATTCTATTTTGTTTATTGCAAAATCTTTAAATCTTCCAAATTGATGTTCATCTGCAAATACAAATCTAATAGTCTTATCATCAAGATAATCATATGACATAGCCCATTGGTTTATAACCTCTTGACAAATCGATTCAATCTTATCATATTGAATTCTTTCAAATTCAGTATCTTTTTTAAACAAAGACAACTCTGTCTCATTGTCTGAATATGTCAATGTTCTATCCCAATTTATCACAATATTATCTTCTAATTCACTCTGTTCAATACCCAGTTCTAATAAAAACGTTCTTAACCAAAGTATCGGTGCATCTTCTATGTGATAAAACAGTTTTTCATACATCCATTGTTCATCTTCAATTTGTGTTAGAATCTCTTCAGCATGATAGTCTAAACATGCTGAAAAATATTTTTTTATTTGTCCATAGAGCTTATTTCCTGAAACCATATATGTATCAAGAACCCTCTCTAGTCTATCATAAAGACCTTGATGCTCTCTTTCGTCAAGAAATGAAAGAGATGGGCCACTTTCATATTTAGCTTCATAGATAAATTTTTTACGACAAATATCTAAAATTTTATAACATGCAGCTAATTTTTTTAAGTAAGGCGAGACACTAAATCCAATATTTTTATGGTAATTCAACTCATATTGTTTAGTGATATCATCTAGCTTAAATTTAGTCGCAAAATAAACATCTTTACTAGCTTGACTTAAAATATTCTCTAATTCCTCAGGAGATAAATCTTCTGGAAATCCGTCCTCTAAATCCAAACTAAGGTAATCTAAGTCTTTAAACAGAGTTTCTCTAGCTTCTTTCAATAAACTTAAAGCACAATTAATACTTATTCTTTTGTCAACATCCTGCCTTAACATCTTTTTTACTATATTATCAAGTTCAAATAAAAATGGATACTCATCACTTATTAACCGAGGATTGTCACCATGAGCGACTCTTTTAGTAAAGCACTCATTAATAATTAATCCAAATGAATAAATGTCTGCTGCTGGAGTCACATTTTGAGCATTACCTTTAATATATTGTTCAGGAGCTAGATATACTCTGTTATTTAACAAATCATTTTTCTTAGTTAGTTTAGAATCTTTGAAATGTGCAATACCAAAATCCGTTAAAACTAAATGTCCGTCATCCGCAATCAATACGTTTTCTGGCTTTAAATCCCTGTGTATAATACCTTTGCTATGAATGTACTTTAAAGCTTCTCCAAGTTCAATAATAATGGTAAAAATCTGCTCATAATCTAATAATTGGGGAATAATCTTTTTTAAATCATTTTCATAGAACGGCATGATACTGTACTGAACTTCTTCATCATCAATCAATAACTCTCCATAATTAGGTTTTATAACATTGGGATGATCTAATTCTTGAACACTTTCAATTTCCTGTTTATATCTTTTAACTCTATCCGTTCTTAAATCTTTAATAACTTTGATAGCATAAAGATTTTGTTCTTTTTCCGCCTGATATATAATACCTTCGCCACCTTCTTTAAATCTTTTTTTAACATCATAGCCAAGGCTTCGAAAGGCTGATTCTATTTTTTTAGTTTTATCATTCACTCAAACTCCTCTTTCCCAATCCATACAGATGGATAATGATCTAGTGTATTCAAGTCCGTTTCCGTCGGTAAATCATAGATTGCTAAATAGTTTTCGGGGTATTGAGCAACTAGCTCTTCATATTTGACTTTCACTTTTTCGTGATTGTTACTAGCATACAAAACTTCAACAACTGCCCCAGTCTTATCTTTTTCAACAAATGCGTTGACTATTATTTGAATCATAAGAATTGATCAAGTCCGTAGCCCGTATTCAGTTTAGAGAATACAAGAGCCCTTGTTCCTTTCTATAAATTTAAAAGTTTAGATTTACTCACATCTCAAGGAGAAACACTAGCATTCTTCCAAGAGTTTCGTCCGAGGTCGATTGTATGAGCACACTTTCCTTTCTATGTTCACTTTCATAAGTTTTCAATTCTACTGCTAAACATTCAAAATTTTGAACGCTTCACAAAATCGTTTAACAACAATATACTAATCATTTAATGCTAGAGACATTTTTTCTTTAATTAACTTTCTGCAAATTGACAAACATTCTTCCAATTTATTATATATTTCTCTGGGAGGTTCAATATAACCTTCTGTTTGGGATTGTAGATATTTATCAAATTCTTCATCTTCATCCCAGACAGCAATCCCTTCAGGATTAGGCAAGCCAGCCAATGAACGCACTTGATATTGAAACTTTTGAAGTATTTTTCTATCAGCTTCATCCGTCAATAATATATAAAATTTATAGTAAACCTCATCAAAGTTTAAAAGTGGATTCAAGTCTTGTTTCTTCTTCGTTGAAGGTCCAATTTTAGATTCAATGATAGTTACTATGTTTCCAGCCACATAAGCAAAATCTTGGATCGTTTTTATATACATATCTCTATCTGAATTGATACGCGACTGTTGTCTTTCTTCTTGAATCAATTTTTGTTGATTTGCTTGCTCATTTTTCTTTTGGTAAAAACCGATTATAGCTAGAACAATTGTAACCATATTTGTTAAGATTAGTGTTACCAATGTAATCTTGGTTTCATTACTCATACCTTCAAAAAACTTTTCCATATATCACTACTCCCCAAACTCAACCACGCTATCCGGCGCATCACTAAACAAAGTCACATGTCCCATTTTGCGGTTGTGCTTCGCTTCTATTTTACCATACAGGTGGAGGTGGGCGCTTGGATTTTCTGTGACATATTTCTCAGCGGCCTCGACATGCTGGCCGAGAACATTGAGCATAACGGCTGGCGCATGCAGGTGGATAGCTGGCAATGGTGCTCCCAGAACACCGAGAATATGGGTGTCAAACTGTGAAAAATCGCAGGCTTCGATAGAGTAGTGGCCAGAGTTGTGTGGCCGTGGGGCAATTTCATTGACGATGATGTCGTCAGCCGTCGCAAACATTTCCACGCAGAGGGTTCCAGACAAATTGAGCTGTTCAGCGATTCGTACTGCCATGGTTTTAGCTTTTTCAGCTAGACTTTCTGAAATGCGGGCTGGCACAATGGTCTTAGACAGGATATTATTGCGGTGGATATTTTCCTGAACTGGGAAAACCGTCACGTCCTTGCCATTTCCTGACACGATAACCGAAATTTCAAGGTCAAAATTGACAAATTCTTCCAAAACGCAGTCTGCTGAGTCAGCTAGGGCATAGGCTTCTGCCAAGTCTGCTTCTGAACGAATGACCTTCTGACCATGTCCATCATAGCCACCTGTTGCAGTCTTGAGGACATAGTTTTTCGATAGGTCAATATCCGCCAAGTCTTGGCTAGAAGTCACGACTTTGTAGGGTGCTACGGTGACTTGTGCCTTGTTTGAGAGGAAGTCCTTTTCAAAGATACGATTTTGAGAAACGCGGAGCAGATCTGTCCCTTGAGGGAGCTGACTATCCTTGATAACAGCATCCAAACCGTCAGCATCGACATTTTCAAACTCATAGGTCAGGACATCGCAACGCTCAGCCAGCTGACGAAGGGCCTCCACGTCATTATAAGGAGCCACGATGATTTCCGCCACGCGAGAGGCTGGACAGTCCGCCGCAGGATCCAGCGCAATGACCTTGTGCCCCATGTAGATAGCAGAAATGGCCATCATCTGTCCCAACTGACCGCCACCGATGATTCCGATTGTTTTAGATGAGCTCATTCGTAGACTCCTCAGCGATTTTTCCTTGTTCTTCAGCAAAAGCCACTAGCGCTGCTGCTAGGTCTTGGTCTTCAATGGCCAAGATTCGCAGGGCAGTCAGAGCAGCGTTTGTCGCTCCCGCTTCCCCAATAGCCATAGTTGCCACAGGTACACCGCCCGGCATCTGCACAATCGAATAAAGCGAGTCCAATCCGCTGAGAGCACGTGATTTGACGGGTACACCGATGACAGGCAGGGTGGTTTTAGCCGCTACCATACCTGGCAAATGGGCTGCGCCACCAGCACCTGCGATAATGACCTTGATACCACGGCTACGTGCCTCTTCGGCGTGTCTGAACATGAGGTCTGGTGTCCGGTGGGCAGAGACAACTTTCTTTTCGTAGGCTACACCGAAGCGGTCGAGGACTTCGGCAGTTTTTTGCATGGTTGCCCAGTCGGACTTTGATCCCATGATGATGGAAATTACTGGTTTCATAGTTAATAATATCCTTTTCTTTTTTGATAATGGTCTTGGGTGGTGGGGACGGAAGCAAACCTTCGGTTTCATTCCTAAACTTTGAGCCTAAGGTCTCAAAGTTTCCCCCGACCAGAACATACACTGTTCTGGTCTTTTCACCACGGCGACCATTATCTTACTTTGGCTCGCTTTCGCTCGCTATGACAACTATAGTATCTGTTAATCTTTTATGGCCTTGCTCCCGATATCCGTTCGATAAAAGAGACCTGTTGTGTCTTGTTTTTTTAGTTGGTCGTAGATTTTTTCTTGCGCAGCTGAGACGGTATCTGCTGTGGTGACCAGCATGTACACTCGGCCACCATTCGACAGCAGTGCTCTGCTATTTTCCGCAAACTTAGCCCCAGCATAGTAGGTGATGATGTCGCCGTCTGTCTTCTCTGGCAGAGGCAGGCCTTTCTCATAGTCCAGCGGGTAGCCTTCTGAAGCGACAACCACGCCAAGGGTCACGCCCTCATCCAGCCAAGTGATAGCAGGCTCTTTCTTGTCCAAAATGTCCGTGATGTTCTGCGCAAAGTCAGAAGTCAAGCGTGGCAAGATAATCTGTGTCTCTGGATCACCGAAGCGCGAGTTGAACTCAATGACCTTAGGGCCATCTGCTGTCAGAATCAGCCCAGCATAGAGCACGCCCAGATAAGGTCGTCCCTCAGCTATCATGCCTTTGAGAACCGGCTTGATAATGGTCTCAACCGACTGGTCCACCACGCTTTGTGGCAGGTGAGGCACTGGCGCATAGGCTCCCATGCCGCCTGTATTGGGACCCTTGTCCCCATCGTAGGCCCGCTTATGGTCCTGGGCCGTCGGCAGGATGTAAAACTTATCGCCATTGACAAAGGCAAAGAGGGAAAACTCCTCGCCGTCCAGGAACTCTTCAATAACCACACGCGCACCGCTGTCGCCGAACTTATTATCTAAGAGCATATCGTGAGCTGCTTCGACCGCCTGCTCCACGTTCTCCGCTACGACTACACCCTTACCCAGAGCTAGGCCGTCCGCCTTGACCACGATAGGCGCTCCCTGCTTTTCGATGTAGGATTTGGCTTCCTCAAAGTCGGAAAATGTGCCATAGGCTGCTGTCGGAACACCGTATTTGACCATGATTTCCTTGGCAAAATCCTTGGACCACTCCAGCTCCGCTGCTAAACGAGATGGGCCGAAAGCCTTGAGCCCAGCTTGGTTAAAATCATCCACGATTCCAGCAGCAAGGGCATCATCTGGGCCTATGAAGGTCCAAGCGATATCGTTGGTCTTTGCAAATTCAATCAACTTAGAATGTTCGGAAATAGAGATATTCACCAATTCCAACCCATCCAAAGTCATCCCGTCATTTCCAGGAGCTACAAACACCTGCTCCACACCCTGAGACTCCAACAACTTCTTGGCAATCGCATGCTCACGACCACCCGAACCAACAACTAAAAGCTTCATAGCTAAGATACCTCAATGTCCAATATCATAGGTGCTTACGCACCAAGCTAACACATCACGTAAAAATTCCCGTATTTTTTACGAATTATTTATCTAAATTATACCACAATCGTTCGTTTTGTGCCATGATAAGCAGGAAAAGAAGAGAAATAATCTATTTTTGTTAGGGATATACATCTCTGACAAATAAAATCTACCTATATCATTTCTGGTATTTTGACTATTTCATTACTTTTATTTCAAATATCAAAGATTTCATAAAACTAAAATAAATTAGAAATTCAACTATCATCATCTTTTAAAATTTTTCTTTTTTTATATTTTTTCCCGAATAATCTAAATGGAATCATCCAAATTACTTATTCAAAGGAGATTTATGAAGAAATATCAGAAGCTGTTTTTATTATCCGGAGCAGTCCTTGGGCTGTTTGCAAGTCATTCCACGGCTCAAGCTGTTACATCGACTGAAACTGGAAACAAAGTCCTAGGCCCCACTGATCGTGCTAGCAATGTGACCGTCAATGTCACTGGGGATACAGCACAGATTCATTATGCCCGCTCCAAGGCTCAGGTTCCCTATACCATTTCCCACGCAGTCTGGTCCGACGAAAACGGACAGGATGATTTGAAATGGTACACCACGCCTCAGACATCCAGCACAGCCATTGACCTCCGGCAGCACGCTGGCTATGGCACCTTCCATGTTCATACTTACATTAATATCAACGGGAAAATGATTGGCTTGAATGGTACGACCTTCACTGTTAATAAACCTGCCAGCAAGACAAGCGTCATAACATCTGGACAAACTGGCCGCATCAATTTTACGCGAAATAAAGACCAAAGGAACTCAAAAATTGTCCATGCAGTTTGGTCTGATGAAAATGGTGGCGATGATCTTAATTGGTATGAAGCTGGGCAAGAGAGTACTGAATTTAACTTTTCTAAGCACAAAGGTTATGGAAAATATTTCGTAGATACTTATGAAAATAAAAATGGCAAAATGATTTACCAATCAGGCACCACTTTCCATCTAGAAAAGCCTAATCCGATCATTCAGACAAGTTTCCCTGAACCTGGCATTATGGAAATCCTTATCAAAAATCTTCCTGAATCCATGTATAAAGTCAATGTCCCAACTTGGTCTGAAAATAAGGGACAAGATGATTTACAATGGTATCAAGCAAGGAAAAATCCTGATGGCAGTTATAGCGTCAGAGTCGAGCTGAAGAAACACAATTACGATACGGGAACCTACCATATCCATCTCTATGGAGAAAGCTATGTCAAGCCTGAGTTAACAGGATTAGCAGGAACAAGTGTCACACTGGATGCTGGCAAGATGCCTTCTCAAAAAGACCAAAAACCCCTTTTCTCTGTTGAAAATATCAATCAGGAAGAGGGAACCTACACTGTAAAAGTCACTGAAACTGCCGCATCTAAGGCAATTCAATCCGTCCGTGTGCCTATCTGGAATGCTCAAAATCCAAGCGCCATCAAATGGTATGACGCAAGTAATAATGGAGATGGGACTTTTACTGCACAATTCAATATCCGCAACCACCAAGCCTTATCTGGAAGCTACACCAATCATATCTACGTTAAGTACAAAGATGGTAGCGAGCATAGCTATGCAACAGACAGCGTCACCCTATCCGCTGAAAATATCAAAACCAAGGTTTCTGTCAATAAAATTTCTACCTACAATTACGAAGTGACCGTTTCCGATGCTTTCGGGCCAGGAACCATTTCTCTACCAACTTGGTCAGAGGTCAACGGCCAAGATGACATCAAATGGTACACTGCTAACAAAGTGGGCAATGGCTTGTATAAATTTACCATCAATACGCAACAGCATGCTGGAAATGGACTTTTCCATACACATGTTTACCGCAATCTCAATGGTCAGATGACTGGACTTACAGGCACCAGCTATCAGGTTGATAAACCAACCACACCTGAGCCAACCCTCTACACACCTGATTATGCGGGAGCCTCCTCTTATCCTCATGGTCAGTGTACTTGGGGAGCAAAAGTACTGGCTCCTTGGGCTGGTCCTTACTGGGGCAACGGCGGCCAATGGGCAGCTAGCGCACGCGCAGCTGGTTTCCGAACAGGAAGCACACCACAAGTAGGAGCCATCATCTGCTGGACTGATGGTGGTTATGGGCATGTCGGTGTTGTCACCCATGTCGAATCCAATACCCGCATCCAAATCAAAGAATCCAACTATGCAGGCAAACAGTACATTGGCAACTTCCGTGGCTGGTTCAATCCTTACGCCGCCGGTCAAGGAGCTGTCAGCTATATTTATCCAAAATAAATTTACCCAAAAAACCTTGGTTTTATCAACCAAGGTTTTTCATCTGTTCAAATCGAAGTCGATTTCTTACTTCGCTAGTTTCTTTTCCAAATAGGCAACAATATCTGCGACATTTTCAAAGCGATCAACATCCTCATCTGAAATTTCAATTGCAAACTCATCCTCTAAAGTCAAGATGAATTCCATTAAGTCAACAGAATCAGCGCCTAAATCATCTTTTAAGCCCAAAGTTGGCTGGACAACAAAGTCCTTTCCTTGACGTTCTTGGATAATTTCTGTTACTTTTTGAAAAATTTGTTCTTGATTCATTCTGTATCCACCTCTTTTGAAAATTCCACCACAGATTTTCCGACAACATCTGTCTCCAGCATGGTTCGGATCTGACGAATGGTGCTATAAACAGCCTTGGCATCGCTTGAACCGTGTGTCTTGACCACTGGCGCCTTTAGTCCAAAGAGAACGGCCCCACCGGCACTGGAATAGTCCAGACTCTTGCGCATTTCCTGTAGGCTATCTTTGAGCAATAAAGCTCCTAGCTTAGCCTTAAGACCTCCGCCTAGCACAGCCTTTTTGAGCTGGCCTAGGATGCTAATGGCCGTTCCTTCGATAGATTTGAGCACAGCATTGCCCGTAAAACCATCTGCCACGACAACATCTGCCACTCCATCCATAAGGTCACGCGCCTCCACATTGCCGATGAAGTTCAGTTTGCCATCCGCTGCTAGCAATGCATAGGTTTCCTTGCGCAGAGGGTCTCCCTTACTAGCTTCAGTGCCATTATTGAGCAAACCAACCCGTGGCCGCTTAATGCCACGAACATTTTCCGAATAAAAAGAACCTAGGATAGCATATTGGTGCAGATGATGAGGGGTATTTTCAGCATTTGCCCCCAGATCCAGCATATCAAAACCTCGGCCATCCACAGTCGGTAAAGTGGATAAAAGACCCGGTCGGTCAATATTTTTGATCCGTCCGACGATAAAGAAGCCCGCCGCCAAAAGCGCTCCCGTATTACCAGCAGACAGAACTGCTTCTGCTTCTCCATCCTTGACTGCCTTGGCTGCCAAAACCATGCTAGCCTGCTTCTTCTTACGAATAGCCTTGGTCGGCTCATCATCCGAATCAATCTTTTCATCCGTATGAACGATGCTGACACGCTCTGTCGCTGTCAATAGAGGTTTAATCTTGGCCTCATCCCCATAGAGAACAAGCTCAATATCCGAGAAGTCTCTCAGAGCCTGATTAGCACCTTCGACCAAAGCCTGAGGGGCATTGTCTCCACCCATGGCATCAATAGCTATTTTTTTCATGCTGTTCTTCCTCATGTTTGTCTTGTAAAATACTGCCCCAGTCGCCCAGAGAGTCGATAAATTTCTTTGATTTGAGATGAATACCCACGTATTCATCATAAAGTTGATCTACAAAATCCCTGATCTGTCGCTTGATTTCAGGCTTGAGCGAAATCGTCTCCAGCTCACTAAACTGAACTGCCTGAAACTGATTGAGCAAAAAAGGAATATTGGGATTAAGATGACTGCGATGAACATCCTTGTGATAATGCTCTGGGCAGAGCACCCCGCCATATTGAAAGGAAAAATCAAAAGGCAGACCTGTCCTGTGGCAAAAAACACAGTCATGGAAATTCAGAGAAACGCCAAAGCGAGATAAAATCTGAATTTCAAAGATATTTGTCAAAACCTCATAATCCAGCCCTTGATTCATCAAATCCAGTGTCTTCTGCAGAAAGGCAAAGAGGGCTGGATCTGGCTGATGGTCCTGAATACTAGCATCTGCTAGAGCCGCCACATAGCTGGCATAAGCCATGACAAAGAGATCGCCCTTGATTTGCCCGTAACTTTCCACAGCTTGGTAATCTTCGATATAACTGAGTCCATCGTCATTGATTTTCATCAAAAGTTCTGCCGCCGTCAGAGGCTGGATGACTGGTGCCAGCTTAGACTTTCCAGCATGTTTCACGAAAAACATTCGCTTGCCAGCCTGTTCCGTAAAGATCTTGACCAGCTTATCATCTTCCCGGAAATTCCGATTATAGAGAATCAAACTCTTGCTCGTTAACGGTCTAAGCATGGTCTTCCATGTACTCCTTGAGCCGTTTCAGAGCTTCCTTGATGGTTTCCATACTAGCCGCATAAGATAGGCGGATATAGCCTTCCCCGTACTGGCCGAAGGCCGCCCCTGGGATAAAAGCCACAGCCTTCTTCTCAGCAAAATCCCGCAAAAAGGCAAAAGAATCTTGATTGTAGCCTGCTGGAATCTTAGCAAAAATATAGAAAGCACCGTCTGGCTTGATAATCTGATAACCCAGCTTCGTCATCTGTTCGATAATATAATCCCGCCGCTGGATGTATTCCGCCTTCATTGGTTGGGCATCATCCCTACCAGCTGTCAAAGCCTCAATAGCTGCATATTGAGCCATGGTATTGGCTGCCGTCACCAGATACTGATGGCTCTTGATTAATTGAGCCGTAAACGCAGCAGGAGCAAAGATAAAACCTAGTCGCCAGCCCGTCATAGCATGAGACTTGGATAAGCCATTGATGACGATGGTCTGCTCAGGCAAATATTCTGCCAGAGAAACGTGCCCCTGCTCTGTATAAGTTAACTCAGAATAAACCTCATCGCAGACGACAAAAACTTCATACTTGCTCAATACAGCTGCCAAAGCCTCCATCTGCCCCCTCGAATAAGTCACACCAGTCGGATTGGCCGGATAGTTGAGAATAACCGCCTTGAGCTTGTCTCCTTGCTCCAAGATAGCCTGCTCCAGCATTTCAGGAGTCAAAACGAAGTCGTTTTCTGTCGTATCAATCTCGACAATCTCCGCCCCAACCAAATTGACAATCGGCTCATAACCTGGATAAGCTGGCGCTGGCAGCAAGACCTTGTCTCCCTCTTCCAGAATAGCCGTCAGAGTCGCAGACAGGGCCTCGGTTGCCCCAATAGTGACTAAGACTTCATCTTCTGGACGATAGTTCAGATGGTACTTCTCCTTGACAAAGTCAGCCGCAGCCTGCCGCAGCTCCAAAAGCCCGCTCATTCCAGTATAGTGGCTCTGGTTGGCATCAATGGCTGCCTTGGCCGCCTCCTTGATATGATCCGGTGTCGGAAAGTCTGGCTCCCCCAAGGTCAGCCGCAAAACACCTGGAATCGTAGAAATAGACTGGTCAAACTGACGAATCAGAGACACTTCAATTTTATCTAAATTCTTGTTAAACTTCTTAGTCAAATCCATAGCCGCCTCCGATAATCTAATAGAACTATTATACTATAAATGCAGCACCTGCGCAAAAATCCATCTGATTTATAGAAAGAAAAACAAAAAATCAGGAAAATTCCTGATTTTTTAATATAAATGTTACTAAAACTAAATTAGTTACCATTTACTACAGCTGAATAGTTTGTGTTTTCGAATGTTGTAGCTGCTTTAATATCGCTACCTTGTCCTGCAGCACCAAAACGTGTATTATGACCAAACTCACGTCCTGCGTCATTCAAAGGCTTACCATCTTTTGTTCCTGCTGCTGGAGCTACTGGATATGTTCCTGCTTGGTAAACTGCATCATAAGCTACATTATTATTGTCACGATCTTCTTGGGCTGCAGCACCAAAACGTGCATTTGTAGTTCCTGTAACGTTCGCTTGTGAAGGAAGGTCTGCTGCTGCTGGAGCTCCAACTGGCTTTTTAACTGTAATAGCTGGTAGAGCCGCTGAAGCTGCTGGTGTTGATGGAGCTGCTGGTGTTGATGGAGTAGCAGGCGTTGATGGAGCCGCTGGTGTTGATGGAGTAGCAGGTGTTGATGGAGCTGCTGGTGTAGCTGAGCTAGTAGTATAACGAGCTTCAAATGCTGCTCCAAAACGACTATTATGACCAAACTTACGAGTTCCGTCATTCAAAGGCTTACCGTCTGCTGTTCCTGCTGCTGGTGCTACTGGGTAAGTAGCTGCACCTGAAAAGCTATATCCATATTTAGTATTATCTGGTGAAACTCCGTAACCAAAGCGGTTATTGTGATTACCTTCTTGATTTACTTTTGTTACAGCTGATGTAGCAGGTGCTGTAACTCCTGGAATAGCAGGCACACCAGTTGCTGCATAAGCTACACTAGCAACTGCAGAAAGACCTAATACACTAAGCAATAAAACTTTTTTCATGTTTTATCTCCTTTATTTAGAATTAATTTTATGGAAAATCCATACTACTCTAGTATATATATACATATAGCGTTTGTCAAGCATTTACTCCAATTCAATCTCATATGAGCCCTTAGGTAACAAAAAAATCAGGAAAAATCCTGATTTTTATTCACGAGTTGCTTTATAAGTAAGCTCATTCCCATGCTTCGCTAGGAAATCTTGCAGTTCAGAGTCTGGGATTTGACGTAGATAGAGGTTAGAACGAATCGTCTCATCCTCTTCACGACAAGTTGACAGCACAACGTACTTATCACTAGCCTTAATCTTAATTTTTGAATCTTTGGTACGAGCAGCTTCATAGATATTCTTCAGCTGAGTTTCAAAATCCTTATCATCATCAAACTTAATCCGATAAAAAGCAGTCTCTTCTGGAACGATCACCAAGCCCATTACCTGATAGTAAAGCTTACGCTCTGGTGTTTCAATGACAACATACTTATGCTTATCTAAGTATTCCTGTTTATCATAGTAGTTCACATCATTAAACATGCGGTGATCACCAACCTGACTTCCACGAGCATGCCCAAAGAGCCAAGTCAAACGGTCACTAAAGTCTTTTTTGTTTTCAGTGTCCATGAAAACAGTCCCCAGATAAGGCTCATTTCCACCTTCAAAGGTCTTATCCAAGTAAGTTGAGTTGTCGCCTGTCTGTACAACTGGCTCATCCAATTCTGTACCAGGAGCATAGACATAGGCCACCGTTTCAGGATTGATTGCTTTCAAGCCATTAAAACGATTAGTCAGATATTCCTTTTCTTCCTTACTTGGTGTATAAGTTACCTTACCTACCTGACTAGTGGATGATTTAGCAGCAGAATTTGAAGAGTTTGCCTGTTGGAGGAGAAAAATCCCTGCTAAAATAGCA
Source organism: uncultured Streptococcus sp. (assembly GCA_963547765.1). GTDB lineage: Bacteria > Bacillota > Bacilli > Lactobacillales > Streptococcaceae > Streptococcus. The sequence goes on along the minus strand of CAUUSJ010000023.1, from coordinate 5,135 downwards.
ACAACTAAAGCTCCTAAACCACCAAAAATCTTCCAATTTTTCTGCTGTCGTTTTTGTCTTCTTCTTCTCATAGATAAAAATCCTATAAAATCCTTCTAAAAAATATCACTGAACCAGAGGTCCAGTGATATAAATTGCGTTAGTACAATTGTTTAAAACAAATTATTTAACTGCAGATGTTTTTGGAAGAGCTTTACCAGCTGCTTTTTGTCCAGCTTTAGCACCTTTAGCAGCTTTAGCTTCTGAAGCTTTAGCTTCTGCTGCAGATGCAGGTTTTTGACCGTTTTGACTAGCTTTTCCATTTTCGCCAGCTTGACCGTTTTGGCCTGCTTGACCAGCTTGACCTTGAGCTGCTTTATCATCAGCGATACGTTGTTCATTTGTACGGTTAGCTTCTACGCCAGTTTCATTGTAGTAGTTACCTTGAGATTTAGCTGCTGCAGTGTATTTATCTTGAAGTTGAGCAACATATTTGTTACGAACAGTGTTACGAGCTTCTGTACGAGCTTCTTCAACTTTTTCTGCATATTTGCCATACTCATGACCTGAACCGTATTGTTCAAGAGCAGCCTTAGCAGCTACAACTGCTGCATCTTTTTCAGCTTCAGCATTGATTTCAGCTTCGTGAGCAGCTACTTGAGTGTTTGCTTCATCAGCTGAATCGCGCCATGAGCTATATTTCTTTTGGATCAATTGGTTTGATGACTCAGCATTTTCACCTTGTGCAAATACTGGTGCTGCTACTGCGAACAATGAAAGAGCTACTACGCTAGAAAGTACAACTTTTTTCATTTGTTTTCTCCTTTTTTATATAAAAAACATTTTTATTTGGTAACTATCGTTACTATGTATAGTGTATGAAATATTCTTTAAATTGTCAAGTCTTTTGCTAAAAAAAATCTTGATCAAGGCACTTTTAAGCCTTTTTTGCTACTTCAAAAAGGGGGGAAAGTGGACGTTTTTCATGGATTCGAACGATGGCTTCTGCCAAGAGATGAGCGATAGAAATCTGCTCAATCTTATCGATTAATCTGTCCTCTGAAAGGTAGATAGTATCTAAAACTACTAGTTTTTTGATAGCGGATTTTTGGATATTTTCCATAGCTGGCCCTGACAAGACTGGGTGAGTACAGCTCGCATAAACTTCCACAGCACCGGACTCTGCCAGCGCATCTGCCGCATGACAAATAGTGCCCGCCGTATCAATCATATCGTCTATCAGAATACAGGTCTTACCTTCCACCTTACCAATGATATTCATGACTTCACTGGTATTCATCTTGTCAACGCTACGACGTTTGTCGATAATCGCAATCGAAGTCTTGAGAAATTCAGCCAACTTACGAGCGCGGCTGACACCACCGTGGTCTGGACTGACTACCACATAGTCGCTACCAACCATGCCCCGACGCTCAAAATAATCAGCAATCAAAGGTGCTCCCATCAAATGGTCAACAGGAATGTCAAAGAAACCTTGAATCTGAGCAGCATGCAAATCAATGGTCAATAGGCGATCTACCCCAGCAATCTCCATTAAATTAGCCACTAATTTAGATGTAATTGGCTCACGAGCACGAGCTTTTCGGTCCTGTCTAGCATAACCATAGTAAGGCATCACTACATTGATAGACTCCGCACTAGCCCGCTTCAAGGCATCCACCATAATCAAAATTTCCATTAGATTGTCATTGACAGGTGAGCTAGTTGACTGCAAGATAAAAACGTGCTTACCACGGATCGATTCTTCGATGTTTACTTGAATTTCCCCGTCAGAAAATTGACGAACCGTTGATTTCCCAAGCGGCATCCCAATCTCCTTTGCAACACGCTGCGCTAATTCTTGATTAGAAGAAAGAGCAAAGAGCTTTAAATCAGAAAAAGACATGATTCCCTCCAGATTCTAAATCGTCTTTTATTGTAACCAATTACATTTTTCCTACCTACCATTGTAACGCTTTTCCAGCAATTTTTCAATAAAAAATAAAAGGGAGAACGAAAAGTCGTTCTCCTTCATATTTCATTAGTTTGGATAGATGTATGTTACGTATCCTTGTGCATTTGTTGGGTCAAACCATCCACGGTGATTACCGAGTGATTGGTTACCAGCATAGTTTGCTTCTGATACTTGAATGTTGTTAGCAGATTGAACTGCTGTTACAACTGCAACGTGTCCGTAGCCACCGTCGTTCCAACATGCGATTGCTCCAACTTGTGGTTGTGATCCTGTACGGAAGCCTGCTGCTGCTGCACTAGCTGCCCATTGGCCACCATTACCCCAGTAGTCGCCAGCCCATGGTGCCAAAGTCTTAGCACCCCAAGTACATTGACCTACAGGATAAGTTGATGCTGAAAGGCTATATGATGGAGTTGCAACAACTCCTGATGTAGCAACTGCTACTTCTGCTGCAGGAGTTCCACCTGTATTATTTACAGCTTGAACTTGTGCTGCGAAGCTTGTATTTCCTGAAGCAAGGATCGCTTGTTGTTGCGCTTGTTGCTGGTTCTTATATGCTGCTTCTGCCGCTGCTGCCTCAGCTGCCGCTTTTTCAGCTGCTGCTTTTTGCTCTAAGAGACTATTTTTCTCATTTTCAGCAGTTGTTTTTTCAGCTGCAAGGTTCAGTTGAGCAACCTTGAGTTCAGCCTGCTTAGTTGTCAACGTTTGAGCATCGTCTGCAAGTTTTTGTTGGTTTGCAATCACTGTATTGATAGCTTCATTGTTAGCAACCTGTTTTTCAGCAATTTTTTCTTTATCTTCTTTTTGTTGTTCCAGCATTTTGTTGTTAGCCGAAACGATTTCGCTCATCGCTGCTACACGAGAGATAGCTTCAGTGATTGAAGCAGAGTTGATGATTGTGTTGATATAGCTTGTTGCCGTACCATTTGTTTGAGCACTACGCGCTTGGTTTGCAAGAGACTCATTACGAGCAACAATATTCTTTGATAACTCTTCAATTTCAGCAGTAAGTTTCGCAGATTCAGCATTCAATTTTTCATTTTCTGCTTGAAGCACTTCTTGTTGCTTTTGAATAGCTGTAACTTGTTTTTGAATTTCATCAACTTGTGCTTGTGCCGCTTTTTGTTGATTGGTTAAACTATCAATTTTACTATTTTGAGCTGCAATTTTATCATCTGTACTATCAGCTTTAACACTAACTAGCGCAGCACCTTGAGAAAGGATCACCGCACTCAATAAAACTGATGTAAGTAGCTTTTTCTTCATAAAAATATTAACACTCCTTCTTACTAAGACATTATATAGTATATCAAAAAAATTCTGGCTATATATTACGCATTCGTTACATTTCTATTTCTAAATCATCATAAATAGACTTTTTCAAACAAAGGCTGTAACAATAGGAAAAGAAAGGCATTAAATACTAAAGTCGGCACCAAAGCATAGATAATAAAATCAGGGAATGTAAAGCTCGCTAGGTGCAAGAATGATGCAGAAGCAAAGTTAATCATTTCAAAAAAGAAGACAATCGTAATGATTGCTAAAACGCGTGTCCAACGATTTAGCAAAAATACAGAAAGAAAATGATAAATGACAACTGTCAGTAGAGGCAAGATGAAGGTGAAAAGCCCAATCACATGTAGATAATAAACATCGTAAAAAAGACCTAGAGTGAAGAAGAGGAAAAAAATATATTCCTTTGAAAAGTTTAAAAATAAGAAAACCGTAAAGAACAATAAAATATGACTTGCCGGATGCCACTTCTCAGCAAAAAGATCTACAAGAATTCTTGATAATTGACCATCAATGAAGAAGATCAGAAATAAAAACAAAGTTGTAAAAAAAGTTCCTCTTAGAATTTTCATACTAATTTCTCACCAACAGAACCGCTTGAATATCAGATAAATCAGCAGCGGGCTTCACCAAAACTTCCTTGTTTAATTGGTCCTTACCAGCTGATATTGATAAAACTTGACCAACCAAGACATTCTCAGCATTATAAGAGCCTAGACCACTTGTCGTTACAGTTGCCCCTTCTTCAATGCCATCCACCGTATTTAGCTGGCTGACGATAAAAGCTGACTTCTCAGTGTCAAAACCAACAATGATGCCATAGGCAAAACCAGTTTTTGTCTGAATCTTAATTGCAATAGAACTATCATTCTTTTCATTTGTAAGTAGACTAACGACACTGGAAGAGTCGGAAACACTGCTAACTGCTCCAATCAAACCACCGTTAGAAATAGCCAGCATAGAGGTTGTCACATCGCTAGACTGCCCCTTATCAAGAGTTAATTCATTCTTCCAAGTAGATGGAGAGCGAGAAATAACTTCTGCAGCAATCTTGACAGCACTTTGATCATTATTTCGTAACTCTAAGAGAGAACGCAACTGTTCATTCTCCAATTTTAAGGAATCAGAAATATTTGCCTTCTCTTCAAGATTGTAAATTGTTCCTTTTAGGGTTTCGTTTTCTTGATAAGTCTCTATTAAATGAGTAACTTTTTTCTTCTCCTTAGCAAGATAGTTAAAAGGAATAGCAACTACCCGATCAACACTGGACAAAAAATCACCAGTCACAGAAACAATCCATGGTGAAAGAGGGGAGAGCATCAAGCTTATCATAACAATTCCCAATAGCAAAATAGAAATCAAAAATTTAGACATCTTTAATTTATTCATTCCAATCCCCGAAATCAGTAAATCCCTAAAAAACCTGATTATATAAGTCTTGATCTAATCAGACCAGCACAGCGTACCAAAAAAGTTTAAACAAACATTAAAAAACATTATAAAACAAGAAAAGGAGATAGCAGATGCTAAACTCCCTTATTTACGGAGAATGGGGGATTCGAACCCCCGCGCCGGTTACCCGACCTAACGATTTAGCAAACCGTCCTCTTCAGCCTCTTGAGTAATTCTCCATTATTTAATGGGCACGAGTGGACTCGAACCACCGACCTCACGCTTATCAGGCGTGCGCTCTAACCACCTGAGCTACGCGCCCAAGTTCAAAAACTTGGTGTGAACATCTCAGTTCAAAGCGGGTGACGAGAATCGAACTCGCGACAACAGCTTGGAAGGCTGTAGTTTTACCACTAAACTACACCCGCATATTAGATAATGGTATGGCGCGAGACGGAATCGAACCGCCGACACATGGAGCTTCAATCCATTGCTC